>WFMM01000170.1 GCA_015484595.1 Nitrospirota bacterium | reverse complement strand
TATGCCCTGCCCGCCGTAACCTGCAATGATAAGGCTTTTTGTGTTTTCCCCTTGTTTGCCCTCTTTATTCATCATAGAGATCCTTCAGTATGCCAGGTTTGAATACCTGCTCCATGGAGTCCTTCACATAGTTAAATGCCTCCGAGGGAGATATGCCCCAGTCTGTGGGGCAAGGAGAGAGGACCTCAACAAAACTGAAACCCCTGTTTTCAAGCTGATACTGAAAGGCCTTTTTTATCATCCTCTTTGTCTGTTTTACCCCCTTTATGCCATCAAGGGCCGTTCTTGAAACGAAAACCGCTCCCTGAAGCTGAGCAATAATCTCGGATACCATCATTGTATAACCCTCTTTCTCAGGTCTTCTGCCATAAGGTGTGGTGGAGGTTTTCATGCCCTTTGGTGTGGTTGGTGCCATCTGACCACCGGTCATTCCGTAGTTTGCGTTGTTTACGAAGACCACAGAGAGGTTTTCTCCGCGATTGGCAGCGTGAATTATCTCTGCCATGCCTATTGATGCAAGGTCTCCGTCTCCCTGATAGGAGAAGACAAACCTGTCAGGCATTACCCGTTTAAGGGCGGTTGCCACTGCAGGAGGCCGTCCGTGTGCACACTCTATCACATCAAAGTTGAAGTAATCGTATGCAAAAACTGCACATCCAACAGGTGCTATGCCAATGGTCTTTTCTCTTATGCCAAACTCGTCTATCAGCTCTGCTATGAGTTTATGAAGTATGCTGTGTCCACAGCCAGGACAGAACCTGAATGCTGCATCCTTGAGGCTTTGAGGTTTAGTGTATATCTTTTTCATCATAACACCTCTGCTTCTATGGTCCTGTCAAAGCATACCACCCTTTTCTTTCCTTCCTGTTTAGCCTTATAAAGTGCCATGTCTGCACAGTAAAGGAGCTCCTTTTCACTGTCACCATCCTCTGGATAGGATGATATGCCTCCACTTGATGTAATCTTCAGGTGGTAGCCCTTACGACTGAGAAAGTCGTGGCTCTGTATCTTTTCAAGGATACGACTTGCGAGGTTGTAGGCACTTTGTTTGGTTGTCTTTGGAAGTATCATCACAAACTCCTCTCCTCCATAGCGTGCAACAATGTCGGAGCGTCTTGAGAAGTTACATAGGATGTCGGCAAACTCCTTTAAAAGGTCATCTCCGACCTGATGCCCGTAAGTGTCGTTAACAATCTTGAAGTCATCGATATCAAGGATGGCAAGCGAGAATATGTCGTTATAACGCTTTGCCCTTTCAAGCTCCTGCTGAAGGCTTCTGTAAAAGTGCCTTACATTGTAAAGCCCTGTAAGGGCGTCAGTAATGGAGAGCCTCTGGGTCTCTTCAAAGAGCTTTACCTTTTCAATGATTAATGCAGAGTGGTTTGCAACCATTGAGACAAGGGATGCAAGGTCAAAATCAAAGACAATGGGTCTTCTGCTTGCAAGCAAGAGTGCCCCGAAAATGTTGTCAGAGATGACAAGTGGTGAGATGACGAGAAACTCTATGCCCTCCTTTATAAGGGTTGGGTTGTTTTTAAGCTCTTCCTCCTCTGCTATGTAAAGGGGCTGGCCTTCGTCAAACACATACCAAAGGAGTTTGTCCAGTGCCCCCTGTTTTGTATTCTTTGAGAACTCCTTTGAGACACCGCTTTCAGCCACAATCCTGAAGTCGTTTTTTTCTCTTAACATGATGATTCCTATCTTAAACTCAGTAAGCATCAATACCTTTTCAAGCAGGTCATTAAAGACCTCCGAGATGTTGTCAGAGTTGATGAATGTGGTGGAAAGGGTATTGATGATTATCAGCTCCCGGTTTCTCTTTGATAACTGCTCTTCTATGGACATAAAGTGACTTATGTCGTAAAATGTAACCGAAACTATCTCTTTATGATGGTTGAGTTTTGTGTTCTTAAGCTGTATCTCGTATTCCCTGTCGTTTAGTTTTATGCGGTCCCGCACTATCTCTGGTGAAGACCTTGCATAAAGGAAGCTTGACCAGAGCGAAGAAAGAGCCTCAACGTCCTTAAGGTGACGATTCTTTAGCTCCCCTGCGTCCTTCTTAAGCATGGATGAGAGGGCATCGTTAAGCTCGATAATCTTACCGTAGGAGTCTATTATCAACACAGGTATGGAAAGGGTGTTAAAGACCCCCTCGGTGGTGCTCTTTTTGTCCTTTAGTGCCAATTCTTACCTCTACCCTATATCTTTAATTAACCACCTCTTCAGGCAGCGCAATCCTTCCAAGCACTGCTGAGGCAGCTGCCACTGCAGGGCTTGCAAGATAGACCTCACTTTCAGGATGCCCCATCCTTCCAACAAAGTTGCGGTTTGTTGTTGCCACTGCCCGTTCACCCTTTGCAAGTATGCCCATGTGCCCGCCAAGACAGGGCCCACAGGTTGGTGTGGAAACCACTGCCTCTGCATCAAGGAATACCTCTATGAGCCCCTCCTTCATGGCCTGTTTGTAGATCCACTGAGTAGCAGGGATAACTATCATCCTGACATTGGGGTTTACCTTTTTCCCTTTGATAACCGCTGCAGCCTCTCTGAGGTCCTCAAGCCGACCATTGGTGCAGGAGCCTATCACCACCTGGTCAATACTGATGTCTGTGAGCTCCTTTGCCCATCGGGTGTTTGATGGAAGATGCGGACAGGCAACCACTGGCTCTATCTTTGAGCAGTCGTACTCCCTTACCTCCACATATTCTGCATCAGGGTCAGATTTATAAAAGGTGTAGTCCCTCTTTGCCCTTGCCTGCACATACTCCTTTGTGACCTCATCAGGTTCGATGATACCGCTTTTACCACCAGCCTCTATAGCCATGTTACACATGGTAAGTCTTGCGTGCATGGGCAGTGCCCGGATGGTCTCTCCGGTAAACTCCATTGCCCTGTAGAGGGCTCCGTCAACACCTATGTCACCGATGGTATAAAGGATCAGGTCCTTTCCACCGACCCACTTCTTTAGCTTTCCATAGTAGATAAACTTCATGCTTTCAGGCACCTTGAACCAGCACTCACCTGTTGCCATGGCAGAGGCCACATCTGTGGAGCCCACACCCGTGGCAAAGGCACCGAGGGCACCGTAGGTGCATGTGTGGCTGTCAGCCCCTATTACCAGGTCCCCAGGAAGCACCAGTCCCTGCTCTGGTAAAAGGGCATGCTCAACACCCATCCTTCCTACCTCAAAGTAAAGTGAAAGGTTGTGTTTGTGCGAAAAGTCTCTTAAGAGCTTGCACTGCTCGGCAGCCTTTATGTCCTTCTGAGGTGCAAAGTGATCAGGTATAAAGGCGATCCTGTCAGGGTCAAATACCTGCTTTGCGCCTATCCGTTCAAACTCTTTGATGGCAATGGGTGCTGTGATGTCGTTTGCAAGTATCAGGTCAACCCTTGCATTTATGAGCTCTCCAGGGGTTACCTCTTTTTTGCCAGCATGTGCTGCCAGGAGCTTTTCCGTAATTGTCATACAAATTCCTCCTATACTCCCTTTTCGGGAACCCTTTTTCTTATCTCCAGTTTGTTAAGTGCGTTAATGTATGCCTTGGCTGCAGCCACGATAATGTCAGTGTCCGAGCCGTTTCCCCTTACCGTTCTATCATCCTGCGTGAGTGTCACGGTCACCTCACCAAGTGCATCGGTGCCGCCGGTGATACCCTTTACCTCAAATCTTTCAAGACTGCTTCGGGTCTCAGTTAGCTTTGCAATTGCCCTGTAGGTGGCATCCACTGGGCCATCGCCTGTTTCAGTGGTTTCCTTTTGCTGACCCCTTATGTTCATTACCACAGTGGATGTGGGCTTTGAGTCTGTGCCGCTTTGCACCCTGAGGCTTACGAGACTGAACACCTCGGGCACCTTCTTGACCTCCTCAGAGACAAGAACCTCCAGGTCTTCGTCAAAGATGTACTTTTTCTGGTCGCATATCTTTTTAAACCTCGCGAATGCCTTGTCAAGCTCTTCAGGGCTAAGCTCGTAGCCCAGCTCTCTCAATCTTTCCTTAAAGGCATGTCTTCCTGAGTGCTTTCCAAGAATGAGCTTTGACTGTGGAATGCCCACTGTTTCAGGTCTCATTATCTCGTAGGTGGAGCGCTCCTTCAGAAAGCCATCCTGATGAATGCCTGATTCGTGGGCAAAGGCATTGGCACCAACGATGGCCTTGTTTGGCTGGACCACCATGCCCGTTATCTTTGAAACAAGACGGCTTGTCTTGTAAATCTCCTCTGTCTTTATCCTGGTGTCAGCTTCAAAGAACTTTGGTCTTGTCTTAAGTGCCATGACTATCTCTTCCATGGCAGCGTTTCCTGCCCTTTCGCCGATTCCGTTTATGGTGCACTCGACCTGACCTGCACCGTTCATCACTGCGGTCAGGGAGTTTGCAACAGCAAGGCCAAGGTCGTTGTGGCAGTGAACAGAAATAACTGCCCTGTCAATGTTTGGCACCCTGTTGACTATGTATCCAATCAGCTCACCGAATTCCTGTGGGATTGCGTAACCCACGGTGTCAGGGATGTTTACTGTGGTAGCCCCTGCGTCGATAACCCTTTCTATAACCCTGCAGAGGAAGTCCCAGTCGCTACGGGTTGCATCCTCTGCTGAAAACTCCACATCGTCAGTGAACTCCCTTGCCTTTTTCACGGCACGAACAGCGGCCTCAAGCACCTCGTCCCTTGACATCCTAAGTTTGAACTGAAGATGAATGTCTGAGGTTGCGATAAAGGTGTGGATTCTTCCTGACTCAGCAGGCCTGATGGCCTCACCTGCTCGCTCTATGTCCTGGTCTTTTGCACGGGCAAGGCCACACACGGTAACGCCCTTTATCTCCTCAGCAATCCGTTTTACTGCCTCAAAGTCGCCCGGAGAGGCTATGGGGAACCCAGCCTCTATGATGTCCACATTCAGACGGGCAAGCTGACGGGCAACATGGAGCTTTTCCTCCACATTCATGGATGCCCCTGGAGATTGCTCTCCGTCACGGAGGGTCGTGTCAAATATCTTTATGATCTTCATGCGGCTGTGGTCCTTCTTTTCAGTCGTTTTTTGTAAAAAAGATACGTATTTTCTATTATACCCCAAAGCAGATAGGCCATTGCAAAGGTAAAAAGCGCAATCGGTGGATGAACGACGGTTATAAATATAAGGGTTACGAAGAATACCAGAAACCAGAAGGGCTTTCTCTTCTTAAGGTCAATCTCCTTTATGCCGTGAAACCTGAGGGTGCTTACCATCAATATTGAGAGTATGATTGTAAGAAAAAGCACCAATATGCTCCCCTCTGGAGGTGTGTCTGAAAAGTTATGGTGAAATATCACCAGCGTTGCTATCACAGAGGCTGCAGCAGGTATTGGAAGCCCTGTAAAGGAGAGCTTTTCTGCAGAGACCATCTGTATGTTGTATCGTGCAAGCCTCAGGGCACCGCAGACTGCAAAGAGGAAGGCCGTTGCAGCCCCTGGCCGTCCAAGGGGCATCAGCGACCAGGTATAAACCAGCACAGCAGGTGCCACTCCAAAGGCAACAAGGTCGCTCAGTGAGTCAAGCTCAAGACCGAACTTGGTGGTGGTGTTTGTAAGCCGTGCCACCCATCCGTCAAGCCCGTCAAAGATGTTGGCAATAAGTATTGCCCAGGCAGCCCTCACATAATCGCCTTTAATAGCAGAAAGAAGGGCATAAAAGCCAAAGAACATCCCGCAGATGGTAAGGCTGTTTGGTAGTATGTATATGCCCTTTTTCATCTTCCTCCCTTCAGATGGGCAACCACAGTGGAGCCTGCCTTTACCCTGTCGTTAATCTTTACCAGTGGCTGAGCATGGGCTGGCAAAAAGAGGTCAACCCTTGAGCCAAGCTTTATAATACCATAACGCTGTCCTTTTTTAAGACTTGCACCCTCCTTCATTCTGCACACGATCCTTCTTGCCACAAGCCCTGCAATCTGCCTGACGAGCACAGGACCGAACTCGGTATCAAGCAACATTGAGACATGCTCGTTTTCAAGGGCTGCAAGGTCAGTGTAGGCAGCCCTGAAACCACCTTTACGGTGCTCAACCCTTTTAACCCTTCCGTCAAGGGGTGCCCTGTTTACATGAACATTAAAGGGCGACATAAAGATGCTGATTCTAAGTGTCCTTGACTTAATAAAATCAGGCTCTTCTATGTGGTCAACCTTAATTACTCTTCCGTCAGCAGGTGATACGACGAGCCCTCTTTCTAAAGGTGTGCTCCGTTCAGGGTCACGGAAAAAGTAAAGCACAAACAGAAGCCCCAGAAAGGGAGCCACTGAAGCAGCCACACCCCACATTAAATAAAAAGCCACTGTGACAGTGGCAAGAACAAAGATATAGGGATAACCTTCCTTTGCGATCATTTTGCGTTATTTGCGTTAATTGCGTTTATTGCGTTAATCGAGTTTATTGCGTTAATTGTGTTGATAGCGTTAATTATTATTTAGTTATTGTATTGCTTTATGTTTATTTAAATTTATGTTTTTAATATGTTTAACCCAGAAATTCCGTGGCTCTGCCACTTAGTAATAAATCATAAATCATAAATCATAAATCTTAAGTTATTTGTCTTCTTCTCTTAAGAGCTTATAATCTATGCTGTCCACCAGGGCCTGCCAGGATGCCTCGATGATGTTTTCAGAGACACCCACAGTGCCCCATTTCCTTTCATTGTCACCCGACTCGATAAGCACCCTGACACGGGAGCCTGTCCCCTTCTTTGTGCTTAACACCCGCACCTTATAGTCGTTGAGTCTTACATCCTTAAGTGCCGGGTAGAACTTCTCAAGTGCCTTTCTAAGGGCATTGTCAAGGGCATTGACAGGGCCGTTTCCGGTTGCAGCTGTGTGCTCTATGTGTCCTCCCACCTTTACCATAATGGTTGCCTCACTGAGGGGTTCCTCACCTTCCTTACGCT
Organism: Nitrospirota bacterium; assembly: GCA_015484595.1. Taxonomy (GTDB): domain Bacteria; phylum Nitrospirota; class Thermodesulfovibrionia; order Thermodesulfovibrionales; family JdFR-85; genus JAADIE01. The sequence goes on along the minus strand of WFMM01000170.1, from coordinate 1,330 downwards.
TTTCCACTATAACCCTGAATCCGATGAGGTCGAAGAATCTCCTGTGAAGACCCATTATCTTTTTAACGAGCAGTTCAAAGGACGCATCTGCAGCCTCAAACTGAAAGCCCTGGTTTTCAAGCTCCTTCACTGTCTGCAGTATCTCCTCAAGCTGAGGTGAATTCCTGTCAATGTGGATGCCGAGTTCTTCAGTCTTACGCAGTATATTGCTCTTTCCAGCAAGGTCAGAAACGAGCACCCTCCTTGAGTTACCAACCAGTTCTGGCCTTATGTGCTCGTAAGTTTCCGGGTTTTTCAGTATGGCCGAGACATGAACTCCGCCTTTGTGGGCAAAGGCACTGTCGCCCACATAGGGCTGTCGATTGAAGTGGCGGATATTGGCTATCTCGTTTATAAATCGGGATACCTCTCTGAGTTTTCTTATGTTTTCATCACCAATACAGGCATATCCTGACTTTATCTGCAGGTTTGGAATGATGGAGCAGAGGTTTGCATTGCCACAGCGTTCACCAAGCCCGTTAATGGTGCCCTGCACATGGGTAGCCCCTGATGCCACGGCTGCAAGGGAATTTGCCACCCCGCATTCAGCATCATTGTGGGCATGGATACCTATCTTGCATTTAAGCCCTTTTTTTACCTCACGGGTGATCTTTTTTACCTCGTCAGGCAGGGTGCCTCCGTTTGTGTCACAGAGGACGAGACAGTCAGCCCCTGCATCTCGTGCGGCCTCAAGGCACTTTAACGCATATTCGGGGTTGTTTTTGAATCCGTCGTAAAAGTGCTCTGCATCAAAGAAAACCTTTTCCACCCGGCTTTTGAGGTATTTAACTGTGTCATAGATTAACTCTAAATTACGCTCAAGTGAGATCCTTAGCGCTGTGGTTGCATGGAAGTCCCAGGTCTTTCCAAAGATGGTGATCACCGGTGTTTCTGCCTTTAACAGGCTCTGGATGTTGTGGTCCTTTTCAACCGATACGCTTGCCCTGTGGGTGCTTCCAAAGGCAACCACCTTTGCATTTTGAAGCCTTAGTTTTCTTGCCTTTTTGAAGTATTCGGCATCCTTTGGGTTTGAACCAGGCCAGCCACCCTCTATGTAGTGAATGCCAAGTTCATCAAGCTTTTCGGTGATGCGGAGCTTGTCTTCAACTGAGAAGTTTATCTCTTCAGATTGAGAGCCGTCCCTGAGGGTTGTATCGTAAATCTCTATCCTTTTCATAATATTAAATTTAATCAAAAACCCTTTGAAAATACAAGCTTAAAAACTCAGAAATAAAAAATATCGGCAATTTATAAAGATGGCACATGGGTATAGAGTTTTCACCCATGCACC
>WFMM01000169.1 GCA_015484595.1 Nitrospirota bacterium | reverse complement strand
TTTTACACTCACCGCAGTTTATACACCTGTCACCAATGACTTTATACCTGATAAACTGAACGCACTCTGCATCTGGACAGATACCCTTTATGTGCTCTTCAAACACACCGCTTTCAAGCCATTCAAGGAGGAACTTTGCAGTGTCCTTACCCTTTTTACAAAAGGAGGCAACAAGCATGTCCGAGCCAATCCTCTTTAGTGCCTGGATATCCTCATCACTGCCCTCATTGTTTATTATCCGTTGAAGACGGACCCTTGCCTCGTATGTGCCCATCTCACAGGGAAAACACCTTCCACACATAGGCCCCTTAAGGAACTCATCAATGTAATAAAGAGACCTCTGCACAGGGCAGCCCTTCTCGTCAGCCTCTTTCTTTATGTCCTCTACCTTCACTACCTTCTTTTGTTCCATAATATACACCCCGAATTTATAGTTTTTAGTTTTAAGTGTTAATTGTTTAGTTATAAAAGATAAATTTTAACTCAACACTTATAATTCAACACTCAACACTATCCTTAACCTCAACACTCAACATTCTTAACCCAAAACTAATATAGTGCTTCCGACAGATAAAAAACCTCTGGCAGCAGATAGCTCACCACATCACGATAATTTATAAGTCCAACTATCCTGTCACCCTCAACTATTGGCAGATGTCTCTTCTTCTTGTCAGCAATTACCTGCACTGCAACGGAGATGTCATCGTCAGGAGAGAAGGTAATGAGCTCTTTACTCATCACATTCTCCACAGGCTCTGAGTCAAGGTCAACACCACGGGCAGTGCAGTGAAGCACATCCCTTTCAGTAAACATACCAACCAGTTTATCATTTTCATCCACCACGAGCAGTGCACCAATGTTGTGCTCACTCATGAACTTCACTGCGTATGAAACGCTCTTGTCCTTTCTTACAGTGAAGACCTCCCGAGGTTTTGCCTCAAGCACATCCTTTAGTTTCATCTTTACTCTCCTTTCAATGGTTTCTATCTTTTCAGGAGGAATCTTCAATGCCTCAACCATCTTGAGGTGTCTTTCCTTCCATATCTTCACGGCATCCACAGGACAGACCATGTAACACGCCTTACACTTGGTACAGTAGTCTCTGTCTATGATAAAGGCATCCTTGGTCTCCTTCACAGCATCAAAGGCACAGGCCTTTTTGCAGAGACCACAACGGATGCACTGTGTAAGGTCTATAGTAAAAACACCCATTCCATTACAGACCTTTGCCCTGCAGTATTTATCGTAAATATGCTCTTCGTACTCCTCCCTGAAATACTTAATAGTGCTCAGCACAGGATTTGGCGCACTCTGACCAAGTCCACAGAGAGAGCCCTCCTGCGTGAGCTTTCCATACTTGATTAACCGTTCAATGTCACCTGGTTGTCCCTGTCCATTGGTAATTCTCTCAAGTATCTGTAACATCTGATAGGTTCCGATACGGCAGGGCGGACACTTACCACAGGACTCAGCCTGTGTGAAGCTTAGAAAGTACTTAGCCACATCCACCATACAGGTATCCTCGTCCATCACAACCATACCACCTGAGCCCATCATGGAGCCAACCTTCCTTAATGAATCAAAGTCCACGGGCAGGTCAAGGTACTCCTCAGGCAGACATCCACCTGAAGGCCCTCCTGTCTGGACAGCCTTGAACTTCTTGTCACCAAGTATACCGCCACCAATGTCAAATATAATCTCCCTCAAGGTAATACCCATCGGAACTTCCACAAGTCCTGTGTTCTTAACCTTACCCGTAAGTGCAAAGACCTTTGTTCCCGGGGACGACTCGGTGCCTATTGAGCGGAACCAGTCAGCACCCTTCTCAACTATGGGTGGAACACATGCATAGGTCTCTATGTTGTTAAGATTAGAAGGCACGCCCCAGAGTCCACCACCTGGCTCACTGAGCCTTGGTGGCCTTGGTCTTGGGAATCCCCTGTCACCCTCAATTGAGGCAACCAGTGCAGTTGACTCACCACAGACAAAGGCACCGGCACCTTCACGAACATCGAGATAAAAACTAAATCCACTACCAAGTATGTTTTCACCAAGGATGCCCAGGTCCTCTGCCTGCTTGATTGCATGACGAAGGTTTTTAACGGCCAGTGGATACTCATGACGGACATATATAAATCCATACTCTGCACCTATTGCATAGGCACAAAGAAGCATACCCTCTATAAGGCTGTGAGGGTCACCTTCCATGATAGCACGGTCCATAAATGCACCAGGGTCGCCCTCGTCACCGTTTGCAATTACAAACTTTAAGTCCCCTGGTGCCCTCTTAGTATGACGCCACTTCTTACCTGCCGGGAATCCAGCACCACCACGACCACGGAGATTTGCCCTGTCAACCTCGTCAAGCACCTCGTCAGGAGTCATACTGCCAAGGGCCTTCTCTAATGCAGCATACCCACCAACCGCAATGTAGTGGTAAATGTTAAGGGGGTCGATCCTTCCGTTGTTTCGAAGGGCAATACGGAACTGTTTTTTATAAAAGGGTAGCTCGTCAATAAGCTCATGGGGCTCAACAAAAAAGGAGTCACGATTAAGAAGGTGTCTTACAGGATAACCAGCCGAAAGTGTATTGGTAACAAGTGCATCGGCATCGCTCTCCCTTACCTTTTGATAAAAATAACCATAGGGCTCAACCTTCATAACAGGCCCCTTCTGGCAAAGCCCCTGACAGCCCGTCCTTACAATCTGTATATCAAGGCCTCGCTCCTTTGCCTTTTCCTCGATCCTCTCTATTACCTTGTTTGCACCAGATGCGATACAGGCTGTGCCTGTGCATACCCTTATACGCTCACGATCTTCCGGAAAGGTCTCCTCTTTTAATAAAAGTCTCAGATTCTTCAGTTCCTCAATGCTCTTAAGCTTAGCCATATCCTCCTCACATAATTAAATGTTTAGTTATGAGTGTTTAGTGTTGAGTTAATGTTACTCTTCTTCTATCTCCTTTATAACATCTTCCAGCTTTTTGGGTGTCAGTTCACCCACCACATCATCGTTGATGGTTACCACAGGGGCAAGACCACAGCAGCCCACGCAACCAACGGTTTCAAGGGTCATGGTGAGGTCTTCGGTCGTCTCGCCAACATCAATCCTGAAGTGGTTCTGGAGCTTTTCAAGGACCTTCGAGGCACCACGGACATGACAGGCCGTTCCCATGCAAACACGGACTATCTTCTTACCGCGGGGGCTGAAGTGAAATTGATGATAAAAACTCGCCACCGAGTATATCTCTGCAAGGGGCAGTCCAAGCTTCTTTGAAAGCCTCTCCAGTGCCTCACCTGGAAGATAACCATAGTCTTCCTGTATCTTATGTAAAATTGGGATTAACAGTCCCTTCTTTTTGTCGTGCTCGCAGATGTGTGCACCAACCTTGCCTATCTCTCTGTCAATATCAATATTTTCTATATCCATCTGAACCTCCAGAATTAGTTTTGAGTTATGAGTGTTGAGTTTTGAATTATAAATTAACTTTCCTCATATTCAACACTAATTACTCAACACTCATCACTGTCTCTTACCCAACTCCCTCGTGGGGTCTTGCCACTGATTCAAGCTTACGCCTGTCAGCCATGCTCATCAGTTTTCTTTCCACACCAAATCTGCCTGGCTCGTATTTGCGGAGTTTAAGGGCATCACGCTTTTTATCGATGTGCTCAAGTGACTTCTTCAGTATCTCCTCAGGGTCAGGGATAAACTCAAGCTTTCCACCAACCCGCTCTTCCCAGACCTCACTCATTATCCTCTGAACCTCTCTGGATGCCTCGGCAGGGTGCTCTGAACCAAATATGGTGTATACACCAGATGCGACAAAGTAACAGCCAATTGCCAGAGCCTTCTCACTCATCCACTCAGGTGCAATTCCCACTGCTGGCAGGTCTGCTATATCATCACCAAGGCCGCCTTCCTCTGCCATCTGTGTGGCAACCGTTAAAATCCTTGAGTTGTCCACACAGGCACCAAGGTGAAGTATTGGAGGAATTCCAATTGCCTCACAGACCTCCCTTAAACCTGGCCCAGCCATCTCAAGGGCTGTCTCAGGTGTCATAAATCCTGCCTTGGCACATGCAGCAGCGCCACATCCCGTGGTCACCACAAGCACATCGTTCTTTATGAACTCAATGGCAAGATAGTCATGAATGCTGTCCTGTGGGGCAATCCTTGGGTTGTTACATCCCACTATTCCTGCTACACCGCGAATCCTTCCAGCCATTATTGCGTCGTTAAGGGGCCTGAAGGATGCCCTGAACCTTCCTCCCTGCATGTAGTCGATGTACTCGTGTGAAAAGCCTGCTATCACGGGGGATGTCTCATGAACATGAGCGCCCTCGGCTTTACGGTTTTCGTAATTATCTATAGCAAGCCTCAGTATCTGACGGGCAACCTCCTTTGCCCTGTGCTCATCGTACTGAATGTGAACCGCATCTATCATCTTACCCTTGTGCGAGGTGGTAACAACCTTTGTATGAAACTTCTTTGCTGCCTGGGCAATAGCAGGCATAATGCACTGGACATCCACCATTATGGCCTCTGCAAGGCCTGTCATAATGGCAAGCTCCTGATTGAGAAAACCACCTGCCGTTGGGATTCCATGACGCATCAAAACCTCGTTTGCCGTACAGCACATCCCCACAAGATTTATCCCCTTTGCTCCTTTCTTTTTGGCATACTCAACGATCTCAGGCTCCTGTGAGACCTCCACTATCATCTCTGCAAGCGTTGGCTCATGACCATGAACCACCACATTTACCTCATCCTCTTTCATTATGCCTATGCTTGCCTGAGACCTTCTTGGCTTTGGTGTTCCAAAGAGTATATCCGTTATATCGGTACTTATCATACTTCCGCCCCAGCCATCAGCCAGGGAGACCTTAAGTGCAGCCATGAGCAGGTTGTCAGGGTCCTGATCCACACCCATGTTTGTCCTGTGCAGTGCCTCAACCACCTCTCTGTCAATACCCCTTGGCACAAGACCCCACTTCCGCCAGACCTCCTGACGCTTCTTGGGTGCCCTTTTAATAAAGGAAAGCTCGCCCTTTTGCTGACCAAACTCTGAGATGAGTTTCTCAGCCACATCCTTTGCTATCTCCTCCTTGGTCCTTTCCTCTGTGGGGATGTCAAGTATGCGAGCCAGTTTTTTGAGTTTCTGAACATCCCTTATCTGAAAATCAGGTGCCTCACCAGTGGCAGCCTCAAGAAGGGTAAAGGCCATGTCACGGGCATGGTCACTGTGTGCTGCCGTGCCTGCTGCCACCATCCTCAGCAGGTTCCTTGCTGACACCACTGGAAGGGTGGCACCGCATACACCTGTTGCCCTTTCCTCTGCATCCTGTCCCACGAGCCTGCAGGGGCCCATGAAGCATATCTTGCAGCATGCACCACTGTGGCCAATTGGACAGGGCTTTATTCTCTCAGAACGCTCAAAGGCAGTCTCTAGTCCATGAGCCTCTGCCCATTCCAGTATATTCTCTGCCACCTTATCTACACTTTTTATTACCTTCTCAGCCATTTTTACCTCCAAATATTGTTTTAATGTTGAGCGTTGAGTTTTGAGTGTTGAGTTAAGGAAGATTCCATCATTCACTTAAATTTACTCAACATTCAACACTCATAACTAATCACTTTATATCATGGGCTCCATCTCAAGTGCTGGATGTCCTACCTGTGTCAGGAACTCAAGCAGTTTTTCTGAATCCTCACAGATGGTCTCATCGGCTATCTTGTCAAGCAGATCTGGCACTCCTTCCTCTTCTGCCCTCTTCTGGAACTGCTCCTTGACCCTTTCCTTTAGTGCCTTTGTCATCCATACAATCCTCTTAAGACCACCATCACCTGCCAGGAACTTCTTACTGGTTATAAAGTTCACACCAATTCCCATGAATCCAGGGGTCTGCATTCCACCACCTACGGTTCCCGCAAGGGTGGAAAACTTCATCCCGATTGGGGTCATACCTGTATGGCCACGCTGAACTATCATCACACCGTTTGCCTCTGGAATAATTGCCACTATGCACTCGAAACATCCACAGGATGTCATCGGGTTTTCCATGATTGTATAGAGGTTCAGCGACTCAACTGCACCACCAGAGGCCTTCTTCAGATACTCATCCACTCCTGAGTACCTTCCGTATCTTGCATCAAGAAGCTCTCCTTTAGGAACGGGCTGGTTACCACCAGTTGGGTCGATCTCGTACGCCGCCTTACAGTCAAGCCAGTTATAGGCACCACAGAGGCCAAGCCTCTCGGGGGTTATTACACAGACATGACTCGGTGCAAAGCTCTGGCAGAGAAGACAGCTATAAAAGGTATCAACACTGTCATCCGTAAGTGCAGCAAGACGCTCATCCCTTGCCTTCCACTCAGCCCTTGCCTCCTCACGCCATTTGATAACATCCTCTTCGGTCGTAAAGAGGGTTACCTGAACCTTGTCAACTATCGCCCTGAACCTCTTGTGCGTCATGGCATGATGTATCTTTGCAATGTCCTCAAGAGAAAAGCCCTCGGCCTTTGCGTTTTTGCTTATCCTTATCCAGTTTATATCCCTCTGGCCCATGTGCCAGATACCCTGACCTTCGTTTATGTTGTGATGAAGCCTTCGCTCAATAATAGGCAGAAAGTCAGGCTGCATCTTCCTTCCAGCAACCTCTACGAGTATGCCAAGGGGCATCTGCCCACCCTGCTCATAACGCTCCTTCCAGTCATCACCAACGATAGTGATCTTTCCATCCTCTATCTCGTCAAGTTCCCTCATCCTGCACCACTCAAAGGCAGGTGTGCGGTTTCCACCGAACTCAATAAAGGTGTCGTCCTTCCTGATACGCTCACCCTCAAAGGCCGAACCATAGGCAATCGGTATGGGAGGTTTGTCAACGATGACCTTAAGTCCCCTGACCTCTATGGCACGCTGAACGATCTTGTCGTGGTCAAGCTCCCTTTCAACCTCCTCGTAAGTACACACACCTGTTGGATGGATAACAGGAACCTCTGTATCGCAGACCGCAGGAAAGCCCATATTTATAGCACCAGCACCGGTTGCCCACTTGATGTCATCCATCTCACCAAGACCAAGTGCAAAGGCAAAGACTCGGTCCTTTGTGTACTTGAGGTTGTTTTTAAAGTCCCCTGGTTTGTGTCCACCAAAGATAAGGGATGCCCTGATTGCCCAGTCAAGGGCATAGAGGGTGTGCTCTGTGGTGGTGCCAAGGGGAACCACATAGACATCCCATCCAAGCTCAACTCCCTGATTAAGCAACTGGCGTGTGCAGCTGGTGAGTTTTCCGTTTTTGTCCTTTGCCTGACCTGAAAGGAAGACCAGGATGTTCTTTTCCTGAAGCTCACGCACTATCTTGACTGCCGTTTCCTCGTCTGGTGCAGCGCCAATAATGGCTGCAAAACCCGGCATCCTTCCATCAACCAGCTGGATACCAAGGTTACGCTGAATGGTATCAGTGATAAAACCATTGTACTCGTAACCAGTCTCAGGGTCCTTTTCTGGCTCAAGCCCCTCGATGTAACGACAGGCAAGCCATATCTCCTCTGCAAAAAGCGTTGCCATTCCACTGTCAAGGGCCTCACCAAGATAGGGTGTCCAGAGATTGTCATCCGGTTCGTCATGAAGCAGGTCCTGCGTCATCCTGAGTGCCTCTTTCATGTCCTTGAGGGTCTTAACCTCAAATCCCGTTATTGCATAAATCATCGGCAGATAGTAGGCTGTATCAGGAAACTCAAACTTGTAATCCTCGCCTTTTTCAGCTATGACCTTCTGTAAAAGCTCCTCAGCCTGTTTGAAGACCTTGTGAGAGCCACGAATCGCTGCTGAGGCTATTATCTTTGACATCTGAACCTCCTCTGTGTTTGTTGTCTTTTTTAAAATAATTAAATCCCGCCTTTTTCTTAAAGACGGGATTAAGGGCTATATCTAATTTTTATACCAATTACTTTATAAAAGTCAACTTACTTAATTGACCGATTTAAATTACTAATAATAGACTCTAAAACTCTAAACTCGAAATTCTAAATTCTAAACAAATCCTAATTTTCCAAATTACAATTTCCCAAATATAAACAATCCCAGTTTAGAATTTAGTGCTTAGTATTTAGAGTTTAATATCATTTATGCTGCTCTTGAGCGTAAAAAGGCTGGCAGACCGTTTGCCTCCCTTGGACCAACAGTTACCTTCCAGCCCTCAAGCTTTTCCTCAATGGCACCACTTAAGATTGCCACATAGCCTGGAATTATCAATTCACGGTGTTTAATCTCCTTTTCAATACCGCTTTCCTTTATGAAATTGGCTATCTTTGCCCCTGTAAACTTACCTGCTGCCCAGGCCGTAAGCACGCTGAGCCCCTCACAGTCCATAACCGCAAGCCAGGCCGGCACCTTTGAGTTTTCTATCTCACCTGATACGATAAAATAGGTGAGCGAGAAGTTCGTGGTAATAAGAAGCGGTGAGTCAGGTGTGGGCTCACCAATCTTGTATATCTTCTGCTCTACCTGCATGGGCACCTGTGGGTCGGTGTAGATGTTCTGTCTGAGGGTAAAAAGTGCCAGGTTCTTCCACTTCTCGGCAGAGCTCATTACCACTATGGATGAGTACTTACAAACACCAAGCCCTGCCACCAATGCCTCATACATGGCATCATCCCGCTGGACGAAGTTTATAATCGGATACCCCAGGGGTTTAAAGTTCTTCTTTATGGCTGCCCTTCTTATCAGGGTGTTGTGCTCAAGTATCTCGGATGCCTTCCTTGCCCCTGAATCAATCACTATGTCTTCCACACCGAGGGACTTCACCTTCTCGGTAAGCTCTGCTGCTGCTTCAAGCCCATCAGCCTTTATTCCCACTGCTACCTTATTATTCTTGGCTATCTCAACCATCTTTTCGGCATTTTCAGCGGTTACCCCATAAAGTACGGCTCCCTTACCTGAGAAATGCTTAAGGGCTGCCTCTGCCCCTTCAGGGCTTTCGGTGTTTACCACAACGCCGACATCTGGTGCCTTTGAGGCCACCTTCTCAGCAAGGGCTCCAAACTTCCCTGCATCACCAGAGTCGTTGGTTATGCAGATACCGTCAACCCTCAGGAGCTGGCCAACTCGATTTATCTCTGAAGTTAAAACATCATTGATCTTGGCATCAACAGTTGCGTCATCCTCTGTATCCTTTATCTCAAGCACAAAGGCATTGGGGTTTACAAACTTCTTTTCATGCCTGAAAAGCACCGTCTCCTCACCCATCTTAACGGCCTTATCCCCTGTGCCAAAGGTGATGGGTCTAACAGGCGGTGCCGATGCCTCACCGAGTATCTTCTTTGCCTCTTCAGAGACATCAGGACACTTATCCAGCGTGGTCTGCCTCTGGGCAAGCTTCATTGCAAAGGCAAGACAGGTGGGAAAACCGCACTTCTTACAGTTTGTCTTTGGTAAAAGCTTGAATATCTCTACACCGCTTAATGCCATTTTATAACCTCCAAATATTTAGTGTTGAGTGTTGAGTTTTGAGTGTTTAGTTGAAAAGATCTTTTTACATCAATTCAACACTAAACACTCTTAACTCAAAACTGCCTTATATCATCTCGTCCACAAACCTCTCAACCAGTTCCACTGCCTTGGGATGGCGCATTACGAATAGCTCTGCACCTGCTATCATAAGCCCAACAGCAGTCATTGCCTCCCAGAGCACAGCCCTTTCCTCAAGGGAGCCCCACTCTGGAAGTGTCTCCTCTGATGCCTGGGTCTCCTTTATCTTCCATACATACATGCCCACATCACCGAACATTGGTGGCTGCATCACCTCATCGTTCTGGGCAAGGGCGGCAAGCCTTATCCTCTCCATCACCGAGTATGTATACTCAAGCCCGTAACCAAGGGCTGAACACATGGGGTCTGTTATTATCTTTTCCTTGTCAAAGCCCATCTGTGTAAGCAGGATGTTGAGCTGCTTTGAGAGGTTTATATCAAGCTCACTCATGGCTATCAGTTTATGGTCGTTTGCCATGGCAGCGGCTGCTATGGTCTTGTAGTTTGCCTCCTGCGCCTTGCCTATTATGCAGTTGTAACCCTTTGCTGCCTCTGCCACCTTTGGCAGAACCTCTGAGTCCTTCTCCACATGGTTTGAACCAAGTATTATAAGGGGCACCTTCACTGCAGAAAGCACATCCTTTACCACATTCACCGCATCATCTGCTGAGAGGTCTTTCTGGTCAGGATGGGTGCCTATGAGTCTCAAGGCGATTGCCCTGGCCTTAAGCTCATCCTCACAGTACTTGGCCCACTTTACAGGGTCATCACTTACTCCTTCGTAGACCTTCTTTACTGTCTCAGGCCAGTCCTCTGGTGCAATGTCCTGTATCTCATAGGCAATCAGTGGACGGTTGGGTATCTCACCCTCAAATTTATGAAAGGGCAGGGTGTTTTCCCCACCAAAGACCTCCTCTTTTTCCGTTCCTATGGTTACAGGGAAAACAACTCCCGAAAAGCTCTCTTTTAACTCAGGTATTGCCATGATTTACCTCCAGTATATAGTGTTTAGTGTTGAGTGTTTAGTTTTGAGTCACATATATTTTTCTTTGAAGTTTTCACGATTGATGTCAACATCCTGATCAACTCATCACAATCTTTCATCACCGAGTCTGCCCTTCTTTCGTCGATAAAACCAGCATCCTTTAAAAGATTAAGCCAGTATTCCGTTTCCCGTGCCTCCTTTGAAGCAATTGCCATTTTTGCTGCAAAATCCTTCTTGCTAACACCAGCATTTGCCTCTACTATGTTTGCCCCTATACTCGTGCCCGACCTTAAAAGTTGTCCTGACAGAATAAACTCCTTTTGTTCCTTTTGCAACTCTCTCACTAAATCGATAATCTTAAGTGCAAACTTATAACTTTTTTCTTTTACTCCCTTTGCTGTACCTTTACTCACAATAACTATATATTATATTTTCATTCAACACTCAACACTCAAAACTCAACACTTCTTTTACATCTCAAGATAGGAGTGGGCATAGAGGGTCTTGCCCTCTATCACATCAATGGTCTTTTTCATTATGGTCATCTTCTCTTTGTCCTCTATCTCTTCACCCTTTAGCACCTTCTCAAAGAGCTCCTTTTCCTCCATTGCCTCCTTCATCTCTGCAGGGTCGGCAATGGCTGCTGTCAGACCCACCCTCTCAAGCATCAGAAAATAGTACTTATTGAGAATCGGTCTTACATGCTTTGGGCATCCGTTTGAGATATTACTAAGCCCCACCACTGTCTTCATGGGTGGTTCGTTCAGTTGCTGAAACATCTCCACTGCCCTGATGACCTTAATTGCCTGCTCCTGTGTAGTGGCAATCTGAAGCACCAGCGGGTCAAGATAGAGGTTTTCAAGGGGCACGCCATACTCCATGGCCCTTGCCATTATCTCTGCTGCAATTGCAGCACGCTCTTCCTCGTCAGCTGGAAGCCCTCCCTTTCCAACGGTAAGGCCAATTATCAGACAGTTGTATTTTGCTGCCAGCTCGAGCATGGCAAATCTCTCAGGGTCATTGGAGGTGGAGTTTATCATCGGAAGGCCATAGTCGTTGTTATGCACCTTAAGACCTGCCTCTATGGCAGCGTAGTTGGTGGTATCAAGACAGACAGGTAACTCCACAGCCTCCTGAATGGTGGTTACCATCCACTCCATCAACTCCTCACCGCCGTCTTCTGCAGGGCCAATGTTTGCATCAATCATACCTGCACCAGCCTCTGCCTGCCTGCGGGCAATCTCCTGAATAGGCCCCTTGTCACGCTTCTGCATGGCCTCTCTTACCCTTTTTGCAATGATGCTCAGTTTTTCACCAATAATAAGCATATAACACCTCACATTGTAGTTATTAGTTATTAGTTATTAGTTATTAGTTATTAGTTATTAGTTATTAGTTATTAGTTAAAAAATTACAAAAATCCACAATTGAGTTTTAAGTGTAACGATTTTCTACATAAAATTTTTGGATTAAGAGTTTATCATAATGATTATTTCAAGGTAAAGTAAAAAATTCTTATAGATTTATTACTTACCTGTTACACAGCTGCACTCTAAGTTGAAACCAACCATATAAAGATATCAAGAAAAATAACCCTCCAGCAGTAATAGGAAGGTGTCGTCAGGAAAGCAGTGTATGATTAACCACCAATCTTTGACATGGGAAGGTCTATTGAGCCCCTGTCGTCGTCAACTCCAATTGTGTGACCCTGAGGCTTTATATCAACTGCACACTGAAGCAGTCGCTCAATGTCCTCGTCAGTGGCTCCATTTCTAAGGGGTGACCTCAGGTCTATCATGCTTTTTGAAAACAGACAGGGCCTTAACATACCGTCAGCAGTGAGCCTTAACCTGTTACAGCTCTTGCAGAACCCATGGGTTACGGCACCGATAAATCCCACAATCCCCTGGGCTCCCTTTATCCTGAAGTCTTCAGAGGGGCCGGTTTTTTTCCTTTTAACAGGCTCAAGAACTCCAAATCTCTCTTGAATCCTGTCTTTTATCTCTTCAATCCCTACCACATCCTCCTTTGACCAGTGGTTTCCCTTCCCTGGCATGAACTCTATGAATCTTACATGATAGGGATTTTCAAGGGTAAAACCAGCAAAACCCTCAATCTCTGAGTCGTTAACACCACGAATAATTACGGTGTTAACCTTTATCGGTGAGATACCAAGGCTGTGAGCAAGCTCCATGCCCTGAAGCACCCTTTCAAGGGAGCCTCCTCTTGTAATCTCTCTGTATTTGTCTTTATCGAGTGAGTCAATGCTTATGTTAAGTCTGTCAAGACCTGCCTCTTTCAGTTCATGGGCGTATCTTTTTAGAAGGATGCCATTTGTGGTCATGCTAAGCTCTTCGATTCCCTCTATCTCCTTTAGCCTCTTAACAAGATACTGGATATTCTTCCTTGCAAGGGGCTCTCCTCCGGTAAGCCTTATTTTTCTTACACCCAGTTTTACACTGACCCGAACAATTCGTATTATCTCTTCATAGGTAAGGATGTTTTTAAACTCCACTGGTTTTATGTCATGGGGCATGCAGTAGATACAGCGGAGGTTACAGCGGTCGGTAACCGAAATCCGCATGTAGTCGATGGTTCTGCTAAATCCATCCTTTAACATTCACTGCTTCCTATTTCCGGTCTTCTTCAGTTCCTCAAGCTTCTTCTTTGCCAGTTTTGCCTCGTCTGATTTTGGGTAGGATTTAAGTATCTCCTTAAGGATAATCATGGTTGCGTTTTTGTCTCCGATCTTGAGGAATGAGTAGGCCTGTTTGAGCTTTGCTGCAGCTATCTTGTTTGAGTCAGGATATTTCTTAATAAGTGCATCATAGGCAAGTATGGCATCTTCGTAGTTTCCTTCCTTGTAGTAGGACTCCCCGATCCAGTACTGGGCATTGTCAGCAAGGTCAGAGTCAGGGAACCTCTTAATAAAACTCTCAAAGTCCTTACGAGCCTCAATGGTCTTTCCAGCCTTTAACTTCTCAAGGGCTAACCTGTAAAAGTCCTCCGGTGTCTTGGGCTCGGTTTTTTTCACGGTTTCTTCAGGTTGTGGCTTTTGGGCTTCCTGCTTTGGTATGCTCTTTAATTCAGCCACTCGGGTATTTAATGCCTCTATTTTTGTTTTCATCTCTGCAAGCTCTTTCATAATCTGGTCAATCTGTGCCCTGTTTACAGAGCGTTCGGTTTCAGCATCTGAAAGGGCCTTTTCTATCTTATAAAGGCTTTCGTCAATCCTGTTTTGCAGCTCCTGCATATCTCTGTTTAATGCATCAATCCTGTCATTCAGGGCAACCTGGCTGTCACGAAGTGCCTCAAAGGTCTCTTTGTCACGCTTCCCCTCTTCCGAGGCCTTCTTAATCTTGCTTACTTCTGCCTTAAGCCTCTTTATCTCCAGCTGCTGGGCATTGTAACGGTTCGTAAGCGAGACAAGGTCGTTCTGGAGAATCTGCATGTCCGTGGTGGATGCCACACAGCCTGAAAAGACAATACATAGGCTGACTGCAAGGACCTTTATAAATCCCTTTTTCATGGCTTCAATGCCTCCTGATACTAAGCTTAGAGGGTGCACGGGGTAGTGTACAAGGTGTAGTCTAAGTCTAAAAACTACTCCCGTCCCCAGGATTTATTGCTTAAACTCGCTTTTCAATGGCCTTTACTGCCCTTCAATTACAACGAAGTGTGCCCGTCTGTTACGCCACCAACACTGCTCATTGTGCTCTGTGCAAAGGGGACGCTCCTCGCCATAACTTACGGTAGAAAGCCTGCTCATTGAGACACCAAGTGAGACAAGATATTGTTTTGCAGCAGAGGCCCTTCTGTCACCAAGGCCAAGGTTGTACTCATTTGTTCCCCTTTCGTCACAGTGTCCCTCGATAATTAGTTTTACTGAGGGGTGCTCTATCATCCAGTCAGCTATCTTTTTCAGTATGGGACGGTCCTCGTCTCGGATGTCGTATCTGTCAAAGTCAAAGTGTATATCCTTAAAGACCTCTGCCTTTTCCTCTTCTGAAATCTCTGCAACCTTTGGCTCCTGAACAGTTGTGGTCTTCAGTGTGGGCACCTCCTGTTCACTGATGCTTTCCTGTTCTGATGGTATAGTTGTGGCCTCTTCTGTCTTCTGAGCACTACCCATCTCACCTGTTTGCATTCCCTCTTCTGTGCCAGAAGGGCCTACTGGGTTGGATACCTTCCTTGAAGCACAGCCCTGAAAAACAAACAGAGCCATAATTACCAAAGATGCTGCCAACAAAAAGTGCCTCTTCATAAGGACCTCCTTTGCATTATTTTTTATCAAAAAAGATTAACAGGAGACCAGTCAGGTGAAATAGCCTGAATGCCCCTTCCAGTAAGTCGTTTCAGTCCAGTGCCATCTACTCTTATTATATATATTGCCTTATAACTATTTCTATCAGAAACGAATGCAATGAATCTGCCATCCGGTGAGAATGTAGGGTCTTCGTTGTTTCCAGTCCTTGTAAGCTGTTTTGCCTCTAAGGTTTCTGGGTTTACTACAAAGATCTGATGATGACCACCCACAAGACCACTAAAGGCGATAAGGTCTCCCCTTGGTGACCAGTCAGGCGAGGTATTGTAGCCACCTGTAAAGCTTATTCTTCTTAGACCCGTTCCGTCAAGTCTCATCTTATATATTTGTGGTGTGCCTGCCCTGTTTGATACAAAGGCAATCCACTTGCCGTCAGGTGAGGCGGTTGGTGATACCTCAATGCCGCTACTCCAGGTTATACGGCTCTGTCTTTTCTCAATCAGGTTGTAAATGTAAATGTCTGGAGAACCCCTGTAGGAGGATGAAAAAAGAATAGATCTTCTTCCAGGGAGGAAATCACCAGCAATGTTGGTGCCCCGGGAGCGAAACAGCTCTTTTTCCTTTGAGGTCCTGAAGTCAGCAAGGTATATGCCCCACTGTTTTCCTTTTATAGCTGAGTAAACAAGGCTCTTTCCATCCAGTGACCAGTGAACAGAGGTAAGAAGCTCACCAGAGATGCCCGTGTTTTTAAGCCTCTTACCGTCCCAGTCCATGATGTAAATGTGTCTTTTCCCCCTTTTGTTAATACCCACAAAGGCAATCTCTGTCCTGAAAGGGCCGTCCTGGCCGGTTATTGCCCTGTAGACATCATTTGTTACAGAATGACCCAGGGGGCGTAAAAACCTTTTCTTTGAGCGATACTGCTTTTTAAGCACCACCCTTCCGTCAACCACATCGTAGAGATAAACAGTAACGACCAGACTATCACCCTCGGAAAAAACCGCGCCCTTCAAAACAAGGTCAATCCCGAGAGGTGTCCAGTTTGACTGATTGAAGGCAGGAAGGTCTGACTCTATATAGGTCTCCTTTGGCACAACCTCGAAGATACCACTTAGCTGCATGTCTTCTCTAACCACCTGAGATACCTCTTTTCCTTCAGGTGCACCTCTGAAATCATATACAGCAGTAGGCACAGCGCGAAGCGCAGGGGAGTTTATGTCGATGTAAACCCTTGCCCCTGCAGGACTGGCTGTCAAAAGAAATATTAAAAGCAGTAATAGATACCTTTTCATGGCCTGAACCTTATCCCTATTTCCATCTCCTCTGGTGGTGGTGGAAGAGGAGATGCCTTCATGATCGCCCTCAGTGCAGAGCGGTCGTAAAGACTGTCACCTGATGATTTCTC
>WFMM01000168.1 GCA_015484595.1 Nitrospirota bacterium | reverse complement strand
TGTTTGAAAGCTATCCTATTGATTTTAAAAGAAAAATATGGCGTCCCCAACGGGATTCGAACCCGTGTTACCGCCTTGAAAGGGCGGTGTCCTAGGCCTGGCTAGACGATGGGGACGCTGTACGGAAGTCTGAAATCGGAAATCAGAATATGTTATCTGACTTCCGACCTCCGACCTCTGTCCTGGTGAGCCGCCGGGGATTCGAACCCCGCACACCCGCCTTAAAAGGGCGGTGCTCTGCCGACTGAGCTAGCGGCCCTGAAAATTATCAAGTCTTATAAAATACAATGTTTTTATTAGTTCTGTCAAATACTTCAGATTTTACAAAAATATACTAAATATATTGTTTGTTAACAAAAGATTTTTTGAATCTTGAAGAGAAATATAATTTATTAGGAATCATAAAAAAAGAACCTCTAATTTTTTTCTTGACAAATATTATAATATTATAATATTATAATGCATGAGATCAATTGGAGCACAGGCTGAGTTATTGAGGGTGCTGGGGCATCCGGTAAGATTAAGGATACTGGATGAACTCACAAAGGGTGTAAAGTGTGTAAGTGACCTGGAAGACTTCCTTGATATAAGCCAGTCCAATGTTTCACAGCATCTGTCAATGCTCAGGCGCTATGGCCTGATTGATTACTATATGGATGGGAGGTTGAGGTGCTATTACCTTGTTGACCCTATCATACCTGATCTGCTGGAGATACTGAAGAAGGACTACCCAGAGCAACTGCCCCCACCTGCATGCTGTCCTGTAACGAAAAAAGGGAAATACCCGGGCAACAGAAGGAGATAACATAATTAAAGGAAGGGAGGTTTCATGGCTAAGACATTCACAATATTTTTGACAACATCGCCTTACTCTTCTGAAAACACCCTTACCACCGTAAGGCTTGCTGATGCAGCTCTCAGGAAAGGTCATAAAGTGAATCTCATAGCATCAGGGGATGGGGTGTATTGTTTTCTCAAGGGCCAGAAGGCAAGGGGGTTGCCACATGCTGGAGACCTTTTTGCAGAACTTATCAGCAGGGGGCTGAAGGTTTATCTCTGAGGAGGCTGCTTGA
The DNA here is from genome assembly GCA_015484595.1 of Nitrospirota bacterium. Lineage (GTDB taxonomy): Bacteria > Nitrospirota > Thermodesulfovibrionia > Thermodesulfovibrionales > JdFR-85 > JAADIE01. Next base: position 1,471 of record WFMM01000168.1, on the reverse strand, counting down.
ACTATCGCCGTGCAGCGAAAGATGACTATATTGAAGGAACAGAGGTAAGTTCTTTGAAAGGTCTTTTTAAAACCATGAATGAGACAGATGTATGGATAAATCTTTAAAGAGGAGGTCATCATGAAGCTGACCGTATTATTGACCAGAGCACCCTACGGCAGTATTCAGGCTGCTGAGGCTGTCAGGCATGTTATGGGTGCAGTAGGGGAAGATATAGATGTGAAGTTATTGCTTGTTGATGAAGGAGTCTACCTCGCTAAGAAGGGGCAGGAGGCTGGTCAAACAGAGTATACCAGCCTGGAAGAGGCTTTGAAGGATATCATTGATATGGGTGGAGAGGTGCTTATTGATAAGGCTTCTTTGCGGGATTCCGGCCTTGACAGGGAAGATATCATCGAGGGTGTTGAAGTTGTGAACAGCTATGATATCTCACAGGTTCTCATAGATACAGATAAGACAATGATTTTTTAAGGAGGAAAATATGCTTGTTTTGATTAAAAGTGCTCCCAATACAGTTGAAGGTAAAAGAGGCCTGAAGATAGCCAGGGATACATCTTCGGATATAGTGCTTTTGCAGGATGGAGTGTATTTCATGGTTAATGAGATGCTTGATGGTTACTGTGGAACAGCCTATGCCATTGAAGAGGATATTTCCCTGAGAGGCCTTGGCGATATAAGGACAGGGGTAAAGATTATCAACTGGGACGGACTGGTTGACTTGGCAACAAAGGAGGATAAGGTCCTGGGGATGTTTTGACAGTAGGGTTTGCAACAGATATATAACTTTAAAGGGGAGGTAACGATGGCAGAAAAGGCAAGAATAGTTATTCTTGGTGGTTCCTTCGGAGGGCTGACCACAGCCTTTGAACTGAAAAGACATCTTGGCAAAAGGGTTGATATCACCGTTGTATCAGACCTTGATAAATTCGTCTTCATCCCCTCCCTGCCATGGGTTTCAATGGGATGGCGCAGGCCTGAGGATATCACCATTGCCCTTACTGGGATACTGACTCCAAAGGGTATCACCTTTATACACCAGGAAGCAACAGGTGTTGACCCTGATGCATCAAAGGTTATCACGGCAAACAGTGAGATCCCCTATGATTATCTCGTAATCGCCACAGGCCCTGCCCTTGTATTCTCTGCTGTGCCAGGTCTTGGCCCTGATGAGGGCCACACAGAGTGTATATTCACCCTTGAGCAGGCCGTGAGATGCCACAGGGCATGGGAGAGATTTCTTGAAGACCCAGGGCCTGTAGTTGTGGGTTCTGTTCAGGGGGTGAGCTGTTTTGGGCCAGCCTATGAGTATGTCTTTGAAATAGATTCAGAGTTGAGAAAGAGAAGGATCAGACACAGAGTACCAATCACATTCATTACCTCTGAGCCCTACATCGGGCACTTTGGGATTGGCGGTGTAGGGATGTCAAAAAGGATAATGGAGGATGAATTTGCTGATCGGGAGATAAAGATA
>WFMM01000167.1 GCA_015484595.1 Nitrospirota bacterium | reverse complement strand
GGATTTACAGAAAGAGGGGTAAGTTTCTCCTTTCAGAAAAATACATTAAAGAGATAATCTTTGGCAGTAACCCCTCTGAGGAGGCACTTAAGGAGCTGGAACTCCTTGTGCTTGACACCCTTAAGAAGGACAGAAGGAGCTTTATAAAGACCTGGAGGGAGTGTGGAAGGTTCCTGATGACCATAAAAAGACAGAAGACCCTCCTTGAGGTTGCAAGGGCACTGATAGAGGAAGGTGGAGACTTTGAGAGGGTTTATAATTTTCTCATCCGTAACGGTAACAGCTCTGTAAGAACTGCTGCCATCTGTGAGCTTGCCCTTCTTTACGGAAGGCTTGGGAACAGAGAAAAACTAAAGGCCCTTTACAGCAAACTAAAAACCCCGAAAACCCTTAACGATCAGATATACCGTGTCAGGGCATATATAGCTGCCCTTGACGGCAGGGCTGATAGAGCCCTCTCTCTGCTTAAGAAAATCAAGACCCCCACAGAGGCTGACTACGACCTTCTTATGATGATCGCCGACAGGGTCCAGCCTCAGGGTTTCTCCGAGCTTTACATCAGGTTTTCAGGAGCCCTTGACAGGGCGGTTGATTATCAGCTTATCGGTGACCTCTATTACCAGAGGGGAAAGCTCAAAGAGGCGTCAAAGTACTACAGGCTTGCCATGAAACTCAATGAGCTTAACCCCCATGTTATGCTCAGGCTTATCCTTATTGACAACGACCCAAAGACCCGAGAGATTCTAAGCAAGAAAAAAAGCGTATATGGAAGGTTCCTGAAGGAGACCTTTTATGAGGATAAACTGAAAAAATCACTTATGGAGTTATAGCCTATGAAGGAGATCGAAAAACTCAATGAGGCTTTTAAGGTATTCAGCCTTGCATCAGAGGCACTTCAGAAGTACTATAGCAGCCTGAGAGATGAGGTAAAAAGACTGAACCAGGAACTTCAGGCAAAGAATCAGGAGCTAAAAGACACCCTTGAGATGCTCAGGTCAGTGGTAAACTGTATCAGGGATGCCCTGTTTGTGATATCCGTTGATGGTAAGGTACTCATGATGAACAAAGAGGCTGCAAAACTCAGAAACCACATATCACCTGAAACCTACTGTAATCAGGGCTTTGACGGCACCGAAATAGGCATCTCAATTAACAACGAAAACCGCATCTTTCTGCTTAGTCTTTCTGAGGTTGTATCTGAAAATACCACCACAGGCTATGTGCTGATGCTTAAAGACATCACTGAAAAAAGGCAGAAAGAGGCAATACAGGAGAGAAATAAAAGGCTGATTGCAATGGGAGAGATGATGGCAACCATCGTGCACGAGATGAGAAACCCCCTTTGCAGCATCGAGCTATACGCATCAATGTTGCAAAAGGAGCTTGAAGGTACAGAGCTTGAGTCCATCTCAAAGGGTGTGTCCACTGGTGTGAGAAGCCTTAACAACATACTGTCAAACATGCTCTACTTTGCAAAGCCAAGAACTCCGTCTATGAGGCATGTAGAGATTGGCCCCTTCGTTGAAGAGACCCTTGAGCTGATAAGACCGGTGGCTGAATCACGGGGGATAAGGATAGTAAAGAACATTCAAAACCTCTTGATTAACATGGATGATGCACTCATCCGTCAGGTGCTTATGAACCTCTTTCTCAATGCAATGCAAGCAATGAACCAGGGTGGCACCATAATCATAAGCGCCGACTTTAACGAAAAGGGCTTTTTTATGCACATAGAAGACACGGGCTGTGGCATGGATGAGGATACCCTTGAAAGGATATTTGACCCCTTCTACACCACAAGGGATGACGGCACAGGACTTGGTCTTTCCATATCACTTAAGATAATGCAGTCCCACGGTGGAAGCATAAATGTCAGGAGTCAGCCTGGAAGGGGGACGGTCTTTACCCTTGTTTTTCCAGAAAAGCTCATGGTTAATAAAAACAATATCCCTCAGGAGGTGTGCAACAAATGAAACCTATCCTCGTAGTTGACGACGACAGAAACATGAGAGAGGCAATGAAGGCAACCATTGAGCGTGCTGGTTATCCTGTGGAGATTACCAGTAGCCCACTTGAGGCACTTGACCTGATAGACAGAAAGGAGTTTTCCCTTGTTATTACAGACATGAAGATGCCAGGGATGAGCGGGCTTGAGCTTTTAAAACAGATAAGGCTTAAGAGTATCTCCGTGCCCGTTCTTGTAATCACAGGTTTTGGCACAGTGGAAAATGCAGTGGAGTGTATGAAGCTTGGTGCCTCTGATTATATAATGAAACCCTTTGACTTTAAGACCCTTATACAGGCTATAAAAAGGCTTACGGGCGGAAATGAAGATTCATCAAACACGGAAATCATCACAAGGGACGAAAGGATGCTTTACATCTTAAGGCTTGCAGGGGAGATCGCAAAGACCGACACCACTGTTTTAATAACAGGAGAAAGCGGAACAGGTAAGGAGCTTCTTGCCCGATACATCCACAAAAACAGTAACCGCTCTGAGAGGAGGTTTGTTGCTGTAAACTGTGCTGCCATTCCTGAAAATCTCCTTGAAAGCGAGCTCTTTGGCCACGAAAAGGGTGCCTTTACAGGTGCCACTGAGAGGAAACTCGGCAAGTTTGAGCTTGCAAACGGAGGAACCCTCTTGCTCGATGAGATAGGAGAGATGCCTCCCGCGCTTCAGGCAAAGCTCCTCAGGGTGCTTCAGGAAAGAGAGATAGACCGTCTTGGCTCTAAAGAGCCTGTGCCTGTTGACATAAGGGTTATTGCCACCACAAACAAAAACCTTACCGAGGAGGTTGAAAAGGGCAACTTCAGGGCTGACCTCTATTATCGTCTAAGTGTGTTTCCCATCGAGCTTCCACCCCTGAGAGAAAGACCTGCAGACATAAGCCTTCTTGCAGAACACTTCATGAGGCTTTACAGCCGTCAGTACGGCAAACCCCTGAAAGCAATTGATCAGGATGCCCAGAAATACCTGCTTTCAAGGGCATGGAAGGGAAATGTAAGAGAGCTTGAAAACGTCATACAACGGGCCGTGATAATGTGTCAGGGTGAACTGCTTACAGTGGATGCCCTTAAAGGACCTCTTTCAGAAAAAGCCACCACAGAAAACAGTGGATTTAAGACCCTCAAGGAGATGGAAAAGGAGATGATCCTTAGAACCCTCAAGGCAACCGAAGGTAACAGGACAAGGGCTGCCGAGGTGCTTGGCATCAGCGTACGGACCCTCAGAAACAAGTTAAACGAGTATGCCCTTGAGGCTTGATAAATTCTGTGCGTTTTTTGACTGCCATCGGCAAATATTTCCATTCCTGAACCAATTCAACCGTCAAAAATCTAACATTATTTAAAATCCCCCTAACTCCATCAATCTTTAAGCATTTTTATTTTCCTTTATTATCAATGAGTTACACAACCATTTTTAAAGTCCAATGCAAGGTTCTTGCTATTCTTTTAAACTGGCACAAAACTTGATAATTAAGAAAAACGAGGAGGTAGAGAAATGAAGGACATAGCATTAAAGAGGCTTGAAGACATAATAAGGTACACCCTTGTACGGCACAAGGTGCTTGCAGGAAACCTTGCAAATGC
>WFMM01000166.1 GCA_015484595.1 Nitrospirota bacterium | reverse complement strand
TCCCAACTTCTGCAAATTATATCAGATTGGATAGTGGATGTCAAATTAAGGCAGGAAAAAGTTTGTGTATTAAGATGTAATGCTGTATAATAAGAGGAATACTATTAATATGTAACAGTTTTAAAAGAAGTTAAAATGTTAGAAAAATACAAATTATACCTTAAAAAGGAAGTTAAGATTGATGAGAAGTACATTCCCTATTATCTCAAGTGGGTTGGGGATTGTATATCATTCCTTAAAAAAGAAAAGGAAAAAAGGATTTCAAATGAAGAAAAGCAGTCCTTCCTTTTGCATCTATCTGAGAGATACGAAGACTGGCAGGTAAAGCAGGCTGACTATGCCATAAAGCTTTATAACCATCTTCTCCTGAAAAAACAAAATGAAAAGAAAACACAGGAAAGACAGAAATCAGAATGGGACAGGGTTGAGGCAAAGACCCGCAAGGCCCTCAGGCTAAAACATCTTTCCTATCGCACAGAGCAAACCTACATTGGCTGGATAAAACGCTTCAGGCGTTTTGTAAAGGAACAATCACCTTCAAAGCTTGAAGGGACTCAGGTTCAGGACTTCCTTACGCACCTTGCCGTTGACAAAAGAGTCTCTCCATCAACACAGAACCAGGCATTAAATGCCCTTGTCTTTCTTTTTAAATATGTACTGAAAAGGGATATCTCTAACTACATTGATGCTATCAGGGCAAAGGAAAGACGCAGGCTTCCTGTTGTGCTTACCAGGAAAGAGGTAAAAAGAGTACTGAGTTTAATGGAAGGAGAGCAGAGGTTGATGGCTGCCCTTATGTATGGTTGTGGGCTGAGGGTAAGTGAGTGTATGAGATTAAGGATAAAGGACATTGACCTTGAGCAGAACACAGTGACCGTAAGGGGAGGGAAGGGCGACAAGGACAGGATAACCCTTTTGCCTGAGTCTTTAAAGGATGAACTGCTTGAGCAGTTTAAACGGGCAAGGGTGATATACGATGAAGACAGAAAGAAGAACCTGCCGGGTGTTTATCTGCCCGGTGCTCTGGAGAGAAAGTATCCGAGGGCATCAAAAGAGTGGGGATGGTTCTGGCTCTTTCCTTCAAGGTCTCTGTCGGTTGACCCAAAAACAAACAGGGTACGGCGTCATCATGTGCATTCTGCCACACTTCAAAGGGCGGTAAGGGATGCAGTGAAAAAGGCAGAAATTACAAAGCCTGCAACTGCCCACACCCTCAGACATTCCTTTGCAACTCACCTGATAGAGGATGGTTATGATATACGCACAGTGCAGGAACTGCTTGGCCATAAGAGCCTGAACACGACGATGATATACACCCATGTGGCCAGAAGAAATATCCTTGGAGTAAAAAGCCCACTTGACCTATGAAAATCAACTACGACCACATTCAAAGGGCAATGGAAGATGTCAGGAGGGACAGGTTTGATTACTATCTTGACCTTGAAACAGGCAGGGTAAAGGAGATATCGGTTGAGACCTTAAACAGGGCAAACAGGTTGCTGTACCTTAGCACCGAGGATGAATACGAGCCTGATGTGGTGTTTGACAGCGAGGTAAATCTCGATGCTGAAGTGGATGACAAGACCCTTGAAACCGTTGAGGAGGCATTAACGGTGCTACTTAATGAAAGCAGATTCGTCAGGATTCCCGAAAGGGACTCGGCAGATGCCTTTAACACAATGAGGGATTTTGCTGAAACGGTTAAAGACGAAGGGCTCAGAAAATCACTGCTTAGCGCACTTGATGGAAAAGGTGCCTTCAGGCGTTTCAAGGATGCATTGCTTGCAGACAAAAAGGAGCGTAAACGATGGCATGGGTTTAATGCCCTTCACATGAAAAGGGTAATCAAGAGATGGCTTGAGGACATAGGTTTTTTGACTACATGAGAGGGTAAATTTTATAATATCTCAACCATGGAGTCACTTTTTAAAAATAACAATCATAAGGAGGTAGAAAAGTTGGAGACTTTAAGGAGTCTTGACGATAAGATCGCTTCTGCCATTGAGAAGGTCAGGATGCTTAAGGAGGAAAAACAGGCACTAGAAAGAAGGGTTAAGGAGCTTGAGGAGCTTCTGAACCAGAAAAACTTAGAGATAGAGCAGCTAAGAGCTGAAAAGGGCTCTGTGAAGGGGCAGCTTGAGGAGCTTCTTTCAGAGCTTGAAAGCCTGGAGATATAGGATTTCAGATTTCAGATTTAAGATTTAGGATCTTAGATTTATGATTTGTGATTTGTGATAGCTGAGTCAGTGGGGGGCGTGGAGGGAGTTAAGAGGCTTTGTAATTCAGCAAAAAATGTTATACAATAAAATCAAGGGTGACTTTTATAAAGTAAATAACTATGGCAAGTGTAGAGATAAACATACTGGGGCAGACCTACAAGATAAAAGGAGATGCCTCGGAGGAATACATCAGAGAGGTAGCCCGGTATGTGGAGGGAAAGATAAAGGAGGTGCTTGAAAAAAGCCCTGGCATGTCCCCATTGAAGGCTGCTATCCTTGCAGCCATGAACATAGCTGATGAGCTTAAGAAAACCCAGCTTGAGCAGGAGAGCATTGCGAGGGACATTGAGTCAAAGACGGAGCAACTCTTCAGTCTCTTTGAGTAGTATCTAACTCACCAAAAAGGAGTAAGCCATGAACAGAATTGTGATAGTTACAGACCTTGGTCATTTCAAAAGCTACAGGCTGACAAGAAACGATATGGAAAGCCCGAGGCTTGAGCTGATTGAAGAGTACGAAATTGTAGAGGCACACAAAAAACTCAGGGAGCTTTTAACTGACAAAGAAGGGCAGTTTGGAATGGGGGGTGAGCGAAAAGAGGTTGGCGGAAGTGGTGAGCCTCATAACCTTGAGACCGAAAAGCAGAAAAAGATTATCAAGGCAATAGCCGAGGACATAAACAATATCATCAAGAAAGAGAAGTACCCGAAGTGGTACCTTGTGGCCGGGAAAAAGATTAACAGGGCCATACAGGAAAGGCTTGAACCAAAGGTGCAGGAGGCCCTGTTTAAAAACATAGTAGCCGACCATGTGAAGACAAAAAAGGCCGAACTCATAAAGGTATTGCTTGAGGCTTAAGCCTGCTCAAGCCACTGTCTGGCATTCTGGAAAAGCCTGAGCCAGGGGGATGCCTTAAGAGAGTTTTCAAGATTCTCGGGCATCCATGCCCACTGCCACTTAAGAAAGGTCCTTTCAGGATGGGGCATCATTGCAAGATGCCTTCCATCGGGTGAGCAAAGAGCTGTTATTCCATGGGGTGAGCCGTTTGGATTGAAGGGATAGGTCTCGGTGATGTTACCCTCGTCGTCAACATACCTTATCGGGGCAAGACCCTTCTTGAGCACCTCACTGAGAATCTCCTCTGATGGAAAATAAACCCTTCCTTCACCATGGGCAACCCACACACCAAGCACAGAGTCTTCCATTTCTTTCAACATGATAGAGGGACTTGACAGTATCCGCACTGTTGAAAATCTTGACTCGAACCTGCCCGATCGGTTATGTATAAACCTTGGCTGAAGCCTGTCCTCTATGCCCTGCCAGGGCACCCAGCCAAGTAAAGCCATAAGCTGGCAGCCATTACAGACACCAAGGCTGAAGGTGTCAGGCCGATTGTAAAACCGCTGAAACTCCTCAAATACCTTTGGGTTAAACCTGATAACCCCAGCCCAGCCCTTTGCAGAGTCAAGCACATCTGCATAACTGAAACCACCTACAAAGGCCACCCCCTTGAATTCAGAAAGCCCTATACGGCCTGCCACAAGGTCACTCATGGTGATGTCCCAGGGCTCAAACCCGGCCTGATAAAAGGCAGAGGCCATCTCGCGGTCGGAGTTGGAGCCCTCTTCGCGGATTATTGCCACTCTGGGTTTTGCCGAGCGCGAGAGTACTTCCGGAGCTGTTGGCTCAGGGCTGAAGCTAACATGATAACCGGGGCCAGGACGGTCGTAAATGGCCTTTCGCTCTTCATCAACACATTCGGGGTTTGCCTGAAGACGGTCAAGCTGATAGCTTGTCTCCTCCCAGACTGCTCTTAACCTGCGCATATCCTCTGAAAGCAGGACCTCACCATTAACCGAAACAGAGACCTCCCTGTCATCGGTGGTTAAACCAATTCTCTGGTAGGGCAGGGTAAGCTCATTTAGTACCTTAAAGACCTCTTCTTCTTTATCAAGGGGATACTCAAAGACCACGCCAAGTTCCTCTGAAAATAGCACCTGCAAAGGATCAACTCCCTGTGCCCTGATATCTACCTTAATGCCCGAATTCCCTCCAAAGGCCATCTCCAATAAAGTGGTAATCAGACCACCATCACTACGGTCGTGTCCTGAAAGTATCAGGCCCCTGTCGATAAGGCTTTGAATGGCGTGGAATGTCTTTTTAAGGAGTTCAGGGTTTTCAAGGTCAGGTGTGTCATTGCCAACCTGCTTAAAGACCTGTGCAAGGGCTGAACCACCAGGGCGGTATCTGCCTTCGCCAAGGTCAATATAGATAAGGCCACTTTTACCTGGCCGTTTTATATCAGGTGTCACGGTCTTTGTGATATCAGGGCAGGGGGCATAGGCTGAGATTACCAGTGTGCCAGGGGATTTCACAATCTCCTCTTTTCCGTCTTTGCCACGAACAAGGGCTGCCATGGAGAGGCTGTCTTTACCACCATCAATTGCTATGCCAAGTGCAATGAGTATGTCACGAAGTGCCACTGCTGCATCATAGAGCCTTGCACCCTCGCCTGGAAGCTTTGCTGCCCACATCCAGTTACCAGAGCATTTTATGTCAGTAAGGGCTGTGAGTTTTGCCCACATGATATTTGTAAACGCCTCACCCACTGAAAGTCTTGCCATTGCCTGCGGACTGATGAGTCCTTTTATTGGCTGTTCACCAATTGATATGGCTGCACCTGTTAAGGAGAAATGGCTCTGTGCAATCACTGCCACATCTGAAAGGGTTAGCTGAAGCGGGCCTGTGCATTGCTGCCTTGCAATAAGGCCAGTTACCGAGCGGTCAACCTTGTTTGTAAGAAACCTCTTAGAGCCGACAGAGACAAGCCTGAGCACTCGTTCAAGGGCCTCTTTCAGGGTTGTGCCTTCAGGGATCTTAAGGGGCTCAAGTCTGCTTTTAGTCCTCTCAAGCCTGAAGGTCTTCTGGGGCATCTTGCCAAGCACCTTTTCAAGCTCAAGCTGCTCGGGGTAGCTGTCGTCAAGGGAGTCGTGCAGTATGATGTAACCATCTCCTGTGACCTCACCGATAACAGAGTAGGGCACCTTTTCCCTTCTGCAGAGACTGTCAAAGAGTTCCCTGTGCTCGGGCTTTATTAGAAGGGCATCGTTTTCCTGATACTCGGCACC
>WFMM01000165.1 GCA_015484595.1 Nitrospirota bacterium | reverse complement strand
GTGTAGGGGGTAGGGGGTAGGGTGTAGGGGGTAGCGGGTAGGGGGTAGTTTTAGTTTTGAGTGCATAGTTTTCAGTGTCTATTAAAAAGCCTAACTCAACACTCAAGATTCAACACTCAACACTAACTACATCCCACCCCAACAAACTCATTTAACTCAATAAACGCTATTAACGCAAGTAACGCAAAGAACTCGACTAACGCTATCAACACAATTAACGCAATAAACGCAAAGAACGCGATGAACGCAATCAACGCAATGAACGCAATAACAATCCCTGTTTGATATGCATCTGAATTAAATGTTACAATTAAGACTGCTTAAAAAGTTTATGGAGGTGGTTAAGTGGGATTATTTGATAAACTCATCTCATTTTTTGAAGAAAAAGAAGAGGAGATACCCCGACTTGGCAGAAACGACCCCTGCTGGTGTGGAAGCGGCAAAAAATACAAACGATGCCATCTGGAGCATGATGAGAAAAAACGCTCTAAGAGAAGGGCATCAACCTGCAAGACCAATTGAAGTTTATCTTAAACAGGTGGGGTCACCTGTAAAATGGGTGAAAAGGTAATATATCAGCCTTTAACAACCGGTGATAAGGTCTCGGTAATACTTTACAGAGCTGGCATTGTCATCTTCACGCTTGACCTTTTAGTGCTTGCCATGGCAGCCACCTTTTCGTGGAAGGGTCTAAGCTGGCATTCAGTGCAAACACACACAAACCTGACCATCCTGAATTCTTTACTTTATCTCCTTTATCTATCGGTTGGTGTGAGTGTGTTTACCATACACCTTTATGTAAAAAGGTTCAGAAGGTTCATAAAGAGCCTTTATGCCCTGTCGGTGATTTCGCTTGCTCTGATGTTATTTCTTAACGGCACGGACATTGCTTCTCTGCTGTTACAGAGACCTGCTGCCTCGATTCTCTGGCTTCCTCTTTCAGGCTGTATTGCCTTTATAACCATGAAGGAGGCCTTCTGTTTCAGGCTTCTTGAAGGATACATCCTGACAATGCTTTTACCGCTTTTTGTTCTACTCTTTTCAACAAGGGTAGTTAAACCCCATCACACAGGTATTTTCCTCTTAATAATAGCCCTGATGCTTGTGTTGTTTACCTTCAGAAAGGTCTTCATGCCTGTTGCTTACGACATTGGTGATAAGTCAGCCTACGAGGTTTAATCAGACACAATGAGAACGAAAAAGGAGATAATAATCGTCGGGCCACGGGTGCTTGTGGCACCTGAAACTGAAGAAAAGACCAGGGCTGGCCTTTATCTGCCACCAACGGTCAAGGAAAAAGAGGAGGTGGCAGGAGGGCTTATCATAAAAACAGGCCCTGGCTATCCAATGGCAGAAAGCACTCATGAAAGCGAACCATGGGCAGAACAAAACAGAAAACCCGTTTACATTCCCCTTCAGGCAAAGGAAGGTGATTTTGCCATATTCCTTAAAAAGGACGCTGTGGAGATAGAATACGAGGAGAAAAAATACCTCATAGTTCCACACTCATCCATACTTGCACTGATAAGAACGGTTATAACCGAGGAGTAAACAATGATAGAGATTCATGGTGTAAGGGCTGATGTCGCAGAGCCTTTTGGCAGATTCCTTAAAAGGGTTACCTCTGAATATGAAGACAACATACATTCGGTTCACCTGACTGGAAGTGCTATCACACCTGACTACATACCAGGCAGGTCTGACATCAACTCCATATTTGTGCTTAAAGAGATGGATCTGGATTTTCTTAAGCTTCTGGCTCCCCTAGGAAAGCGATTTAAGAAAGAGGGTATCGCAGCTCCACTTATCATGACACCGGCCTATATTGAAAACTCCCTTGATGTGTTTCCCGTTGAGTTTCTTAACTTTAAACTGATACACAGGACAGTGCTTGGTGAAGATATCTTTGAGGGCCTAACCTTTGACAGAGAACACATGAGATTGCAGGTAGAAAGAGAGCTTAAATCCCGTCTTATCTGGCTAAGACAGGGCTACCTCTCTACGATGGGCGAAAAAAGGGCTCTCATAGAAAACATCTCTTCCAGTATAACAGGTTTTATCCCTGTTTTCAGGGCAATAGTTTTTCTGACTGGCACTGAACCACCTGTTGAAAGGTATGAGGTGATAAAAAAGCTAAAGGAATCCACAGAGCTTGACACCGAAGTCTTTGAAAAGATGCTTCTCATAAAACAGGATAGATTGAAGCCTGACAAAGATGAGCTTGACGAACTCTTCAGACAGTACTATAAAACAACCGAAAGGCTTGGAAGGCTTATTGATGCCCTTGAGATATAGATTTTCTCTTCTCCTGGTGGTCTTTTTTGTATTACTCAGTACCTCGGTGCTTAAGGCAGCCACTCCTGAGCCACCAGAGAGACCCCTTAATTATGTGGTTGACCTGGCAAATATCATCGAGCAACCCACAGAGACACGGCTTAATGCACTACTTAAGGAGCTTGAGGAAAAGACCACTACCCAGATGCTCATACTGACCATTAATAGCCTTGACGGAGAAAGCATAGAGGAGTTCTCCCTCGGGGTTGCAGAAAAGTGGCGGCTGGGTCAGAAGGGAAAGGACAATGGTCTGCTTATCACGGTATCAGTGGGTGATAGAAGGTATCGTTTTGAAGTTGGCTATGGGCTTGAGGGCATACTGCCTGACAGTTTTGTTGGCACTCTGGGAAGGAGGGTTCTGGTTCCAAACTTTAAAAGGGGTGACTATTCCAGAGGTCTTTATCAGGCAGCCCTGGTGATTGCCAACAGGATAGCTGAATCTGAAGGTGTAAAACTTAAGGGGATACCAGAGGGGTTCAGGGCTCAGGTTAAGGTAAAAAAGATAGGGCTCTTTGAAACCATAGCAGGTATATTGTTTTTTATCTTTGCCCTGATACTTTTTATCAGGAACCCAAGGCTCTTTCTGCTTATGCTTTTGTTCTCAGGTGGTGGAAGAAGAGGCGGCGGCTGGTATTCTGGCGGTGGTTTTGGTGGCGGCGGTTTCGGTGGTGGTGGAGGTGGTGGATTTGGCGGTGGTGGCGCCTCGGGAGGATGGTAAAGTAAGACAAACTCTAAGCACTAATATCTAAATTCTAAACAACGACATAGAGTAGAAAAGCTGAAGATTTGAGATTTAGAAAATTGAAAATTGGAATTTGTTTAGTATTTAGAGTTTAGGATTTAGGATTTAGAATTTAGAATTTAGAATTTAAATAAAGGGGGGTCTTATGAGCAAAGGACTGAAGTCATTACTGATTGTTATCGTTGTACTGCTCCTTGTTGCCTTCTCTGTGATTGGCTGGGCAATAGGCCAGTACAACAGGGTGGTGGCAATGGACGAAAAGGTAAAGGCTCAGTGGGCACAGGTTGAAAACCAGCTGAAAAGAAGATACGACCTTATACCGAACCTCGTTGAGACAGTAAAAGGCTATGCCAAACACGAAAGGGAGCTCTTTGAAAAGATTGCAGAGGCAAGGACAAGGTACTTTCAGGCAAAAACAGTAAACGAAAAGATCGCTGCCTCCAGACAGCTTGAAGGTATGCTTTCAAAACTGCTCCTTCTAAGGGAGGCCTATCCAGAGCTTAAGGCAAACGAGTCCTTTCTCAAGCTACAGGACAGCCTCGAAGGCACGGAAAACAGGATAGCCGTGGAAAGAAAGAGATATAACGATGCTGTCAGGGAACTAAACACCTATAGAAGAACCGTGTTTGGTCGATTCTTTGCCTCCCTTGCTGGTGTTGGTGAGGCTGAATACTTTGAAGTTGAAGAGGCAGAGAAGGAAGTCCCGAAGGTTAAGTTCTGATGAGGCCTGCAGAAAAAACAGGTTGCACTCGTTGTGGAAGCTGTTGTACGCACCAGAGCCCCTCTCTGCACTTTCAGGATGTTAAGTTGATAAAAAGGGGTCTGCTTCAGCCCTCTCAGCTTTACACATTGAGAAGGGGAGAAAGGGTTTTTGACAACATCGAAGGAAAGAATAAAACCCTTGAAAAGGAACTAATAAAGATCAAGGAAAAACCAAAAAGCAGCTCCTGTATCTTCTATGACCAGATATCCTCTGCCTGTAGCATCTACTCTCAAAGACCTCTTCAATGCAGGGTGTTTCAGTGCTGGAACACCCAACCCCTGTTGGAGCTCTTTAAAGAACAAAAGCCCACAAGAAGAGACATTATAAAGGACAAAGACCTGCTTGAGATAATCAATTACCACGACCAGAGGGTGTCACCAGAGCGGTTTCACGGTCTGATTACAGAGGAAATCCCGTCAAAGCGGGACACGGAGCTCCTTGAGATGATAAACTTTGACCTCTACTTCAGAGAGTTCATATCAGAAAAACTGGGGCTTCAGAAGGAGGAGCTTGACTTTTACTTCGGCCGAAGTCTCATACAGTGCATTAGGCCCTATGGTTATGTTATCAGGGGATCTCAGAAAGAGGGATATGTGATAGAGGCTTCAAAGAGATGACCACCGAGTTAAGCATAGGCTTTTCTCCATGCCCTAACGACACCTTCATCTTTTACGCAATGGTTCATAACAGGGTATCCATCCCAGGTGTGAGCTTCAGGGTGATTGTACGGGATGTGGAGGAACTCAACCAGCTTGCCCTTAAGGGAGAGCTTGACATAACAAAGATATCCTACCACACGCTCGGGCATGTGCTTGACAGGTACTGTCTTTTGCGTTCAGGTGGTGCCCTTGGCAGGGGCTGTGGCCCTTTGCTCGTAACAAAAGAGGGAAAGGGCCTTCAGGATGTCAGGTCTGAAGCGGTGGCTGTGCCAGGAAGACATACAACGGCTTACCTGCTTTTGAGTCTTTTTGACAGAGAGCTTGCCAGAAAGGCGGTTTTCATGCCCTTTGACAGGATAATGCCTGCTGTTCGGGATGAGGAGGTAAGCTCAGGTGTGATAATACACGAAGGAAGGTTTACCTACAGGCAGTACGGACTCAGCGTGCTTAAAGACCTCGGCAGGTGGTGGGAGGACGAAACAGACCTCCCCATCCCGCTTGGTGGAATTATAGGAAGGAGGTCTCTCGGTCCTGAGCTGCTTAAGGATGTTGAAAGACTGATTGCACAGAGCATCAGGTACGCCTACGAACACCCTGAAGAGGCCCTTCCCTACATAAACTCTCTTGCACAGGAGATGGACCAGAGCGTTCAGAAACAGCACATAGAG
The DNA here is from genome assembly GCA_015484595.1 of Nitrospirota bacterium. Taxonomy (GTDB): domain Bacteria; phylum Nitrospirota; class Thermodesulfovibrionia; order Thermodesulfovibrionales; family JdFR-85; genus JAADIE01. The sequence goes on along the minus strand of WFMM01000165.1, from coordinate 18,760 downwards.
CTTTATGTAAATGAATTTAGCTACGACATCGGTAAAGAGGGAGAGCACTCTGTAACAGAGCTCTTAAAAAGGGCAATGAAGGCTGGCCTGATTCCTGAAAATAACAAAAAAATAATATGTTAGGAATGATTTTAAAAGTTGACATTTAATAAATTTTATTGATACTCTATTATTGTAATTATAAAACCTCTCGGGAGTTTTAATGGCAGACAAGGCAGCTGTTTTGCGCGAAGTCCAGAAGGCCCTTTCCAAAGGTCAATACAACAGGGCAATTGAGCTGTGGGAGGGATATGTCAGAGAAAATCCTGATGGCACTGTCTACAACACCATAGGCGACCTTTATTTTCGCTCAGGAAATCGTGACAGGGCCATCGAGTACTACCACAGGGCCGCAGACTTCTTTGACAAAGAGGGTTTTCTTACCAAGGCACAGGCTTTGTACAAAAAGATACTCAATGTAAACCCCCAGGATGGAAAGGCCCTCTTTAAAACAGGTAACATCTGTGAAAGTAAAGGGCTGGTCACAGATGCAATAAAGTACTATCTCTCCGCAATCGATGCCTTTATAAAAAACAACGACCAGGAGGGGCTCCAGAACGCAACCGAGCGTATAACAAAGCTCTCACCTGACAACATCCCCCTCAGGGTCAAGCTTGCCGAGTACTTCCAGAAAGAGGGCTTTACTGAAAACACCGCAAAGGAGTACATAAGCATCGGGCAGATATGCGAACAAAAGGGTGAGATAGACAAGGCAAAGCAGTTCTATGAAAAGGCCATCGAGATATATCCCCGTCTTGAAAGTATATACACCGTGGTCATAGACTTTTATAAATCACTCCAGCTTTACGACGATGCAGTGGCGTTGCTTGAAAAGGGAATAGAGCTTTACCCTGACAGGGTTGAGTACTTGATGAAAAAAGCAGAGTTCCTGATAATGAAGGGAACTCCTCAGGAAGCAAAGAACATCTTAAACGAACTACTGTCCCGTAGCACTGATAAGGAGCTCCAAACCCAGATCACGCGACTGCTAATAGATGCCCACCTTGCCGAAGGCAACACAGAGCTTGCCTGGGAAAAGCTCAAACCCATTTTGCTTGAGCTATTTAACCTTGAAGGAAAAGAGAAAGCACTGCAGGTTGTCGAAAGGTTCAGAGAGGGTTTTTCACGGGAGGTCTCTGAACGGCTAATTGAGATATTTAAATCTTTAGAAGACAGCGATGGACTGTTTCACGAGTACATCCAGCTTGGAGACCTTCTGAGAAAAGAGGGTAACAATGAGGATGCCCTCAGGTATTATAAAGAGGCTCAGAAGATAAACCCCGATGACGAGGAGCTGAACCAGAGGATATACCAGCTGGAACTCACCCTTAAACCCGTACAGGAGGTGGAGAAAGCTCAGAAGAAAGAGGAAAAGAGTGCAGACGAAAAACTGGTTGATGCAGACATATTTGTAAGATACGGTCTATTTGAAGAGGCCCTTGATGTGCTTGAAAAACTCAAGGTTCAGGAGCCAGAAAACATCGAGGTGCATAAGAGACTTAAAAACATCTATCTTGAGTTAAACGACAAGGAACAGGCAGTCACCGAGTGTCTCATACTGTCAAAGATTTACGAAAAATACGGCGAATACGAAAACAAAGAACAGGCACTTAAAGAGGCCTTTGACATCAACCCCGAAGACCCACGCCTTATTGAACTCACCCATAAAACTGATGAGTCAGCTCACATATCCACTTCATCAGAAACAGAGTTCGTAGGGACAACCCTGCCTGACATAGACGAAACAGAGATTACTCAGGAGACAGTGCAACCCGGACAGGTCTCACCCTTTGAATCCTTTGAAGAAACAGAAAAGATAGAACTCCCTGCTGAGTCTGGCACAATTGAAAGTACAGCAGAATTTCAAGCACCTCCGGTTGATGACCTCACCGAGCTGATAGCCGAGGCTGACTTCTATTTTCGTCAAGAGCTATACAATGATGCCCTAAATGTCTACGAGCGGCTGCTTTCCATACATCCTGACAATCAGGAGTTTAAAGAGAGGGTTGAGGAGATAAAAAGAAGGCTTGGACAGGTTCAGGAGCCCGAATCTCCTGTAGAGGAGCAGGCCTTTAAAACAGAGCCCGAACCTTCGGGCTTAAAAGAAGAACCTTTGGCGACCAGTGAGACAGAGCTCTCTTTTACAGAGACACCACCTGAAGAACTCCCGCCAACCACAGAGACAGAGGAAGAGGAGCTAATTACTGAAGAGCTTACCACACCTGAGGAGGACTTCACACCACCTGAACCAGAGCTTACCAACGAGGTAATGGAGATATTCGAGGAGTTCAAAAAGGGGATAGCCGACGAACTGGAAGAGGAAGACTACGAGACCCACTACAATCTTGGAATTGCCTACAAGGAGATGGGTCTTTTAGATGACGCCATAAAGGAGTTTCAGGTTGCCAAGAACGACCCTGAACGAAGGGTCAATGTAATGAGCATGCTTGGTGTCTGCTACATGGAAAAGCAGCTCTACTCCCTGGCAATTGATGCTTACAAAGAGGCACTCAAACACATGGACAAAAAGGATGAGTCCTACTGGGGCACCAGGTTTGACCTTGCAACAGCCTACGAAAAAAACGGTGACCTTAAGACAGCACTTGACATATTCGTTGAAATCTACGGGTGGGACTCAAAGTTCAGAGATGTGGACAAAAAGGTAAACAACCTGAAGAAGATGCTTTCCGAAGACAGGGGTGAAGCTGAGGTTGCTGAGGAGGAACCACAGAAACGCAAAGACAGGATATCTTACATCTAAAGGGGAGGGAGCAGGTTGGACTATCTTGAATTCTACGGTCTAAAGGAACATCCCTTTTCAAATGTCGTTGACAACAGGTTTTACTACAACAGCCCCCAGCACTCAGAGGCATTAAAAAAACTCCTCTATGCAATAGACTCCCGAAAGGGGCTTGCCGTAGTAATCGGTGACATCGGCACAGGGAAAACCACCCTTGCCAGGAGACTGCTTGAGGAGCTGGACGAACAAAACTACGAGGCCACCCTTTTGGTGGTTATCCATTCATCGGTCAGCTCTGACTGGTTGCTCAGAAAGTTTGCACTTCAGCTTGGTGTCTCTGAGGTAAAAAACAACAAAATCGACATAATCGGACAGATATACAGGAGACTGGTGGAGATAAACGACGAGGGAAGAAAGGCGGTCATCCTGATTGACGAGGTTCAGATGCTTAACTCCCGCGAGATTATGGAGGAGTTCAGGGGGATACTGAACATGGAGACCTCTGAGGGAAAGATGGCAAACTTCATATTCTTTGGGCTTCCCGAGCTTGAAGATGTGCTTGCACTTGACGAGCCCCTGAAACAGAGGGTTGCAGTGCGCATAGAGCTACAGTCACTGAATCTTGAAAACACCATTGACTACATAAAGCACAGGCTCCACATAGCAGGTGAGCAGGATGGCCTCTTTGCAGACGACACCTTTGAGCTTATCTATCAATACTCAAAGGGTATTCCGAGGCTGATAAACACCATCTGTGACAACGCAATGCTTGAGGGCTATCTCTTAAAAAGAGAGCAGATTGACAGAGAGATTATAGAGACCGTGCTCGTTGACCTCGGAATGAAAAAATAGCCCCTTACCTTCCAAAGGATACCTCAAGTGCTTCGGATATGTCCCTGACCCCGACGAGCTCTATGTTTAACGAAGAGCCCACTCGGTTCAGTGCCTCCACAGGCACCACTGCCCTTTTAAAGCCTATCTTTTGAGCTTCCTTAAGCCTCACATCTATCTGGCTTACGAGCCTTATCTCACCTGTAAGACCGACCTCACCGAAGACCACGGTTTTACTGTCTATGGGGACATCCCTGAAAGAGGAGGTAATGGATAGAAGCACGGGCAGGTCAACTGCTGTCTCAAGCACTCTTAGCCCTCCAACCACATTAAGATAGACATCACTCATGCCAAGCGGCACCCCTCCTATCTTTTCAAGCACTGCAATCAGGAGGTTTACCCTTTGATAGTCTATCCCTATGGATGTCCTTCGGGGCATACCGAAAACCGTGGGACTGACCAGGGCCTGTATCTCCACGATTATGGGTCTCGTGCCCTCAATGGTTGCCGTATAAACCGTGCCAGGCTCATCTCTTGAGGAGTTCTGTATAAAGAGCTCCGATGGATTGGATATCTCCTTTAAGCCTCTGTCGGTCATCTCAAAGACGCCAATCTCGTTGGTGGAGCCAAAACGGTTCTTCACTGCCCTCAGTATCCTGAAGGAGCTCGACCGCTCACCCTCGAAGTAAAGCACCGTGTCAACGATGTGCTCAAGCACCCTCGGACCTGCAAGGGCACCCTCCTTTGTCACATGTCCGATAATAAAGGTTGGCACATTGTACTTCTTTGCGTAATTCATAAGCCTGTAGGAGCACTCCCTGACCTGTCCCACCGTTCCTGGTGCAGAGGAAAGCTCCACTGTATAAACGGTCTGTATGGAGTCAACGATGAGCATCTGAGGGGAAAGCTCCTCTGCCCTTAAGATAAGGTTTTCAAGAACCGTCTCTGACAGAACGAGCAGGTTTTCTGAATCAATACCAAGCCTTTCAGCCCTGAGTTTTATCTGCTGGGCTGACTCCTCTCCAGAAACATAAAGCCCCCTTCCACCTGCAGTCTTGAGGAATCCATTTATGGCCTGAAGCAAAAGGGTGGACTTACCTACCCCTGGGTCACCACCTATCAGTACCAGGCTTCCTGAAACCACACCACCACCGAGCACCCTGTCAAGCTCGCCTATACCTGTGGTAAGCCTTTTGTCCTGCTGATACTGTATCTCCTTAAGTAAAAGGGGCTCTGAGGGCCCTGAGCTTACCGTTACCCTGCCCTTTTCCTGAGCCCTTTCCTCAGTCAGGGTATTCCACTGACCACAATCAGGACACCGTCCAAGCCACTTCACCGTTACTGCACCACAGGCCTGACACCTGTAAATGGTTTTGTTCTTTGCCATCTAAACCCCTATGAGTCTTAATCCATCGTCCACTCTGTCTGAGTTCCTTATTGCCCTCTGGACAAATTGTCTTGCCCTTTTTACAGCCTCCTTTACATTAAGCCCCTCTGCAAGAAAGACCGTCAGTGAAGCGGAAAAACAACAGCCCGTGCCGTGATACTGATGGGGAAACCTGAGTGAACGAAACACCATAAGTTCCCTTCCGTCAAACAGATAATCCCTTACCCATCGGTCAGAACTGTCACCACCTGTAAGGACCACATACCGACAGCCGAAGGAGTGTAGCCTCTTTAAGGTCTCAAGCACTGAGTCCCTGTCAGAAATCCTTATGCCAGTTAAAAGCTCTGCCTCTTTGAGGTTTGGAGTTATTACCTCAGAAAGGGGAAGGAGCCTTTCTTTTAAGGCCCTCATAGCGCCTGCACTCATGAGCCTTCTTCCTGTTGAGGAGGTTATAATCGGGTCAACTATCAGGTGTCCTATGCCCTGAGCCCTGATAAACCTGCTTAAAATCAGCACCGCCTCTTTTTCGTAAATCATCCCTGTCTTTACAGCATCAATCCTGAAGCTCTCTGAAAGGGCATATAGCTGCTTTTTAATAATCCCTGGAGGGAGGGCAAATACAGAGTGCACCCTTTTAGTGTTCTGAGCAGTTACGGCGTTTATAACAGACAGCCCTCTCACCTTAAGTCTTAAAAAGACCTTGAGGTCTAACTGAATGCCTGCACCACCTGTGGGGTCAGAGCCAGCAAAGGTGAGGATGTTTTTCATATTGCAGGGTTAAAGCTTTACCTCGATAAAGTACTTACTCCTTAAAGACCTTATCCATTCCTTTAACTTTTTCTCAAGTCTTTCCTGCCTTATCCTCTGTCTTGCAAGTTCCTTGACCTTGTCAGTGGTGTTAACCCTCTCCTCAAGATAAAGTATAACAAGCCCCCTGTCTGTCCAGAAGGGCCTGCTGAACTGTCCAGGGCTGAGGTGGTCAAGCACATTGCGAAACTCCTTGGCAAGCTCTTCCTTTGATACAAAGATCGTCTCCTTACCTGTAAAGGCATCCGGTGCCTTGATAAATCCATCAGAAACCCTGTCAAAGGGCTCACCCTCCTTTAGCCTCTCCATTATCCTTTTTGCCACCTCTTCGGCAAGGCTCTTTTCCTTTTCGTCTCTTACACTGAGAAGGATCTGACGGAACCTGTAACCCTCTGCAATCCTGAACTCCTCAGGATGCTCCCTGATGTACTCCTCCACCTCTTTGTCGTCCACATAGATCTCTGATGAAAACTTATAGCTCTGCAGCTTGTTAAGTATTATCTGCTCGGCGAGTTTTTCCCTGTAATCCTCCATGCTGAGACCCTGAGCTTTTAGGGCCTTTTCAAACTGCTCCTCTGTCAAACCGTACTTTTTCCTTATCTCCTGTACCGCCCTGTCAACCTCTTCTTTTGAAACTCCAATGCCGAGCTTCTTTGCCTCCTTAAGTTGAACCTTCATATCAATGAGGCGGTCAAGGAATTCTGCCTCGTACTGCTTCAGGAACTGTCTTCTTTCCCTTGGAGTCATCCCCTGAATCCTGTCAGAAAACTGAAACTCCATTGACCTGTAAAGCTCACTCCAGGTAATCACATCCCTTCCAATCACTGCCACCACCCTGTCTATCAGTATTGACGAAAAGGCACCGGAGCTCAGAAAAAGCACCAATAAAACCGAAAATATAACCCTCTTCATCATCTCCATCCTTTATAAATCTCAAATCTTAAATCATAAATCTTAAATCACAAAACCGTCAGATCCTTCACAGCCTTTGCTGAAACGAATATCTTGATGTTGTTACTCTGTCTGTCCACTGGCACGATAAAGAAACCACTTTTTCCGCCTTTATTTCCGTTAAGATAAAATCCCCTTTCCCAGGGAAGCTCACCAAGGAGATAACCAAGCATGGTCTCTCCATCAAGAAACTTTATGTACACCCTCTTTCCAATCTTCTCAGAGATGCCATACCGCTTCTGCTCTTTGTATGAGGGTTTCCCTCTGAAATCACGAACATAAAATACGGCCTTTAGCTCTTCGGTCTTAACCGTTAAAGGGTCATCTGCCTCGAGCTCCTTAAACTCAAATCTCCACGTCTTTTCGTCCAAATCGCTCAGCAGATACCCCTTAAGAAGCCTTCCACTCTGAAAATGAAGGACGACCTTGTCGATCATTGGCTCAGTTCAGGAGACATTTATTATAATCTTTGCCTTCTTCCTTCTTTCCTCAACCAGGTGAGCGCGCATGGCCTGCCTTCTCTGATTTAGCAAAATCCTCTTTATCTGCTCCTTTGCCTCTTCATAACTCATGGGTCTTTCCTTTTCCCTCTTTCTTAGCTTAAGGAAATAATAACCCTCCTTCCCTTTAAAGGGGCCACCCACTTCACCCTCTTTCATGTTCTTAAGTGCATCACCTATCTCACCGGAAAAGAGTCTTGGCTCAATCCAGCCGTAATTACTTACCACTGCGCCCTTATTGTTCTTCTTAAGCTCCTCACCTATTTTGTCAAAATCCTTCTTTTTGTCAAGCTCTTCCTTTATCCTGTCAGCCTCTTCCTTTGTCATGACCTGTATAAGTTTTACCTCAACCCTTTCAGGTTTCATTAAAGGTTTCTTGGAATTCTTAAAATACTCCTTCATCTCCTTTTCTGTGATGGAGTCATCAGGGACGAGCTTTTTGATAAGTCTATTAATCATAAGCTGGGTTCTAACCTGCTCTTTAAATTTGTCCTCTGAGATGTTCCACTTCTTTAAATAGCTGTCAAGTCTATCCTTTCCCTGTGCCTTGACAAAGTTATCAATGGCCTTCTGCACCTCCTCATCGGTAACCTCAATTCCGTTGTCCTTTGCAGCTGCAATCAGCAGCTTTTCAGCAATCATTGCCTGTATCACCGACTCTCTAATCTTCTTTTCGTCAACCCTCTCAGCGGTCTTACGGTGAAACTCAAGCCTCTGTTTCAGCCTTGTCTGAAAGTCCTTCATCGAGATTTCCTCTCCATTGACTACTGCAGCAGGCCCTTTCTGCTCTGTCTTTTTAGAGCAGGATACAAAGGAAAACACAAGCAGCACGGAGATAACAAATAAAAGAACCTTTCTGATCATACAAACCTCCTATTTAACATATTCTTGGCAACTGGTCTCCACTCAGCATATCAAGCATCCTCGTTCCCCCAAAGCCTGTATTCAGCAAAACCACTCCCTCTGGTTCCTCCTTCACCCTCCCAATAATGGCTGCATCTTCTCCGTGGGGATGACCTTTCAGTGCCTCAAGAATAGATTTTGACATATCCTCTTTAACAAAAGCAACAAAAACACCCTCATTTGCCACATAAAGCGGGTCAATACCAAGAAGCTCACAGGCACCTCTAACCTGCTCTTTAACAGGAACTGCATCCTCATAAATCTCTATACAGACCTTTCGCTCCAGGGCTATCTCCTTCAGGGTAGTGGCAAGCCCTCCTCTGGTGGGGTCTCGCATGGCATGAATGGCATTGTGGTAGCCTTTTAGCTCTTTTAACAAAAGATTAAGTGGTCTTGAATCAGAAAGCACCGGCGGGCTGAACTCGATACCATTTCTTTCAGCCATTACTGCCACTCCGTGGTTAGCAATGCTTCCAGAAAGCAAAACCAGATCTCCAGGCTCTATCCTTTCAGGGCTGAAACAGACATCCTCCCTCAAAAGACCTATGCCTGCCGTGTTTATGAAGACCCCGTCGCCCTTTCCCCTTTCCACTACCTTTGTATCCCCTGTTACCACCTCCACCCCTGCCTCCGCGGATGCCCTTGCTATGGAGTCTAAAATCCTTTTCAGTTTTTCCATCGGGAACCCCTCTTCGATTATCAACGAAAGCGATATGTACCTTGGCTCACTGCCCACCATGGTAAGGTCGTTTACCGTGCCGTGCACAGAGAGGCTTCCGATGTCACCGCCAGGGAAAAAGACAGGAGAGACCACGAAACTGTCCGTTGTAAAGGCAATGGAGTGTTCCTTGATTATCGCAGAGTCTGTAAGCCCTTTAACAGGCAAAACGGAAAGGATGCCCTTTTTTATAAACTCGTGCATGACCTTTCCACCGCTTCCGTGGGCAAGGAGTATCTTTTCCATTTCAGACATATTTCATTATATAATATATCCCAAATTTAATTGTCAGGAGTTGCTATGAGGATAATTAAAACCGAAAGGCAGTTAAAGAGATTTCTGCAGATTCTTAGAAAAAGGGCTGAAGGCGTAAACCCTGAAATCACCGCCTCGGTGGAAAGGATCATTAACGAGGTCAGAGCAAAGGGTGACAGAGCTTTAAAGAAATTAACCGAAAGGTTTGACAATCTCAGATTAAAAAAACTCCCTTTAAGCAGGGCGGTGATAAAGGGGCTTTCAAAAAGGACACCCCAGGAGATAAGGGATGCCCTCAGCATTGCAGCAGAAAGAATAAGAAGATACCACGAACACCAGTTAGAAAAGTCCTGGCAGTACAGAGAGGATGGCATCACACTCGGTCAGATCATAACCCCCCTTGAAAGGGTGGGCATCTATGTGCCTGGTGGTAAGGCCTCTTACCCTTCCACCGTGCTCATGAATGTCATCCCCGCACAGGTGGCAGGTGTCAAGGAGATAGCCCTCTGCGTTCCCATGCCAGGTGGAGAGTTAAACCCTGCAGTGGCAACTGCAATAGAGATCCTGGGCATAAAGGAGGTCTATCCAGTTGGTGGTGCACAGGCTGTGGCTGCACTTGCCTACGGCACAGAAAGCATTAAAAGGGTTGACAAGATAGTCGGCCCTGGAAACATCTATGTTGCACTTGCAAAAAAGACGGTCTTTGGGGTCGTGGACATTGACATGATTGCAGGGCCCAGTGAGATACTGATTATTGCAGACAGAACCGCTGACCCAGAGATCGTGGCTGCGGACATGCTCAGTCAGGCTGAGCACGATGAGCTGGCATCCTCTGTAGCCATAACCACCTCTGAGGCCCAGGCAATAAAGATTCAAAGGGCACTGAATGCTCAGTTAAGAAAACTACAAAGGGCCACCATTGCAGCGCAGTCACTTAAAAACTACGGAGCCATAATCGTTACAAAGAGCCTTAAAAAAGCGGCTACTATTGCAAATACCATTTCGCCTGAACACCTTGAGGTGCTCACAGAGTCACCTGAGAGACTGCTTTTAGAGATAAAAAACGCAGGTGCTGTTTTCCTCGGCCCCTGGAGTCCAGAGCCTCTGGGTGACTACATTGCAGGGCCAAACCATACGCTTCCCACAGGAGGCACGGCAAGGTTTTTCTCCCCCCTTGGCGTTTATGACTTTATGAAAAGAACGAGCCTCATAAAGGCAACAGGGACTGCCTTCAGGAGACTGGGACAGGCGGTCATAACACTTGCCGAGGCAGAAGGGCTTGAGGCACACGCAAACACCATCAGGGTAAGACTGAAAAGGTGAAACACCTCAGCACAGGAAAAGAGGGGGAAGACTTTGCCGTAAGGTTTCTCAAAAAGAAGGGGCTTAAGATACTGGAGCGGAACTTTCGCACACCCATTGGAGAGATAGACATAGTTGCAAAAGACGGCTCTACCATCGTTATCGTTGAGGTCAAGACCCGAAAGGGACTTGGCCGTGGCCATCCCCTTGAGGCAGTTGACCTGAGAAAACAGAAGCGGTTAAGAAGGCTTGCCCAGCTTTATCTAAAAATAAAAGGCTACAACGAGCCGCCCGTGCGTTTTGATGTGCTCGGGCTTGTCAGGGATGAAGAGGGGTTTCAGGTAAGCTATGTAAAGGATGCCTTCTAAGCTTAATTTGACAAAACCCGACGGTCTTCATTATATTTAACTTTCAGTGTAAGCCATGTATTTTCAGGACATCATACAGACATTAAACAGGTTCTGGGCTCAGAGGGGTTGTCTGCTTTTACAGCCCTACGATATGGAGGTTGGGGCAGGCACATTTCACCCTGCAACATTCCTGCGAGTCCTCGGGCCAGAGCCTTGGCGTGTGGCCTATGTGGAGCCTTCAAGGAGACCAACCGATGGACGCTACGGTGAAAACCCAAACAGGCTTCAGCATTACTATCAATATCAGGTAATCATAAAGCCATCACCCAGGGACAGCCAGGAACTCTACCTTGAAAGCCTCCGTGCCCTTGGGCTTGACCCCTTGAAGCACGACATCCGCTTTGTTGAAGACGACTGGGAATCTCCAACCCTTGGTGCCTGGGGACTTGGCTGGGAGGTATGGCTTGATGGTATGGAGATTACCCAGTTCACCTACTTTCAGCAGGTAGGTGGAATAGACCTGAAACCCGTGTCCCTTGAAATCACCTATGGTCTTGAACGAATTGCAATGTACCTTCAGGGTGTGGACAATGTGTTCAATCTTAAATGGGCTGACGGGATTACCTATGGCGAGATACATCATCATTCAGAGGTTGAGTTCTCAAAGTTCAACTTTGATCATGCCAACATAGAGCTTCTAAGGAGGCTCTTTGACGACTTTGAGGCAGAGGCAAAGCGTCTTGCTGAAGAGGGCCTCGTCCTTCCCTCTTACGAGTACTGTCTTAAGTGCTCCCATACATTTAATCTCCTTGATGCAAGGGGTGCCTTCTCAGTAACAGAGCGCACAGGCTACATTGCAAGGGTAAGGGCACTTGCCAAGCTTGCTGCAGAGGGCTTTTACAATCAGAGAAAGGAGATGGGGTTTCCCCTGCTTAAGGGAGAGGCTGAAGAGGAAAAACCCGTGCCTTCCCCTGAAGAATCCCATAGCCCCTCTTCAGTGCACACAGGTGAGTTGATACTTGAGATTGGAACTGAAGAGATTCCAGCAAGGTTTGTCCCCCTGCTTATGGACCAGCTCAGAGGGGGGATTAAGAAGAGGCTTGAGGAGGCCCTCATTGGCCACGGAGAGATCGAATGCAGAGGAACGCCAAGAAGGCTTATCCTTACTGTAAGGGATGTCTCAGAAAGGCAGGAGGGCCGTTCAACAGTGGTCTTTGGCCCACCAAGGAATGTTGCCTTTTCAGAGGATGGCTCTCCAACAAAGGCAGCACTGGGTTTTGCCCGCTCTCAGGGAGTTGATGTCTCAGAGCTTAAGGTGCTTAAAAAGGGAAAGGGTGAATATGTAGCTGTTGAAAAGACAGAAGAGGGAAGGCCAACAAGGGAGGTGCTGCCAGAGCTTTTAAGAGAGCTCATCCTGTCCCTTCGTTCACCCAAGTCGATGAGATGGGGTAATGGATCGCTCAGGTTTGTCCGTCCAGTGCACTGGATAGTGGCAACCTTCAATGCCGAGGTGATGCAATTTGAAATAGACGGGATAAGGAGCTCAAACCGTAGCAGGGGACACCGATTCTTAGCACCCCGGGAGTTTGAGACTGGAAGCATTGAGAACTTCTATCAAAAGCTTACTGAACACTTCGTGGTCTCAGACCAGAGGGAAAGACAGAGCCTCATACAAGAGGCACTAATGGAGCTTTCAAACAGCGTTGGTGGCCGTCCTGTTCAGGACGATGAACTACTTCAGACCGTGGTCTATCTAATTGAATATCCCCAGGCAGTGCTTTGTACATTTCCTGAAGAGTATCTGAAGCTTCCAAAGGAACTCCTTGTTACGGTGATGAAGGACCATCAGAAGTACTTTGCCATTGAAGACAGCACTGGTAACCTGTTAAACAGCTTTGTGGTAATAAGCAATACAAAGCAGGAAAACAGCGACGCAGTCCGAGAGGGAGCCCAAAGGGTTATAAAGGCAAGGTTTGAAGACGCAAGGTTTTACTACGAAGATGACCTCAAAGTGCCTCTTGAGGAAAGGCTTGATGAACTTAAAGGCATCGTGTATCAGGAAAGACTTGGCTCCCTTTACGACAAGACCGAAAGGGTAAGGAAGATAGGATTGGTTCTTTCTGAAAAGACTGAAGCAGACAGAGAAAAACTAAAGCGCGCTGCCATTTTGAGTAAGACAGACCTCGTAACAGGAGTGGTTGGTGAGTTTCCTGAGTTACAGGGCTTTATGGGTATGCATTATGCCCTGAAGGCAGGAGAGGACCCAGAGGTGGCAAAGGCAATTTTTGAGCAGTACCTGCCGGCACATGCTAAAGACAGGCTACCAGAAACCCTTACTGGCTCAACACTCAGCATAGCTGACAGAATAGACAACATCGTAAGCTTCTTCTCCATCGGCCTAAAACCAACAGGCTCTGAAGACCCCCTTGGTCTGAGAAGGGATGCCATAGCAATAATATCCATACTCAAGGAAAAGGGCTTTCCCCTGTCACTTTCAGATATAATCGACACGGCACTGAAGGAAACGACCATTGACATAAGTGGATTGGACAGAGAGGAGCTGATCTCCTTTTTCATCCAGAGACTTGAATCCATGCTTTCCTCAGAGGGATTTCAGCACGACACCATAAAGTCTCTATCACCCTTCATGGCAACACTTCCATTAAGCCAGATAATCCAAAGGGCAGAGGCAATCGAGGAGTTCAGGAAACGACCCCACTTTGCTGATACACTTACCGCATTAAAGAGGGTCTTTAACATACTTAAAGACCGTACTTACGGCCTGGTTGATGAAGGCATACTTGAAAAGGAGGAAGAAAAGGAGCTTTACAGTGCTACACAGAGGCTCTCACGGGAGATTGAAACCCTGCTTAAGGAGGGCAATTACTTAGAGGCCCTGGAGAGGCTCTCAGAGTTTAAGGCACCGATTGACAGGTTCTTTGATAACATCCTTGTTATGGACAGGGATGAAAGGATAAAAAACAACCGGTTAAATCTGCTTTCCGAGATAAAAAGGAGCGTCCTCCTGGTGGCAGACCTCTCAAAACTCAAATAATAAAGGCCATATCGGGCTTTGTGCTTGACAAAGTACTTTATCCTATGATATGAAAAACCCATTACCTGTGTTACAGGTAATAGCAAAGATGCCTGAGGAGGAATAAAATGTACTTTCCTGAAGACCTTAAATACCACAAAGAGCACACATGGGTCAGGATTTCAGGCAACAGGGCTACCATTGGTATAACCGACTATGCTCAGGATCAGCTCGGAGACATAGTCTACATTGACCTGCCTGATGAGGATACTGAAATCGAAAAGGACTCTGAGTTCACAGAGATCGAATCCACAAAGTCCACGAGCTCTGTGATAGCCCCTGTAAGTGGCACCATCGTTGAGGTGAACGAGGAACTGGATGAGTCACCTGAAATAATTAATGAATCCCCCTACGATAAAGGCTGGATTGTGGTGGTAGAGATGTCAGACCCATCGGAGATCGACGAGCTTCTTGACTCTGCCGACTACGAGCGGTTTGTGGAAGAGGAGGCAAAATAACATTATGAAGATCGGCATCCTTGGTGCAGGCCCTGGTGGCTATGTGGCCGCACTGAAGGCTGCCCAGCGGGGTGCTCAGGTTGTGGTTGTGGAAGACACCGAGGTGGGTGGAACCTGCCTCAACAGAGGGTGCATCCCAACCAAGGCCATGCTTGCCTCTTCAGAACTCTATGAAAAACTAAAAAGGGCCGAGGAGTTTGGCATAGAGATAGAGGGCTCCATCAAACCAAATCTCTCCAAAATACTTAATCGCAAACAGAAGGTAATCGACATACAGGTAAAGGGTATCAGGGGACTTTTTAAAAGCTGGGGGATAGAGCTAAAAAAGGGCAGAGGCCGTCTCCTTTCCGAAAGAAAGATCAAGATAGAGGGTGACCAGACTGAAGAGACCATAGAGTGTGACAGGATAATCATTGCAACTGGCTCAAGGCCAGCAGAAATCCCCCTTTTCCCCTTTGATGGAAAAAGGATTATATCTTCCACCGAGGCACTTGAGTTAAGGGAGATACCAAAAAGCATCCTCATCATCGGAGCTGGGGTGATAGGATGTGAGTTTGCCTCAATCTTCCGTGCCCTCGGCTCAGAGGTTACGATGGTAGAGCTTATGCCAAGGGCTGTATCAACCGAGGACGAGGAGATATCAAAGACCCTTGAGAGGGAGTTAAAGAAAAGAAAGATAAAGCTCTTTACAGGGGTTAAGGCTGAAAGCGTTGAGCTGACCGATGGGGGTGTGAAGACAAGGCTTTCAAATGGCAAAGAGGTCCTCAGTGAGGTGGTGCTTGTCTCCATTGGAAGGGCCTTTAACTCTGAAGACATAGGGCTTGAAGAAGCTGGCATTGAGACAGGCAAAAGGGGTGAGATAAAGGTTAACCAGAGGATGGAGACCAGTCTGGATGGTGTTTATGCAGTAGGGGATGTCACTGGTGGGATACTGCTTGCCCATGTGGCATCAAAGGAGGGCATAGTGGCTTCTATTAACGCAACAGGTGGAGAAAAAGAGATGGACTACTCTGTGGTGCCCTCTGCAATCTTTACCCATCCAGAGATAGGCTCTGTGGGACTCAGGGAGCATCAGGCAAGGGAAAGGGGAATTGATTACATCACGGGGCACTTTCAGTTCAGGGGACTTGGTAAGGCTCATGCCATGGGAGAGATATCGGGTTTTGTAAAGATCATCGCTGACAGGAAGACCGATAAGATACTGGGGGTTCACATAATCGGCCCCCATGCATCAGACCTCATTCACGAGGCAGCGGTTGCAATGAAAAAGGGCATCACCATTAAAGAGCTTGCAGACACCATTCACGCCCATCCAACCCTTTCGGAGGGAGTGATGGAGGCAGCAGAGGATGTCCACGGTGAGGCAATCCATGTGCCCAGAAAGTAGAAAGTTTACCTTTGATGAATGAAGAACAGGAATATAAAGGCTGGTTTAAAAGGGTCAAAGAGGAGGAGTCTCAATACTTAGAGGAACTGGATGTCCTCCTCCGTGCCCTTGACCGCGTATTCAATCCTGAAAACCTCCCAATCCCGCAGACCGACTACACCTCAAGGGACTTCTACTATGAGATGACCATCGTCCGTGATGGAATTCTCCGCGTGCTTAACATCCTTGAACACCTCATTCCTGACAGTCAAAAAAACATGTACTGGTTTCAGAAGTATGCTGAACAGACCTACCTGAGTGACAAAAAAAGAGACTACTTAAGGATGAAACTCTACAGGCAGGACAGTGAAGAAAAAGCCCTGCTCCTTCTGTACGACTCCTTTATAAATCTAAAGGGCATTATTACAGACCTGCTAAAAACATCAAAACTCAGCTACAGTGGTTATAAAAACTTTGGTGATCTGCTTTCAAAGGCAATAAGCGAAAACAGATTCTTTAACCCCTTTTTACAGGAGATTCACCCTGAGTTTGACAGGATAACCATTCCTGAAATAGTATCCATCGTAAGGGAAATAAAAGACAGAGAGCTAAAGAGGATAATCTCTGGGATACTGCTTTATCTGTTCAGGATATTAAGATTCATCAACCACATCGAGCCCTCCTCGCATACCCTTTATTCTATTAACTGCGACCTGCTTATCCTCTTTCTGATTCGCTCAGAGGTAAGGACCTTCGTAGATGCACTGAAGGGCTATAAAGGCATATCTGATAAAAGGGTAAAGGAGTTTAAGGACATGCTGGTCTTTCAGTTTTCGGTTGAATCAAAAAGGGCCTTTGAGCAGGAGCTAAGGGATATCTCAGCGGTTACCTCTGTTAACAAATTAAGGGGAAAGGTTGAAAACAGCTACGGGATTGTTCAGCACCTGATTGAAGAGTCAATAGTTCAAACCGCACGGCTCTTTAACCCTGACATAAAGGGTGAAGACCTTTTTCCAAGCTATACAACACGGCTTGAGCAATCAATGAAGCTAAGAGAAGATGTATACACCCTTTATATGTTTTTTCACATCTTTGAGCTTTCAGCCAATGAAAGGCCTGATATAATTAAATCGGTCTATCATTCCTTAAGGGCTTACATGCAGTACTTTGAGAGCTTCACCTTCAGACTACTGAGACACGACGACTACGAAGAGTTCAACAGGTTCTTTAACGACTTTCTTTCAACCGACGAGGAGATGCTTTCAGGGAACCCGCTTAAAAAGATTCTCACTGCAATTCATGGATTCAAGATATTCCTTGAGACCACAGTAAGGTTTATCTCCCAGAGGGTGGAGCTTTACGGCAGGGAATTAGACCAGAACAAGGTCAGGGCGGTTCTGAATCAGTTTTTCTCTGAAGACAGTGATGTGATGGATTTTCTGAGAAAAAAGGGTATATTATAAAAACTCAACCCCTTCACGGGGGCACTACAATTTATAAGGAGGTATTTATGGCCGAGATTATCGATGTTCACGCAAGGGAGATTATTGATTCAAGGGGAAATCCAACGGTAGAGGTAGAGGTGGCTCTCGCTACCGGGGCAATGGGCGTGGCAGCAGTCCCTTCAGGTGCCTCCACAGGTGAACGCGAAGCCATTGAGCTAAGAGATGGAGACAAAGAGCGGTTCCACGGTAAAGGTGTAACAAAGGCAGTCAACAATGTAATAGAAGAAATAGCCCCAAGGATAATCGGTCTTGACTCGGAGGACCAAGTCTACATTGACCAGCTCATGATAGAGATGGACGGCACTGAAAACAAAAGCCGCCTTGGTGCAAATGCCATACTGGGTGTGTCTCTTGCTGTTTGCAAGGCTACTGCAGAAGACCTGGGGCTTCCACTTTATAAATACATCGGTGGCTGTAATGCAAAGTGCTTACCTGTGCCCATGATGAACATCATGAACGGTGGTGCCCATGCAGACAACAACCTTGACATACAGGAGTTCATGATAATGCCTGCTGGATTTGACAGCTTTGCCTCAGCTCTGAGGGCTGGTTCAGAGATATTCCATACCCTTAAAAAGATACTAAATTCAAAGGGTCTTAGCACAGCAGTGGGTGACGAAGGTGGTTTTGCCCCGAGTCTTGACAGAAACGAAGAGGCCATAGAGTTAATCATAAAGGCTATTGAGGATTCGGGTTACAAACCAGGTGAGCAGGTCTTTCTTGCCCTTGATGTGGCAGCATCGGAGCTATACGAAAATGGCAGTTACAGTTTTGAGGGCAAAAGCATAGGCTCCTCTGAGCTCATTGATTACTACGAAAGGCTCCTTCAGAAATACCCGGTACTGTCTATAGAGGACGGCCTCGGCGAAAACGACTGGGATGGCTGGAAGGAGCTTACCGAAAGGCTTGGCAACAAGGTTCAGCTTGTCGGAGATGACATCTTTGTTACCAACACAAAGATAATCAGGGAGGGCATAGAAAAGGGCATTGCCAACTCGGTGCTTATAAAACTAAACCAGATTGGAACACTCACAGAGACCCTTGACGCAATCGAGATGTCAAAGCGTGCCTCTTACACAGCGGTTATATCTCACCGCTCTGGAGAGACCGAAGATACAACCATAGCAGACCTTGCTGTTGCCTGTAACACGGGCTTCATAAAGACTGGCTCCCTTGCAAGGAGTGAAAGGATTGCAAAGTACAACAGGCTCCTCAGGATTGAGGAAGAGCTTGACGAGGCAGCCCAGTTTCCTGGCCTCAAGGCATTTTATAATTTAAAGACAGGGAATATGAAATAGGGGGTAGGGGGTAGGGAGTGTTGAGTGTTTAGTGTTGAGTGTTGAGTTAAGGTCATAGTTAAAGCTTATACTACCCCCTACACGCTACACCCTACACCCTACATTCTATAAGTGAGGAGGTTAAAATTGAAGAGATACCTTGTTCTGATTTTTCTGTGCCTGGGTTTAGTGGCCTTGCTTTCGTCACCACTGAAGGCAGAGGTTCGTTACAGGAAGTTCAGCAAGAAGGAGATAGAGGCCATGAAGAGAACGAAGG
>WFMM01000164.1 GCA_015484595.1 Nitrospirota bacterium | reverse complement strand
TAATTCTTAATTCAAAACTAAGCACTCAACACTCAAAACTCCCCCTACACCCTGTCTTTTGGTCTTGCTGGCTCTGCCTTTATTCTTCGTCCCTTAAGAAATGAGCCATTTAGTGCCTTTACAACCTCTGGGGCAACCTCTTCGTCAACCTCAATAAAGCTGAAGGCATCGTACATCATTATCTTTCCAAGGCTCTGACGATTTATTTTGGCCCTTTCTGTGATAAGCCTGACGAGCTCTCCAACATGGAGGTTGTCTTTTTTTCCAAGGGTTACAAACAACCTTACAGTGGAGCCTGTTTCATCCTCTTCATCGTCGTAATCATAGAGGGCAGAGATTGCCGATGCTGCAATTTCACGAAGGGA
Organism: Nitrospirota bacterium; assembly: GCA_015484595.1. GTDB lineage: Bacteria > Nitrospirota > Thermodesulfovibrionia > Thermodesulfovibrionales > JdFR-85 > JAADIE01. Next base: position 5,197 of record WFMM01000164.1, on the reverse strand, counting down.
GTATCTATGGGAAAGCTCATCAACCATTTCAAGGTAATCCCTGTATTGTCCTTTTTCTATAAGTTCCGTGATTTCCTCTTTCATCTCCTCCATCCTGACCCTTCTGACATCCTCTTTTGTAGGTAGTTCTGCCCTGAGGATGCGTGTTCTTGCAGTGCGTTCGATGATTCGGAGGTTTTTGTACTCCCTTGGTGTTACGAAGGTAATGGCAATGCCTGTTCTGCCTGCCCTTCCTGTTCTTCCGATTCGGTGAATATAGCTGTCAGGGTTCTGGGGTATGCTGTAGTTTATGACATGGCTTACCCCCGAGATGTCAAGCCCTCTTGCCGCCACATCTGTGGCAACAAGTATGTCAATCTCTCCTGTCTTGAACTGTCTGATTATCCTGTCTCTATGGGCCTGGGAATAATCACCGTGAATGGCACCAGCGTAGTAGCCCATCTGTTTGAGTTTTGAGGAGACTTCATCTACCTCTTTTTTGGTATGACAGAAGACAAGAGCAAGCGAAGGGTCTTCTACATCAATAATCCTTGAAAGGGCAGTGATCTTGTTTGACTGCTTTACCTCGTAAAACACCTGCTTAATCTTTGATACCACCATCTTTTCGGTATTAACCGTTACCTTCACCGGTAACTTCATGTATTTCTTTGAAATCCTCAATATCTCGGGTGGAAGTGTTGCTGAAAACAGCATGGTCTGTCTCTCAGAGGGTGTCTCCTTAAGTATAAATTCAATGTCATTTATAAAACCCATGTTGAGCATCTCATCTGCTTCGTCAAGCACGACGATATCGATGTTTTTTAATGAAAGGGTGCCTCTTTTTAGATGATCAATTATCCTGCCAGGGGTTCCGACAATTATCTGAACGCCCTTTTTAAGTGACCTTATCTGCCTTTCTATTGACTGTCCACCATAGATGGGGAGGGCGTAGATGCCACTGTACCGTCCAACCCTGTTAAGCTCTTCTGCAATCTGCACAGCAAGCTCCCTTGTTGGGGCAAGCACGATAGCCTGAGGCGTCCTTTTTTCAGAGCAATGCTCAACTATTGGGATTCCAAAGGCAACGGTCTTTCCTGTGCCTGTTTGTGCCCGTCCGATTACATCTTTTCCTTCAAGGGCGGGTGGAATTGCCATTTTCTGAATAGGCGTTGGCTCTTCAAAACCCATGTCTTTTATGGCCTTAAGCACTTTTGGTGAGATTTTAAAATCGACAAAATTAGTCTGCATACCTGTTTCTCCTTGTGGTTTAGTTAGATTGTTTTTTTGTAAGGGGGCTCGCTGTCAGGATCTTTTTTGAGCCCTTCTGTATCGGGATGCCTTTATCCTTCTTTTGCGGGCTTCCCTCTGTTTGCGGCGTTTTTTAACGGAAGGTTTTTCGTAGAATCTTTTGTTTTTTAAATCCCTGAAAAGCCCTTCTTTTTCCACTTCCCGTTTAAGAAGCTTCAGTGCCCTGTCGATGTTATTTGCGTTAACCTTTACTTCCAAGTTCCCTTCATCCTTTCCTGAAAGAGTTTAGCCTTCTTAACAAAAAGGCCGCAAAAACAAAAGTTTTTGCGGCCTCATCGTGCAAAAACTCTCGTATTTGCTAAAACAATTATTACATAACAGATCCAAAAAAAGCAAATTCAGATTAGCTATGATGTCAGGGGTAGAAGCTATCTGACGATAAGTTTTGCCTTTCTTATACCTTCATAATAATCGATCGGCAATAAAACCGCTTTCATTGACAGCTATATGATTTAGTTGATATATTAACAGCATGAAAACAGAGGATATTAAAACTATAGATGATTTAAAGGAGTTTATAAGAACCTTTTTCAAAGGCAAAGATGTTGAGATTTATCTTTTTGGCTCAAGGGCAAGAAACGAAAGTTCCGCATTCTCTGATGTGGACATAGGCTTTATATCCAGAGATGATATCAGGAAAGACATAGCAATTTTAAGGGAAGCAATTGAAGAAAGTCACTTGCCATACAAGGTTGATCTGGTTGACCTCTCTACTGATAAAGGGCTGCTTGAAATTGTGATGAAAGAAGGTAAAAGATGGCTTTAGAGGAACAATTAAGGGATTTTGAAAGGGCACTTGACAGGTTGAAAGAGGCATTTTCGAGGGCATCTGAAGGTACCAAAAGTGATGATTATTATTTTTTCAGAGACAGCGCCATACAGCGATTTGAATTCACCGTTGAGATTTTCTGGAAGACCGTTAAGAGATATTTAAGTTTTAAAGAGGGGATTGATTGCAGAACTCCAAAATCCTGTATAAGGGAATTTTTTTCAGCCGGCTTTATTGATGAAGATACTACAGTGAAATTACTTGAAATGATAGACGACAGGAATCTTACATCACATACTTATAAAGAGGAAGTGGCAGAGGGGATATTTTCAAGGCTTGAAGGCTACATCAACATTCTTGAAAAAGTGCTGGGCAGGTTAATGTAGCCCCTAAAGATAGCAAGGTCATGGCTTTTAGTATCCATTCTAATATCAGAATTATAAGGGCTAAAATTCTTAGTTAAGGTTCGAATTAAACATAGCCTCCCTAAAAATCTGGCACAGCAGATAAAAGACATACCTCGCAACGGGCAACATAAAAAGGTTTTTTTGTGATATGCCATCTCTACCAGCCCATCCCGAGCACCCAGAGAGGAATCCTGTTGCGCACGGGAAGTTCAAGGTCATCGCTCACAACAAAGTCTGCAGATTTACTGCTTTTGGTTTTGCCACCTACCTCAATCTTTATTCCATCTACAAGATAATCATAATCCTCTTCCTTTGAACTTGCAAACACCTCGTATCTTTCAGAAAGGGCAAATACAACAAATGCCTCCCTTGCGCTTCCCAGATTTCCATTAAAGCAATGGTATATGGAAGGGTCATTTATAAGCATCTTTTCACCCTTTGAATAAACGCTTCTGTCTGATTTGCGGCGAACTATTCTTTAGAGTTCAACCGATTCCATCACACTGAGCAGTTGATAGAGTTTTTCTTTGCCCAGGTGCCACTCGGTACAAAGACCTGAAACATTTACAGTTGACACAGGTGAGCCTATAAGATACCCTATGATTGCACCCATCAGTCTCAGATGGTTACTATGGATAGATGGGAGAAAGAAGCGAAATCCTGAACTGAACAAACCTGCGAGAAAGGTTGTCAATCCCGCTTTTAATAAGCAAACTGCTGTTTCCACTTGAGCAGATGTATCTTTCAGGATAATCATCATAAAGGGCCTTCAGATGCACGCTCCAGTCTTTTGCATGATGAACCTCATCCAGCACTACTCCCTCATAGCCCCTGTTGAAGGCTCCCCTTACCACCTCGTAGAGTGGATGGCTTGCTATCAGGGGATTATCTGCTGAGAGATAAAGGAAAGGTTTGTCCTTTGACCTGTAAAGCAGAAAGGTGGTCTTACCCGCCCCCCCTCTGTCCGTATACCAGCAGGGCCCGCAGGTTGTCTATTTCTGCACTGTCATAAAAAGGCCTTATCCGTTCAGGCAGAGAGAATTTAAGCCTCTGATGAGTTTCTTCAGTGATTTCAAGAACTTTTTCTATATCCATAGTTCTATTATAGAACTTTTCATGAATGTCTGGTATAAGGTGTCGGGGCACCCTGTGTGTACCAGTAAGGGACACTTAAGAACAGGCCAACATTGACTATGAAGATTGTAAGGGCTGGTGCCCTGCCTTAAAGGTGAATGTAAACAGCAATTTAGACCCAGACTACCTTTTTAAAGTCCTTTAATCCCTCAACGATGTGATTTGTTGTTCCCCGATAGCCCACTTTTAGGCTTTCCTCAAGACCGTAGTGCTTCAGGCAGGTGCCGCAGGAAAATATCTCCACCCCTCTTTGTTCTAAATCCTTCAGTATCTCAATGGCTTCATCATTTATGGTGGTCAGCCTGACACCTGCGTTTAAGAAAAACATCATGTCAGGCAGTTCTCCCATGACTTTAAGGGTTTCCAGAAATCCCTTCATTAGTACTCTTCCGATGTCCTCTTCCTTTCCGAGGGTATCAGTACCTATGATCATGAGGAGTTCCTTTTTTTCTGCTTCTGTCTCTTTCTTCTTTTCAGGAACCTCACAGGTGTAACCCTTGGTTATCCTTACCTTCCAGTAATTCTCCACCCTTTGAACCTCTGAGTGAAAGCCTGATTTTTCAGCAAACCTCTTTAAGTTGCTTACCGATGCCTCGTTGTCAACCAGCACCTCCACAGTGCCTTCCTCTATCCCTTTCAGGGCATCCTCAGCCATAATAACCGGTTTTGGGCACCCAAGGCCTCTTGCATCAACCACCATGGTAACCTCCTCCTTATTTTCATTTAATTGTAGCAACTCTGGAGAGAGGCAGTGGGAATCGAACCCACCTGAGCCTCTAACCTGCTGGCTCTGGAACTGGTTTTGCAGACCAGCCGGGGCACCAGCCCCATGCCCCTCTCTAAAGAGCCCTGAATTTTACAGAGTAGGAAAACTCCTTTGGATTGTAGTAATCAAGAGGCTGTCCATCCACCTCACCATAGGGATACATAAAGTAGTTAAGACAGCTTCCCTGTGGTGGGTCGAGCACTATTCCCCTTCCGCTTCTTTCGAGCACTATCCTGTACTGGTCAACCTTTCCAAAGTAATACTCTCTGTAAGGTTCAGCATCCTGAAGAGAAAGTCTTTTTACAAGCATAATCTTTCTTACATCAGCCGGGTCAACCGGAACCCACCCAGTGCCTGGCAGATAAAACTCTGCCCAGCAGTGAAAACCACCTGTCATGTCTTTTTCTTTTGTCTTTGCAAGGCGTAAACCAAAAACATCCCTTGCCGGCACGCCTGCTGCCCTTGCAAGAGCAACAAAAACAGAGCTTATGTCAGCACACTTTCCTCCTCTTTTTGCAAGGGTCTCCTCCACGATGCCTTTTCCGCATCCTTTAACCCTGGGGTCCCTGTAAGTGTTTTCCACTGTCCAGTCGTACACTGCCCTTGCCTTCTGAAGTATGCCCTTTTTGCCCTTTACGATTCGCTCTGCTATCTCCTTTATCTTTCCATCGGTGGGCAGAAACTTCTCGGACTTAAGATACCTCATAACCTCAACAGGCACCGTTCCCTCTTCCTTAAAACCATCAACCTTTCTTTCCTTTGCCTGAGCCTTAAACCTGAAAGTAAGCCTCGGAGTGTCCTTTGCCTTTTTCCACTCAGCGTATATGTAGGTAG
>WFMM01000163.1 GCA_015484595.1 Nitrospirota bacterium | reverse complement strand
TCTTAAGATGAACGAAGTACTCCACATTGCCCTTTGCCCCTTTGATTGGTGACTCCGTGCTTCCAAGAACCTCAAGCCCGAGTTCCCTTGCAAACTCTATTACCGAATAAAGTGCCCTTTTTCTTTTTTCCTCTGACCGTATAACACCCCCCTTTTCCACATCCTCTCTCTTAAGCTCAAACTGGGGCTTTACAAGTGCAATTATCTCCCCACCTGGAATGAGGAACTCAAGGGCCCTGGGGATGACCTTTTTAAGGGATATAAAGGATACATCAATCGTTATGAGCTCTACATCTTCGGGCACCTTCTGTCTCTGAATGTAACGGATGTTGGTCCTTTCGATTACCACCACCCTTGGGTCTGTTCTAAGTCTCCAGTCTATCTGACCATAGCCCACATCCACAGCATAAACCCTGCTTGCTCCGTGCTGAAGAAGACAGTCTGTAAAGCCCCCTGTGGAAGCTCCTATGTCCATTGCGATTTTTCCTGTAGGGTCAACCCCAAATGCCTTAAGTGCACCCTCGAGCTTTAACCCTCCACGGCTTACATAGGGTATGTCCTCACCCTTTAATTCAAGAGATGCGTCCACTTTTACCTGCATTCCGGGTTTAGTTGCAGTAGTGCCGTTTACAAGCACCTTTCCCTCCATAATCATTGCCCTTGCCCTTTCACGGCTTTTAGCTAATCCCCTTTTAACTAACAGTATATCAAGGCGTGTTTTCATTAAGGCGTGAATGCTCAGTGTCTTGATTTAAGATGCTGTTCGATGAGGCTAAGGCTGTGCTTTTTTATCCCTTCTACATCAAGCTCCAGCAGGCGGCGGAGTGTCTTGAGGTCGCCGTGCTCAACAAAGGTATCAGGAATGCCAAGGAGCCTTATGTTAAGCCCCTTAAAGCCCATGCCAGTGAGTGCTTCAAGCACTGATGAGCCAAAGCCACCTGCTATGGCATTTTCCTCAACAGTAAGTATTGCACCGTGGCTCTGGGCAATCTGCCCCAGGAGGTGACTGTCCAAGGGCTTTATAAACCTTGAGTTGACAACCGTGGGTGAGTATCCCTCCTTTGTCAGCTCAAGAGCTGCCCTGTAGGCTGGATAGACCATATTACCAACAGCGATTATGGCTATGTCACTGCCCTGAAGAAGCACCTCTGCCTCACCAAGCCCAAGTGGTTTGGGTGGCTCCGGGAAGCTCTCCGCTACACTTCCCCTTGGATACCTGATAGCAGACGGACCCTTCAGGGTGAATGCAAACCGGAGCATCATCCTCAGTTCTGTTTCGTCCTTTGGTGCCATCACCACCATGTTCGGGATGTGTCTCAGGTAACTGATGTCAAAAACCCCATGATGGGTTGGGCCGTCTTCTCCAACAAGACCTGCCCTGTCAATGGCAAAGACCACAGGCAGGTTCTGAAGTGCAACATCGTGAACTATTTCATCGTATGCCCTCTGAAGAAAGGTTGAATATATGGCAACCACAGGTCTAAACCCATCCTTTGCAAGCCCTGCAGCAAAGGTTACTGCATGGGGTTCGGCAATACCAACATCAAAGAACCTCTCAGGGAAGCGCTCTGCAAACTCACCAAGCCCTGTGCCCTCTTTCATTGCAGCAGTTATGGCTAAGATGTCCTTTCTTTTTTCAGCAATCTCGGTAAGGGCTGTGCCAAATACCTTGCTGTAGGATGGTCTGTCAGAGCTTGAAACCGCCTTTCCACTTATCTTGTCAAAGGGGCCAATTCCGTGAAAACAGGATGGGTCCTGTTCAGAAGGGTCATAGCCTCGTCCCTTTCTGGTGATTACATGAACAAGGATTGGCTCTCTTATGTCCCTTATTGCCTGAAAGGTCTCGATAAGCTCCCTCAGGTTGTGTCCATCCACAGGGCCAATGTAGTTAAAGCCAAACTCCTCAAAGAGCTGCCCGGGCAAAAAGAAGCCCTTAAGCGTCTCCTCAAGTTTATGGGCAAAGCGGGACATGCTTGTGCCGAGTCTCGGGATGCCTTCGAGGATGTTTTTTGTGTCCTTTTTAATCCTCTTGTAAAAGTCGGTGGTGAGGATCTTGTTTAAGTACTTTGAGATGGCACCAACATTTTTTGAGATGGACATCTCATTGTCATTAAGCACCACTATCATCGGAACCTTAAGCTGACCGGCATTGTTAAGTGCCTCAAAGGAAAGACCTGCGGTCATTGCACCGTCACCTATTACAGCTATAACATGGTAGTCTTCACCCCTGAGGTCACGGGCAATAGCCATTCCAAGGGCAGCAGAAATGGAGGTGGAACTGTGCCCTGTGCCAAACTGGTCGTGAGGGCTTTCGGATGTCTTTGGAAAGCCCGATATCCCCTTGTACTGCCTCAGTGTTTGAAACCTCTTTCTCCTTCCTGTTATGAGCTTGTGGGTGTAACACTGGTGTCCTACATCCCATATCAGCCGGTCCCGGGGAGATTCAAAGACATAATGTAGCGCCAGTGTTAGCTCAACCACACCAAGGTTTGAGGCAAGATGCCCCCCTGTGCAGGAAACAGTATGGATAATCTCCTTTCTGATCTCCCTTGAAAGTGTCTCTAATTCCTCAACACCAAGTAACTTAAGGTCATCAGGACTGTCTATGTTTTCAAGAAGCGACATCTAAACACCCCTCGATTTTTAAATTCTAAATTCTAAACTCTAAACTCTAAACTCTAAACTCAACCAACTCTATCAACTCGATTAACGCAACAAACTCAATGAACGCAATGAACGCGACAAACGCAATCAACGCAATAAACGCGAATATTATTCCATCCTGTTTATAATATACCTTGCTATCTCCTTTAGTGCAATAGCCTTCTGTCCAAAAACAGAGAGCTGCTCTATTGCTTCATCAACCAGTTTTTTTGCCTTTGCCTTTGAGTTCTCGATACCGTAAAGGGCAGGGTAGGTCATCTTACCCTTCTGCTGATCAGCACCTGTTTTTTTACCAAGTCTCTTTTCATCACCTATTATATCAAGAATGTCATCAACGATCTGGAATGCAAGACCGATATTTTTGCCGTATTGCTCCATGGCGGTTATCTTTTCCTCTGATTCGCCTTTCAATACAGGACTGACAGTAACCGATGCCCTGATTAATGCAGAGGTTTTGTGAAGATGGATAAACTCAAGTGTCTCTTCGTCAGGCTCTTTGTTTTCAGAAAGTATGTCCTCAGCCTGTCCTCCCACCATTCCCAGTGCACCCGAAGCAGATGCAAGTATTCGGAGCGCCCTCTTTAAATTTGCAGGTGAAAAGACATCTCCCTCGGTAAACATATAAAAGGCCTCTGTAAGTAGTGCATCGCCTGCCAGTATGGCAATAGCCTCACCAAAGACCTTATGGTTTGTAGGTTTTCCTCTTCTAAGGTCGTCGTCGTCCATTGCAGGCAGGTCGTCGTGGATGAGCGAGTATGTATGGATTAACTCAATTGCCGATGCCTGGGGAAGTATCTCCTCAGCACTTCCCCCACAGGCTTCAAAGGCTGAAATTGCAAGCAGGGGACGAAGCCTCTTTCCACCTGCAAAAAGCGAGTAGGTCAGTGATTCGTAAAGAGGCAATGGCCTGAAGGGTTTGGAGAAATACCCCCTCAGATAAGCGTCAACGAGGGCTCTTCTTTCCTCTATGTATTCTTTTAAGTTAAAGTCAGTCACAATTTAAGAGACTCATTCCCATTCTATGGTGCCCGGTGGCTTAGAGGTTATGTCATAGGCAACCCTGTTAATGCCCTTTACCTCGTTTATTATCCTGTTTGATATCCTGCCAAGCACCTCAGGTGGTATCTTTGCCCAGTCTGCAGTCATGCCATCAAGGCTTGTTACTGCCCTTATGGCAAGGGCGTAATCGTAGGTTCTTTCATCACCCATCACGCCAACACTTCTTACTGGCAATAACACTGCAAAGGCCTGCCATATCTGTCTGTAAAGACCGGCCCTCTTTATCTCCTCAAGCACGATGGCGTCAGCCTCTCTTAGTATGGAGAGTTTTTCCTCTGTCACCTCTCCGAGACAGCGGATTGCAAGCCCTGGCCCTGGAAAGGGATGCCGCCAGCATATCTCCTCAGGAAGGCCAAGCTCTTCACCTATCTCTCTAACCTCGTCTTTAAACAGCTCCCTTAGGGGCTCTACCAGCTTCAGTTTCATCACCTCAGGGAGTCCACCCACATTGTGATGAGATTTGATGGTAGCAGATGGGCCTTTAAAGGACACGCTTTCAATTACATCAGGATACAGGGTTCCCTGTGCAAGGAATTCTGCTCCTTCAATCTTCTTTGCCTCTTCTTCAAATATCTTTATAAACTCCCTGCCGATGCGTTTCCTCTTTTCCTCAGGGTCTGTTACGCCCTTAAGGATGGAGAGAAACCTTGAGCGTGCATCAACGAATATAAGCTTAATGTGAAAGTGTCGCTCAAAGGTATCCCTTACCTTTTCTGCCTCTCCCTTTCTTAAAAGCCCATTGTCAACGAATATGCAGGTCAGGTTATCACCAATGGCCTTATGTATCAGAAGCGCTGTAACCGATGAGTCCACACCACCGCTTAATGCACAGACAACCCTGCTGTTTCCGACCTGTTTTTTGATGTTTTCCACAGACCACTGTATAAAGGAGCTCATCTGCCACTGGGATTTACACCCGCAGATATTATGAACAAAGTTCTGAAGAATCCTTTTACCCTCTTCAGTGTGAGCCACCTCAGGATGAAACTGCAGGGCATAGAATCTTCTTCTGTGGTCAGCCATTGCAGCTATCGGTGAGTTTGATGTATGAGCAATGGGCTTGAAATCAGGGGGGCATTTTTCTATCCTGTCGGCATGGCTCATCCAGACCACTGAGCGGTCAGTTATGCCAAAGAGAAGGTCCTGGTCGTCGTCAATTATTATCTCTGCCCTTCCGTATTCGTGCCTGTCAGCCCTTGCAACCTCACCACCCAGCATGTATGCCATAAGCTGCATTCCATAACAGATACCAAGCACTGGCACTCCAAGCTCAAAGATAGCCCTGTCAGGAATAGGTGCTCCTTCATCATAAACACTGGAGGGTCCACCTGAGAGGATTATGCCCTTTGGATTGAACTCCTTTATTTTTTCAATGGATACATTAAAGGGAAGTATCTCAGAGTAGACCTTGCATTCCCTCACCCGCCTTGCAATAAGCTGGGTGTATTGAGAGCCAAAATCAAGAACCAGTATCTTTTCTAATTCCATGACCACCTCATGGTATTAAATATTGAATAAAAACCTCAGAGAACACACTCCTTCACTCACTCTATAAACGCAATTAACTCAACAAACGCAACGAACGCAATCAAAATTCTGTCCTGTAATTGGGTGCCTCCTTTGTGATGGTTACATCGTGGACATGACTTTCTCTCAGTCCTGCGTTAGTAATCTGTATAAACCGGGCCTTTCTTCGCAATTCGTCTAAGTTTTTACAGCCACAATAACCCATGCCAGAGCGGAGACCTCCCACGAGCTGATGCACACTGTATGCAAGGGGGCCTTTATAGGGCACCCGTCCTTCGATACCCTCGGGCACCAGCTTTGATGTCTCAACTCCTTCCTGTCCATAACGGTCTCTGGCACCCTGTGCCATTGCACCAAGTGAGCCCATACCACGGTACACCTTGTAGCTTCTGCCCTGATAGAGTATGGTCTCTCCAGGGGATTCGTCAGTTCCAGCAAAGAGGCTTCCTATCATAACTGAATGGGCACCTGCTGCAATGGCCTTTGTGATGTCACCTGAGAACTTTATGCCACCGTCAGCGATAACAGGTATCTTGTATCTTTTGGCAACCTGATAGCATGCCTTTATGGCCGTAAGTTGGGGCACCCCAGCGCCTGCAACAACCCTTGTGGTGCATATGGAGCCAGGCCCAATGCCAACCTTTATTGCATCAGCTCCTGCCTTGATTAGGTCTTCTGCTCCCTCTTTGGTGGCAACGTTTCCAGCGATAACATCGATGTCGAATCTCTTCTTAAGTTCCTTGAGGGTCTTAATAACTGCATTGCTATGGCCGTGGGCTGTGTCAATGGCTATCACATCAACTCCTGCTTCTATCAGTGCTTCAGCCCTCTCTATTGCCTCAGCACCCACACCTATCGCCCCACCCACGCGAAGTCTGCCAACCTCGTCTTTACAGGCATTGGGGTATTTTTTTCTCTTTTCAATGTCCTTTATGGTGATAAGCCCCTTTAAGTTCATGTCCTTGTCAACGATGGGGAGCTTTTCTATCTTGTATCTGTGCAGTATTTCCTTTGCCTCTTCAAGGGAGATCCCCTCTCTGGCAGTAATCAGGTTTTTTTTCGTCATCACATCCTTTACTTTTCTTTCGAGGTTTGTCTCAAACCTTAAGTCCCTGTTTGTAAGAATGCCCACCAGCTTTCCCTTTACCGTTACAGGAACGCCTGATATCTTATAATGAGCCATTATCTCTGTTGCCCTTTTAATAGGCTCATCAGGGCCGATGGTGATGGGATCGATGATCATTCCACTTTCTGATTTTTTGACCTTGTCAACCTCCAGTGCCTGCTTTTGAACAGGCATTGCCCTGTGTATAATGCCTATTCCACCTTCCCGTGCCAGTGCAATTGCAAGGGCTGCCTCTGTAACCGTATCCATGGCAGCACTTACGATGGGGATATTCATCATGATATTTCTGGTTAGTCTGGTTGTTACATCCACCTCCTTTGGGATTACATCTGACTTTGCAGGCAGTAATAAAACATCATCAAAGGTTAAACCTAAAGGGATGTTGTCCTGTAACATGGGCACCTCTTTTCTGATATTTTTGTAGGATTAATGATTAATGTAGTCTGTATTAAAAGCTATTCTAACATTTATAAAAAGACGAAATCAATTTAACGGTAGGCTTTTTACCGCAGAATGCCTTTTACGATGGTGTCAACGGCTTCCTCAGGACTAAGTCCGTGGGCCATAAGTGTTTCCAGTTGCTTTCTGTCAATACTTCCAATGGCTGCCTCATGTGTAACCTTTGCCTTTGGATGAGTAACCCTTACCACAGGTATTGCCCTGGCTGTGGCATTGTCTTTAACGACCTCCATACAATCCACATGTCCCCTTGCACCTTCTGCCATACCTTCGGTAATACCGATGACCTCTGCCTGTGCATTACCCTCAAGGGCAACCCTGGTCTTTATTAGACCCCGTGCATTCATGCCCTTAAGTGTTATACCTTCTTTAATCTTAATCTGATCCCTTTTATGTCCAAACACCTTTGCTGTGAGCTCAACAATGCTTTCCTCTTCTGCTAATACCTGATAGTCAAGCTCTAAGTCACCCACCAATCCGTCTCTTAGGTTAAACTCCGTATAGTATCGGCTGTTTCTTTCTGCTTTAACGACTGCCTTTGGCTTTACAACTGCACCAGAGGATACTCCATGATAGTGAGTCTCTGAATACATCATCATAGCATCCTGGCCAACCCTAATGTCTGCATCCATGATGTGGGTAACCTCTTCGGCGTTAGGAAAGATACAGTGGGCAATAAACTTGGCAGAAGAGCCCTTTTCAAGCAAGGCCTTCAGCTTTATCCTCTGGGTGCCCCTTCTGTGTAAAAGACCAAAACATAGGTGGATGGGCTTTTTTATCTTCCAGCCCTCCTTAATGCTTAACAAGAGCTCAACACCATCAGGGCTCTCTCTTGCCTCCATCTTTACACCTTCTGTCTCTCTATAGCTTAACACCCTGTGAGCTTTTATGACGAGATGGGCGGTCTCACTGTCGGAAAGCACCGAAGGCTCAAACCCTGTTTTGCCTGTATAGCTTATGAGCTCATCAATCTCTTTCATCCTTACAGACCTCACCATCACAGATGAGACATCTTCTTGATTTAAACATCTCTGCCACCCTTTCAGGCTCACCACTGTAAAATATCCTTCCCCCACAGAGTTGACTTGCCCTGTCCGAGATAAGGGCTATCTCCTCTCTGTGGGTTATCAGGAGGACAGAGGAGCCCGATTTTTTAAACATCTCTATTACTCTTATTATGTCATCAGTGGAAAGCATATCAATGCCAGAGTCAGGTTCATCAAGTATAGCAAGTTTAGGGTTAAGAGCAAGCACTGAGGCAAGCTCTATTCTCTTTCTTTCCCCACCACTAAGGGTTTTGTCAACCTCTCTGTCAAGATAAAGCTCGGGATGCAGTCCGACCAGTTCAAGAAAAGGGGCAGGGTCAATGTCTTTGTTGTGAACAGAGATGTAGTCTCTAACAGATATCCCCTCAAACCTTACTGGCTCCTGCCAGGCAAGACAGATGCCGAGCTTTGCCCTTTCGTAAAGGGTGAGTTCATTTATTTTTTTCCCTTCAAAAAGGATTTCTCCTGATGAGGGTTTATAACCAGAACAACCCATGATCAGATAAGCAAGGGTGCTCTTTCCAGTGCCATTTGTTCCAAGGAGTGCATGGACCTCGTTATACCTGACCGTTAACGAGAGTCCATTAAGGATGTATTTCCCATTAGCTCTGAAGGTTATGTCCCTTAACTCAAGTAAGTCCATTAAGATAAATTTAAGAGATGAACGCTAAGTTTCTTTAAGTCCATCGGGAAAGTCAGGAAACATCCTTTTTAACTGGACTTCAAACCAGTTTCGTTCTTTATCAGAGAGAAGCTGCCATTTCTCTTTGACAAATTTAAGAATAGCATTAAGGCGGTCTTCGTCATTTGTTGGGGAGTCTTCTTCTTTAAAGATCGGCCCTTCACCAAGCAAGAGCCATTCTTCTCTGACATTTAGTTTTGAACAAACCTTTAGAAGAAAACCTATTGTTGGACTTCTTCCATTGAAGTAATAATGAAGGGTAGAAGCAGGAATATTAAGCTCTTTTGCAAATTCATTCAAGGACCTGTTGCCCTTAAGTATTTTTAGTCTCTCCGATATGGCTCTCTTGGTAAATCCTCTCATCAAGGAGCCCTCTCTTTCTGAAAAAATTTACAAAAAATTAACATTGACAACTATTATTTTTGTTCAATATAATGAAAAGATATTCACAATAATAAAAGGTCTTTTTATCCTTATATATAATAACATAAATTAAAAATTTTTTTATTTATTAATAACTAATAATTAAATTAAACCTGCAATTATAAAATAGAGGATATCAATAATGATAGAGAGCTTAATATTTATAATTACCATAATCGGGTTTCCATTATGAAGAGGCTGTTTTTTACAATTATATTGGGTATGATTACTATCGTAATAATTGGTGGTATCATATCCGGTTCCAGTCTGATTACCGTAGAGAGGGATTTATCAAAACTGATAATCATAAACCAGAGTTTTCTTGAGAGAAGCAGGCTTTTCAGTCAATTCATCAACTTAAAGACAAGGCTTACTCAATTTAGAGAAAATCCCCAGGTCCTTTCCGATGTTTCCGAGCAGATTAATCAGGATTTGCAACGATGTGCAGAGTGTCATCAAAATGACTTTGTATCCAAGAAACTCAAAAAAATAGAGAAGAGATTATCTGGTCTGAACAGGTATGTTATGAGCTCAAGCTCTGTAGATTTAAACGACATTTCTAATTTCGTTAATTACGCTTATCAGAAGGGGGTAGATGTTTTTATTTCATATACTTCAAGCGCCAATGCTGCGCTTAGAAATGCCAAATACAGCATAATTATAACGACCATCCTTGGTATTCTGAGTTTCATTGCCTTCAGTGTATTTTCCTATATAAGAATTGAACGGTTAGAAAAGGGGGTAAAGGAAAGGGAAAATGCGCTTTCCCAATGGGCTATTCAATGGCAGGACACCTTTGACAGTGTAAAAGACATGATCGGAGTTTTTGATAAAGATTGCAAACCCCTCATACTTAACGAAGCCATGGAACATTTTCTGAACGAAATCGCAAATAAAAATACGATATGCAGTTTATTATCGGAAGGAAAACAAATGGATAACTGCCCTCAAAGTTCTAAACCGGTTGAATTTGAGATAAAGGGGAGGTTTTATTACATGACCCGTTATCAGAGGAAAGTTGATAAGGGCTGTATAGTTGTAATAAGAGACATAACAAGAGAAAAAGAGTTGGAAAAAAAGATGATACAGCAGGAAAAGATGGCTCTCCTTGGAACAATGGCAGCATCTATTGCCCATGAAATAAGAAATCCTCTTACCGGTATAATGGGTTTTTCAGAATTACTTCTTGAATCATCATTGAGTGATAGAGATAAGAGTAAGATAATGAAGATACACAATGCCTCAATAAGGATGGAAAAGATTGTAAACGATCTCCTTCTGTATTCACGCCAGCCGAATCCAGAGCTTAAAAGGGTTAACTTAGAAACCTTTCTTGATGAACAGTGCAGAGAATTACAGTTCAAGACAAGCAAGGAGGGCATAAGGCTGTTAAAAGACTTCTCGTCAACGCCTGAGATAGAACTGGACCCCCAGCTTCTTGAACATGTTATACAAAACATAGTAAATAATGCAGTAGATGCGATTAAAGATTCAAATAAAGGGGATACGATAAAGATCAAGACTGCCTATGAGGATGATACCATAGTTATAGCTATCTCCGATAACGGCCCCGGGATACCTGACGAAATAAGGGATAAAGTGTTCGAGCCCTTTTTTACAACAAAGACAGCAGGAAAAGGCACAGGCCTTGGGCTTAGCATCTGTCAATCTTTTATACAGGCTCTTGGTGGCCAAATAGATGTTAAAAGCAAGCCAGGCAAAGGAACTACCTTTCTTATAAAATTACCTGTTTAATCGCCCTCTTTTGTGCTTTCATAAACTCTACGAAGATACCCTGCTGAAAGCTTCGTATTTAAGGAAGTTATATTCGCCCGCTGTGCACATTAAAGTTTTCATTATTATGAACGATAATAGATATCAAGAGCATTTTGCTCTTCTATTTGTTTAACTCAGGGGAGGTATTATTCTATGAGTAGCATAAGAAAAAAGACAGTCCTTCTGCTTGTAGGATTTTTTATTTCCTTTCTTTTAAGCATTATAAACATACAACTTTGGATAAACAGGGCCGATCTTTTTGGGAGGGAAATAAACATTGCAGGCAAGGAACGCATGCTTTCACAGAGAATACTCAAAGAACTTCTTTTAGTCAAGAACGGTGTTAATCATAAAGAACAATTACTTGATTCGATGGCTGAGTTTGAAAAGCTAATAAAGGCCCTTCTTTATGGGAATAAGACCATTTCAGTAAAGCCAATTTCTCAGCAGAATATAAAACAGGCCTGTAAAGAAGTGCTCCTAATGTGGAAGGATTATAAAAGGATGATAAATAATGCAATTGTTAAGACTGGGCTAACCGACATTGACTGGACGGCCCTTGATAGACAGTCTGTAAGTATTTTCAAAAAAGCAGACCAGGTTGTAAAAATGCTGGAAAAGCGATCAATTAGGTCAATTGACAGGTTAAGCAAAACAGCTTATCTGATATTTGTTTTTTCTTTAATAATCATGGGACTGTCGTTTTTTTACATGAAGTCATCTATCATTGACAGGATTCTATCAATTACGCATAACACCGAAAACATAGCACGGTATAATCTTGACTCATCCATTATGGTGAAAGGCAAAGACGAGATAAGAAGGCTTGGTGATTCACTTAGAAATCTTGTTTCGTCCTGGAGGTCTATAGTAGAAAGGTTGATAAATATTACATCGTCACTTTCAGTGGTTTCAGCAAAAATATGGACTAACCTGAATCATAATATCAGGAAGTTGAATGAACAGAATGAAAAGACCAATTACATTGTTTCGTCAGTTGATGAACTAAGCACCACCATAACAGATATTGCAAAGAATGCATCAAGAACTTCAGAGTTATCAAAAGCAGTAACTACCATTGCTGAAGAAGCAATGACAGAGATGGACAACGCTGTTATGAGGATCATTGATCTCGGTGAAGCCAGCAATAAATTGTCAACCATGATTAACAGGCTTGACTCAAAGATAGGCAAGATTGGAGAAATAACCGACATAATCTCTGACATAGCAGAGCAGACAAACCTCCTTGCTCTTAATGCTGCAATAGAAGCTGCTCGTGCTGGTGAGAAAGGAAAGGGGTTTGCAGTTGTAGCAGATGAAGTGCGAAAACTTGCGGACAAAACAATGAGTTCGATTGATGAAATTACTGAACTAATTAACGAGATAAATGCTGATTCAAAACAAACGACCGTTCAGATGAAGATTGCTAAAGAAAAGCTGGAAGAGTCAGTAGACTTAGTTAATCACAATAAGGATGCACTTGAAAAGATTCTTAATCACGCCAGGCTTTCTGAAGACGAAATAACCAAGGTTGCCTCAGCAGTAGAGGAGCAGTCACAAACAACGATGGAGATAAACAGAGCATTAAAGGATACATCAAACCTTTCAAAGATGCTTAATAAGAGTTTTTACAACACCATGAATCTGATAGATGAGTTGAGTTCTATAATTAAGACCATAACAGATATATCAATGATATTTAACCTTCCCCAGGATCCCTTAGTCGAGATCGAGCGTGCTAAAGGTGCACACAAAAACTGGGTGATAAGGTTGTACAAAATGTTCTATTCAGGAGAGAAGATCGAAGTGGATGATCTTAAAGAGCATACAAACTGTTTATTGGGAAGATGGTATTACGGAAAAGGGGTCAGAAATTATGGCAGTTACGAGGCATTCCAGAGATTAGAACATCCACATAAGCAGATTCATCAACTTGCAAAAGAAGCAGTAATTGCCTTCAAAGAAAACAGGAAGGAGCGGGCATTGGAATTGATAGAGCAGGTAGACAATGTTAGCTCAACGATTATTGTTTGTCTTGATCAGCTTCAACAAGCCATTAAGAGCGGGGAAAAAGAAGTATTTGCTCAAAATATCACAGGGTCAGAGCCAAATGTCGTGCATACCTTCTGAGCAATAATTCAGTGTCTGATGGGGGGGTAATAAACATGAAGTCTATGAAGAAGATATCCCGTTTTCTGTTTAAAACCCTGTCAGGTAAGGTGTTCTCTGTTGTCATAGTGCTTTTTATCATACTCTCTGTCTATATCTTATATGAATACTTTGCGACCAGTCACATGAGGGGTGAAGCAACAAGGATAAATCTTTCAGGCCAGCTCAGATTCAGGGCTTTTGAGATAGGATGGCTGCTTAACAGGCTTGCACAAAGGGATGTTATTAAATTATCAGAAAAAGAGAGGTTAGATATCATCAACGAGGTAAGACACGAGGTCAAAATGTTTGACACCACATTAGGGTACTTATATAAAGGTTCTGAGTCGATTGAAATAAAACCTTTACACTACCATGAAGCACTGAAAATCCTTAATGATATTGACAGAAAATGGCATGATGTTTTAAAGCCTGCGGTTTTAAAGGTTATAAAAATGACCGAAGATAGCACGGAAGCAGAAAGGCAGGCTACCCTACAGGTTTATAACGACTCTCTTCATAGCTTTGTATATACAATAGACAGATTAGTTGGTTTTATAAGCAATGACCACGAAGTGGAAATGCAGAGGGCATCAAGGGCACATGTCTACATGCTGTTGTTTGTGTTTTTGTCTGGGTTGCTTATTCTCTATGTAACAAACAAGACCCTGCTTGTTCCTGTTCTGAGGCTTTACAGTGCAACAAAAACCCTTTCTGAAGGTGACTACAACGCCAGGGTAGAAATAAACACCGGCGATGAGCTCGAGTTGCTTGGTAAGGCGTTCAATAACATGGCCTTGAGGATAAAAGAGGCTATCACGGAAAGGGAACACCTGATCAAAAACCTTGAAGGAATCTATAATGCAACAAGGGCACTTATATCAGAAATTGATTACACAACAATACTGAAAGAGATTGTACAGGAGGGCAGAAAGCTTCTTAAGGCCAGATACGCGGCTCTTGGGATATTGAATAAAGACGGTGGATATGAGGCTTTTATTCAATCAGGTATTCAGGAGGATACATACAAAAAGCTACTGAAAAAACATGGCCTGCCCGAAGGCAAGGGTCTCCTTGGCTATCTGTCACAGGAGGGCAGGCCAATTCGTGTGAATGATATAAGGTCGCATCCTGTTTTTACAGGGTTTCCTGAGGGGCATCCCCCAATGAAGACACTCCTTGGTGTTCCCATCATCCTTCACGACAAGGTTATAGGGAGGCTATACTTCACCGACAGGCTCGATGGATCACCCTTTACAGAGAACGATGAAAACCATGCCATGACCTATGCCTCAACTGTTGCACTTGTAATAAATAACGCAAGACAGTTTAGAGAATTAAAGCAAAGAAAAGAGGAGGTAGAGTATCTTTCATCTTTTATCGAAAACTCACCGTCACCTATTATTGAGCTTGACTCAGAAGGAAATGTTACATACAAAAACCACTCTGCATTCAAAGTCCTCAAACAAAGAAACATGACTATTAATGAATTAATACCGGAGACGCTTCTTCGTGACAAAAAAACAATTGCCTCAGATAGTATTATCTATCTTGAAAGAAAGGTGAGGGATAACTTTTACGGTATATTTGTCCATCCCTATGAAAGAAAATTTAGGATTTACTTCTATGATATCACCGAAAAGAAGCAAAAAGAACTGCTTCTTCTTGAAAAGGAACAGAGTAACAGGAAACAGATGCAGACCCTTTTTGAACTCTCAAGGTCCAGAGTTCTAAAAGAAGGTGACCTCAATGAACTTATCAGGGAAACCATTTTAGCATCAGCCAACATACTTAATGTTGAAAGGGTTAGCGTCTGGCTTTTTGATGAAAAACAAGAGAGTCTCGTCTGCCATAGTCTTTACGAAAGGTCCAAGAACAGATACACCTCTGGACAAACATTTAAGATTGACGACTTTCCTGTCTATTTTAAGTCTCTGGAAAACAGCCCTGTTATAAGAGCTGATGATGCTGTTAATGATCCAAGGACATCTGAGTTTTCAGAAACATACTTAAAGCCTTTTAACATTGCTGCCCTGCTTGATGCACCTATAAGATACGGTGGCAGGGTCATTGGTGTTTTGTGTCATGAGCATACGGGCGGACAAAGACAGTGGACAGTTGAGGATGAGAGGTTCGCCATATCAGTTGCAGAGATATTATCGTATGGCTACGAGGTCATGAACCGGATGGAATACGAACAGAAGGTGCAGGAATTAACCAATGAATTGATGGCCATTAATATTGCCTCTCAGAACCTGATAAATCTTGACATAAAAGAGGATATATACAAAAGGATATGCGAACTGGCCTATCAGGTCTTTGATCTCAAGATGGTATGGATTGGCGCTGTTAAAGAAGGTGACCCTCGTGTGATTCCTGTCTCGGTATATGGTCAAGAGGAGGGTTATTTAAAGGGCGTTTCCATAAGATGGGATGATACACCTGAAGGGCAGGGACCAACCGGAAAGGCTGTGCGTGAAAGGAGGCCGGTTATTTGCAACGATATAGAAAAAGAGCCCAGTTTTGAGCCATGGAGAAAAAAGGCTCTCCAGAGGGGTTATCATTCATCCATGGCACTACCACTTATCTGTGCAAGGGACAGGGTGGTAGGAGTGCTTAATCTTTACAGTAGCCAACGGGGTTACTTTAATAAAGAAAGGGTAAAGGTTATAGAAGCCTTTGCTAATCAGGCTGCTACTACAATTGAAAACATCAGACTTGTGGATGAGCTCGACAGGCGTGTAAGAGAACGCACTAAAGAGCTTGAAAGGGCGAACAAGGAACTCAAACATCTGAACAGAGAGCTTGAGATGAAGCGAATAGAGGCAGAGACGGCAAGGTTGCTGGCTGAAGCTGCAAATCGGGCGAAGAGCGACTTTCTTGCCAATATGTCACATGAACTAAGAACTCCTCTGAATTCTATCATTGGCTTCTCAGAGATGCTTTTAAGGGACATCGGCGGTAGGCTTACAGAAAAACAGCGAGGGTATGTTAAGGATATACTGGAAAGTGGCACACACCTTCTTTCATTGATTAACGATATTCTTGACCTTAGCAAGGTTGAATCAGGGGCATTGGAGCTTGAATATTCAGTCGTGGATACAAAAAAACTAATTAACGAAAGTATTCTCTTTATAAAGGAGAAGGCTATAAAACACAGGATAGAGATAGCAATAGATGTGGACGAAGGTGTCCCTTTGATAGAAGCTGACCACAAGAGGCTGAAACAGGTTCTGGTGAACCTCTTAAGCAATGCAGCCAAGTTTACACCTGACGGTGGGAAGATTACGATAAGGGCAAGAAGAGTATCAGGCGATAGTCTTGGGCCTGAATTCAGAGGGATTGATTATGTAGAGATATCTGTTGAGGATACAGGCCCTGGCATAAGAGCCGAGGACATGGGCAAACTCTTCAAACCCTTCCAGCAGATTGGCTCAATATATGAGAAAAGACATGAGGGCACAGGGCTTGGTCTTGCTATATGTAAGAGAATTGTGGAAAGGCATCACGGAAGGATATTTGCCGAAAGTGAGTTCGGAAAGGGCAGCAGATTCGTCTTTCAAATACCTGTTAAAGCAGGCAGTGCTGGGGCAGTGATGAACAGAAAAGAGTCTTCCCTTGAAAAAAAATGAAGATGCCCTGCGGCAAGACCTCAGGATATCTTCAAGATGTAAGGGATTACTAATTCATCCTATTTGCTCGATGGGCATATTAACTGAGGCTGTTCAAGAAAACTGAGGATATACACTGGGGGCTTCGCCACCAGAGCCCCGAAAATAGTAGATTTTTGGTGTTTAGATACTGGAGGTAAAAGATTTTTGGAATAAGGAAATTTTAATTAAAACTCAGTAAGTTAGAGCCTGTTGAACAGGCTCTAACTATTATGGAGGTGGTTATGAAGGTCCTGATTATAGAAGACAATCCTTTGAACATGAAACTCATAACAGAGATATTAAAGACAGAGGGATTTGAGTATCTTGAGGCTAAGGATGCCTCAAAGGGGATAGAGATTGCACGAAAGGAACTCCCTGATATCATTCTTATGGATATACAGCTGCCAGACATGAACGGCATACAAGCAATGAGAAAACTAAAGAATAACAGTAATACCTCATCTATAAAGATTATTGCTCTTACTGCCTTTGCAATGAAGGGTGACAGGGAAAGGTTTCTTCGGGAAGGGTTTGACGGATATTTAGCCAAGCCCTTTAAGTATTCACAATTAATTGATGTAATAAATGATACCTGTCAATGTAGGGAGGCATCCAATAAAGGAGGTTAATATGAAAAACAGAAAAAAGATACTTGTAGTTGATGACGAGGAGCGTAACTTAAGACTTTTGACGGGCTTCTGTGAAAGCCTTGGCTATGAGACCATCACAGCAAGGAACGGATATGAGGCAGTGGAGATAACAAAACAACAGGGTCCTGACCTTATCTTAATGGATGTTATGATGCCAGTGATGAATGGTTTTGAGGCCACAGAGAGGATTAAGTCAGATGAAGACACGGGGCACATTCCAGTGATTATCGTCACGGCCCTTGATACCAGGGAAGACAAAATTAAGGGCATATCCATTGGTGCAGATGATTTTCTTACCAAACCAATAGACCTTGAAGAACTGTCCCTGCGGGTGAGAAACAATCTGAAACTAAAAGAGTATCATGATTTTCTTAAAAATCATAATGAGATCCTTGAGAAAGAGGTCCAAAAGAGGACAGAGGAGCTAAGAGAAACGCTTGAGAAACTTGAAAGGGCTCACAAAAAGATAAAGTTCGGGTATATTGAGACCGTTTATCGACTTACCCTTGCCTCAGAGTATAAAGACGAAGAGACAGGTGAACATATAAAGAGGACGAGTTTCTACACAAGGGAGCTTGCCGATGCATTAGGAACAAACAGGGAATTTAAAGAGGCTATCTTCTATTCCTCCCCCATGCACGATATAGGTAAAGTTGGTATCCCTGACAGTATACTGCTTAAACCTGGAAAACTAACCCCACAGGAGTGGGAGGTCATGAAGACACACACAACGATAGGTGCAAAGATTCTCAGTGGTTCACAGTCTCCATATCTGAAGATGGCCGAGGAGATAGCACTTAATCATCACGAGAGATGGGATGGTAGTGGATATCCAAGGGGACTTAAAGGAGAGGAAATCCCGCTAAGTGGAAGGATAATGAATATTGTTGATCAGTACGATGCCCTCAGAAGCAAAAGACCTTACAAACCTGAACTTGAGCATGAAAGGGTCGTTGAAATTATCACTAAAGGGGATGGCAGAACACTTCCTGAGCATTTTGATCCCGAAGTGCTCGAGGCATTCAAGAGGTCAGCTGAAAGATTCCGTGAGATTTATGAAAGTCTCAGAGACGAGTAAACGTTAGCTTTTCACAAATCTGTTAGATTTACAGCTTAGACTGCTTATTTATACAATGTCTTTTTTTCTGAATATATAAAATCCCGTGACTGCTGTAATTACTCCGATTACAACCGGATAAAGGATGGCATATAAGATGTATCCCCATCTTCCGAAGATATCAAGTATTACATAGGCTGAAGGACCCATTACAGAAAGCCTTGGGTCAAATAGGACGAGAGCTGCTATCCTGAATACCTGTATAGGGTTGGCAAGGGCGATACCTATTATAATCTTAAGGGGCAGTCCATACTGGATAAAGACCCCGATAAGCACTATATCAATAAAGACAAGCATGGTTAACCATAGGATAAATACAACCACAAGGGCTGTTTCTTGCCTCCTCACAACCGTTGATATCAGAAATGCGATACCAAGGAAACATATTGAGAGGGATATAACAATCGCACAATACAGGACATATATATCCCACCTGACATTTAGGCCAGAGTATATTCCCCACAGCACAGCAGATGTAATACCAGCTATAACAGGTATAACTACTGAAAAAAATCTGCCCGCAAATCGGCCCCAGAAGAAACTCTTCAACTGCACTGGCAGAGAGAGATAGTACTCCAGCACATTTGACTCCTTATCACCCACAATCGTCCTCACAGTGGCTACCATTATAAACAGGGGCAGGACAGCAATGGATAGTTCTATATAGGTAACCAGTAATCTGCTAACACCAGTAAAACCCATAACCTCTGACTCTGTTACGCCAAGTTTGTAAAGCAACAGAACGAGCCCACCAAAAACAATCAGGTACAAGTGAAACCACTTTGCCCTTATGGACTCCTTGATATCCATCTTCATTATTAACATTAGGGATTTCATCTACTTTCTATCCTCTCCTTTATGCCCCTTGAGTTGTTGAAGGTATCTCTTTTGTCCAGTCTCACCTGTGAGAACACGCCTCTTCATTTCATCAAAACCGACGGTTCCAGGTAATTGGCTTTTTGTAGCTCCAAAACCAAATCCCATGGGCGTAATGTCGTCAGTTGTAAAATAGGCCTTCCTGGCATCAAGCCACTGGCCTGTCTTTCTGTCAGTAACAAAGAACACAGCCCGTTTCTGCCAGGGTGGGCTTTTTGATTTAAGCCAGAGGATGGCACAGCCTATGTCATCAAACTTATACACTCGACCGGTGTCTGGATTTACAATCTCGGCTGCGTATCTCCTATCACTTATTGCCATAAGACATCTTGTGCAGACATCCCTATCCCACACTATTGGTGATGGTTGTATCTTCTTTGGCCCCCTCTTACAGCCACATGGCAACAACATGATTGATAACAAGAATATGGCCATTAAAGGTCTCTTCATAGCACACCTCTTTTTAAAGTTCTTCGTCCTTTATAATTCTTCCCATATCTAACTCTATTACCCTGGTGGTTAAGCCTTTAAGTTCATCGGCCCTGTGACTGCTTAAAAGCAGGGTCGTATCATCGGGCAGTTCATTAAATATACTGTATAGTGCACTCCTTCCCTCAGGGTCAAGATTTGCAGAGGGTTCGTCCATTATCAGTATCAGGGGTCGTCGGCTCAGTGCAATGGATATAAGAAGTTTCTGCTTCATGCCACCTGAGAGCTTGGAGAACTGTTTTTTCTGATTTTCTTTGATATCGAGCCCTAAAGCTGAGGCATAACCTATAACATCACTTTCTTTTAAATCACATAGTGAGGAGGTCAATTGAATTATATCCTTTACCGAAAGTTTTAACGGTGGAGGGATCTGAGGAACATAGGCTACCATCTTAAGGACATCTCCTCTTTTTAAACATGGCTCCATTCCGGCTACCGTCAACCTTCCATCATACCTACACAGACCAAGCAGGCACCTGAAAAAGGTCGTCTTTCCTGAGCCGTTTCTACCGATAATGGTTATCCTTTCACCCTGTCTGATCCTCAGTGATACATTATCAAGGGCCAGTATCTGACCATACCTCTTGCTCAGTCCTTGTGCTATAATCATCCTATGTTATCCTGTCAATATATCTTACACCATATTTTAACAGCCCCTTGCGGCAGACATCTATACACCTTCCACAATTTGTGCACTCCATATGGGTTACAAATTCTGCCTTTCCAGAGTTCTCAGCCTTCTCGTGAACCTTTTTAAGTGCCTCAGGAGCTATGCAGACATCGTAACACACATTGCAGTGCGGACAATCAACAGGGATAAACTTCACCCTGAGCATGGCTATCTTACCAAGGAGCCCATAGGCCGTCCCTACAGGGCATACATACCTGCACCATGCCCGTCTGATAAAAAGAACCTCCACAAGCAGTATCAAGCCCACAAAAACAAGGGCTATCTCCATCCCGTAAGTGGCTGACCTGACGATCATCCCTATGGGATTAAATGTCTCAAAATACAGATAACCTGTAAGATATGCAAGGATAAGGAAAAGAATAAAAAATGCATATCTTATGGTATGTCTGAAGTGCCTTTCCTTTACAAGCCCTTTCCGGACAAGCCACAAATGCAGGATCTCGGACCATTCGGCAAGGAGATTAAAGGGACATATCCAGGCACAGAATGTCCTTCCACCAACGAGGAAATACACTACAACGATGGTAATAAACCCGATCAGGACATTTGTCTCGAGCCTGCCAAAGGAAAACAACAACTGAAGGGTCGTAAAGATATCCTCAAGGTGAAATCCTGAAAAACGGGAGCCATTGAGTGTTCCTGTCAGCAGGTCAAGTTTCCATTTAAAAGAAAAGTGAAACAGCAGCAACACAGAAGCCATTACAATCCATCTCATTAATCTATAACTCCTGTATGCTGGTCTCATGCCCTTTTCCTCCATTTCATCCTGGGAATTACCTTAATGGCAGCTTCCTGCACAGGACAGACCATCTCACACACACCACAGCCAGTGCATCCCTCCTGAACAGTCGGCCTTAAGTACACCCTTCCATCAGGGGCCTTAATCTCCTCCATGGTTATCGCCTTTGCCCCAATAGGACACTTATCCACGCACAGGCGGCATATGTGTTCTCTGTACTCTTCTGGTTTAACCTTCCATCTGTAAAGGTCAGGGTTGTAGTTTTTAGGCTCTGGGCCTGTATATAGTTGCCCTTTCACAGAGAGACATCGCTCTGGATAAAGCCTTGCAAGGCCAATCCTCACCTCGTCAGGCTTTTTTGCTATCCTGTGGTCCAGTGCCCCTGTAGGGCAGGCAAGCACACATTGAACCCCTGTGCATGAAAAGTCACAAGCACCTGCTCGGGCATTGATATATGGTGTGCCTATATTAATAAGACCATTGTTAAAATCAGACAGTCGTATGGCATGCACGGGACATATCTGGACACACTGACCACACTTTATACAGGAAGCAAGGAAAGGTTTTTCCTCAATTGAGCCTGGCGGTCTGAGAAGAAGACTTCCCTTTGCAAGTAAAGGGACCGTGACTATTCCCGTGACCGAACCCACCACTACGATAGATGCCATCTTGATAAAATCCCTTCTCGTCATTCCAGTATAGGGGATTTCACTGCCGTCGTTGATACCCATAATAACCTCCGTCAACTTAAAGACAATTCAAAATCATTTTAACACTACCCTGAATTAGTGCCCCTTAGTTTCTTGACAAAATACCTATAATGCCTTCTGGGAACCTTTATCATCGGGGACTTATCAACCAGTATAAGATCAGGTTCAGAAAACGGGGCAAGTCTCTGTATAAAATCAAGAAAAGACATAACAGGTGATGCAATAAAAAACCTCAGTTCAGGATGATTGTTCCAGAGTTTATCAGAATAATAGTACAATTCATATGGCATATCACCGTAACCATCACCATTTGTATCGAATCCCCTGTATTTGTCCCAGTAATTTCTCTCCCACCTGCCCTTTGGCACTCCACGAGTGCCTGTTACTGCTACATCCTCAATATTTCCTGAAAACACATTGTTGACAAAGATATTGTTGACCCTTGTGCTGTCTGTATTGAAGTAAACCGCAACCGCATTGTACAAAAAATCATTTCCCTCAAATATGTCCCTGGAACCAGGTTCAAAGGGCGATTCATCAATGAAAACCCCTCTTGCACAGTTGATCATCCGGTTGTATCTTACAATCACACCAGAGGCCTCCTTTATGCCTATACCCATGCCTGTGCTACCTGCTGAGTGCTCAATGGTATTGCCCTGTAGGGTTATTCCATGGGCATACATAACATATATACCAACACTGTTTGAACGGAAATAATTATCTCTCACTATGTTCTTATGGGAGTACATGAAGTGTATGCTGTATCGGGAGTTTATCCCCACATTGTTTTCTATGATATTGTCGCTTGAGTACCATACAACAAAGTCCCTTGCATCATGGACAAAGTTGTCCTTCAGTATGTTTTTATTGCTCCACCAAAGTCTGATTGCATCTCCTCTAAGGCCAAGACTATATGGCTTTGAGGAGACCTCGTTACCCTCAATAATGTTGTTGTTTGCGCTGTGAAGGTCTATGCCAAAGAGGCAATTCCTTATAACATTGTTTACAACCCTGTTGTTTGAACTCTTCAACCTGATACCCGCGTCTATGGTGTCGTATCTTGAACCTGAGTTCTGGATTATGAGACCCTCTATAACAACGCCGTCGGCCTCTACAGTTATGACCGTTCCCTTGCCACCACCATCAATTACTGCACGGGATTTACCCTCTAAAGTGATCCTCTTCTTTATAACCACCGGACCCTGATAAACCCCTGGTGAGAGCGTGACAATAGAGCCTTCATGGGCAGCATCTACTATCACCTGCAGGTCTTCTGCTGCATATCCAGGAGCAACGAGGTATAAACAGGCGATGATCAGTGTTATCAGGAGTCTCATCCTTGCTTTCCCGACCGTTTGATTTCAAGCAGGATTTCCAGATCACTTCCTTGAACGGCCTTTTTCTTGGACATATAGGCAAGAAACAGTAATGCAGAAGAGACCAACAAAAGAAAGAAGCCAACATTTGGGTGCATCCTAACGGTAAACTGTGCAACCTTGCCTATACCAAAAACCATTGGGGTAAAGGGTCTGATCTTGAATGATGCCCATTCATGGAGGTTAAAACCAAGCCAGTGATTCCAGAAGGAGTAATCCAGTGCATAGAGGAAGGGTAGCATTATCGGTAGAATCAACAGCCATCCATGGACCCTTTTTGAGGTAATTATAAACACAACAAGCATAACGGCGAATATAATATAACTGAATGGGGCTATCTTCTTTTCAATTGGAGCCACAGATGTGGTTGGTTCCATCCCTACCCAATGGTTCAGGGTATCTATCTCATGGAGACACTCTGTGTTCTTACAGGCATTTTTTGGCCCTGTAAAATACACATTCACCGCAATGCCCTCGGGAAAGGATGTCCTTGGATATTGGGGTGCATCAAGCACCACCCTCCATATAGGAAGTCCGTCAAAGGAAAAGACCCTGTTTCCAATTGTAATCGTGGCATCAGGTATCAATTTTGCCCATCTCCTCATCTTTCCGACGATGTCCTTTCTCATCCCATATATGTTCGTTATCATACCCTCTGCTATCTTTTCCTCGTATTCCTCAACGGTAAAGATGTGTGGCCAGACCATGGTTACAGTGAGTATCAACAGAGCCAACACTGCATACAGCCTGAACAGCCAAACACTACGCTTCATCGGTCCCTCTACTTTGATTTTGATATAGACTTAAGATATTTGTAAATCAATTCGGCATCCTCCTTTGTAACACCCTGGTTTGGCATATAGAGGTTAAATGCCCTTATTAGGGCCTTTACTTCTGGATCACTGTAATGTTTCTTGGGATTCATGATGAAGTCAATAATCCACTCTTTGGATCTCACCTCTGTGATGCCTGTAAGGTCAGGTCCATTGTAATCCTTACCGATTATGTGGCATCCACTACAGCCGTTCTCATCAAAAGCATCTCTGAGTTTTGATGCCTCTTCTTGACCTGCCCAAGCTGTCAAAGACATCCAGACTATTGTTAACACTATTAGCACTATTGCGTAAAGTCTCTTCATTATTGCACCTCCTTAAATATTGCCTTGCTCTGGCAGGATTTATTAAAGTCAAATCTTTGTAAGGGTGGGCAGCCTGCTGTATAAGACAGGCTGCCCGGCAACAGGTTATCAGCCTTTGAGGAAAAGGTTTTGAAGACTACTTCTTGGCCTCGATATCAAGGATCATCTGTTTTGCCTGTAGCCCCTTTGTTGCCACCTTAACCTGGTACTGCCAGTACATGTTTGCCCATCCATAGGCAGCCTTGTAATTCCCCTTTGCTGCCAAGGATTCGGCCTTCTTCTTTGTCTGAGCAGCGTATTTTGCCTGATCAAGGGCGTCCTCAACCACTGCCTTTGGGTATTTGTACTTTTCGTAATGATGGGCCTTCAACCATTGAACGACCTGATCTATAACCGCCTGTGTATCTGCACACTTCTTCATCACCTCTTTATACTTGGCCTTGTAGTTGACCTCCTGTGCAAGCACAACACCTGCTGAGAAGGTCAGACCTATTATCAGGGCCACAATAGATAATAGTATACCTCTTTTTATCGTCATGATCCCCTCCTTTCTATGGTTTTACTATCAGATAACCAAACATCTCAAGGTGAAGGGCTGAACAGAACTCTGTACAGTAATATGGGAAGACCCCTTCCTTGTCAGCCACAAATGTTGCAGATGATGTCTTACCAGGCTCAAGGCTAAACTGCACATTGTAACCATAGATTCCAAAGCCGTGCGTTTCATCCTCGGCCCTTTCAAGGTTTGTCACATGTATGGTTACAATGTCACCCTTTTTCACCACTATCCTTTCAGGGTTAATATGACTACGGATTGCTGTTGCAAATACCTCTACCCGGTTGCCCTTTCTTACTATGCGTTCCCTGCCGGGAAGCGTCCTGTAGGGTGAACGAGAATCTTCATAGGGGTTCCATCCAAGCTTGTATCTGACTTCAGGTTTCAGTAGTTTGGCATCTATCATCACGGCATAGTGAGGTTCACCGATGGGTATGGGTAAGTCATAGAGCATCTGCATCTTTTTACCACTTATATCAATCAGCTGATGGTTCTGTGGGTGAAGAGGACCGATGTTGTTAAACCTGTCAACTGCCAGTTTGTTCAGTGCAATCAGATAGTGGCCTCTGGGATGAACTGTATCGCCATGGGGGGTGACAAGGTGACCGATGTTGTAATGCACCTGTATCTTGTCCAGGACCTTCAGTCTCTTGTAGTCCCATTTGACCACTGCTGAATCCACATATAGAGAGGTGTAAACTATACCATCTTTGCTGTCAAACTGGGTATGAAGAGGCCCAAGTCCCAGTTCCACCTGACCATGCAGTGATTTTCTCATGCTTAGGATCGGGATACCATAGGGGTCCTTTCCGATGAAATCCTTCTTCTTAATGAGGTTTAATATCTTCTTGAAGTCATAGACTGAGGCATGGGTGTCAAGTTTTCCACTTACGATTATGTACCTGCCTGAAGGTGAGACATCCACACCGTGGGGGCTCTTTGGCTCTGGGATAAGATAAATAAGCCCTTTCTTAACCAGTGTCTTAAGGGTTACTACCTTATGGCCATTTATAAGCTTGTAGTGCCCTGCCTCTACCTCCTTTTCTACACCCTTCCAGTTAATCACGTGAAGATAGTCCGTATCATTGGCAGAACATCCTGCCTCAAATGGTGGATTGCCCTCTTCAATACCACCGGTATAGCGCTCAGAGTTCCAGGAGTTGGTGAATGCCCATCCATCAGATATCCCCTTGCCTGCGTCAGCCAGATCCTGCATATAAGGTGGAAGCTCAACCGAGAAGGACTTCTCAGGGATGATCCTTCCCTTCTTACGGTCAAACCTCCAGAAGGTCATTGCCCCCCTGAAAACCTTGTTGTACTCCTTGATGGAATGGTATTTGTTGTCAAAAGGTGCTGCATACTGGGTAGTCTCAAGGACATACTTTGTATTTGGCGTTACAAAACAACCTCCATGGTCTGACTTCATGATCGGATTTTTTACTATCTGTTTTGTAACAAAGTCTTTCAGATCAATAACCGCTACCCTTGCATGTGCCTTGTCATTGATAAAAAGGTACTGTCCATCGTAATCGCCGTTTGTCTCCGACAGGGCTGGATGATGGGAGTCGCCCCAGGTGATGTACCTGCCACGGACCTTGCCTCCCTCAAGCACCTTTTTACTCTCATCATCATAACCATAACCCTGCCATGGCTCAGGCGTAAAAACCGCAAGCACCTTGTATATCCTCATTGATGGCACACCGTAAACAAGGATCTGACCGCTCTGACCACCTGAGGAAAACACAATGTAAGGGTCATGCTTGCCCGTGGGCGTATATGTCTTTGCTGCTGCCAGAAGGTCCTTCTCGGTTAGTCCTCTTTCTTTCATGACCTTTCTCAACTCAGACTGAGCAAAGACAGTGCTAACACCAAATAGTAAAACCACCATCATTAATAATAACTTCCATATTACCCGTGTCTTCTTCATAACTTCTCCCCCTTTCTTAAGTCCTTATTAAAAAAGCAATAACATGACACTCCTTCTATTTTCCCACCTCCCTTCCCTGCTATGAACATAATATATATCAAGCAATTTAACTACTATTTTGATATAAATGCAATTTGCGTGCCTTACATTTTGGTGATAAAATGGCTGTATTTAGGTAGGAATTAAACCGTTAGTGTGACTTATTTGTCCCTATTGAGTGGCTAAATCTGTATATTGTCTTTAATCTAAAATTAAAATTTCAATATGTGCTATTTATGTCACGCTGGGACATAGATGTCCTATCAATGGAGAGCTTTTTCAGGAGCCTGTGGATGGTTCTTCGGTTAATGCCTGCCAGCTCTGCAGCCCTGGATATATTACCACCGGTTTTGCTTAGGAGCTTTTCAAAGTACTCCTTTTCGAAGGATGTGATAATTCGTTCTTTTGCCTCTCTATATGGCAGCAGTCCCTCTGTTATTACAGGCCGGCCATGTAAATTGGACCTTATTTCTGGTGGAAGGAGGTCTACGGTGAGGGTATTCCGCCTTGAGAGGATCACTGCCCTCTCTATGACGTTTTTAAGTTCCCTGACATTGCCTGGCCATTTGTAACTCTCCAGGTATGCCATTGCATCGGGTGCTATGGTCTCAATCTCCTTGTTGTAGGCGCTCGAAAAGAGATTAAGAAAGGTATTGGCAAGCAGTGGGATGTCCTCTACCCTCTCCCTCAGAGGAGGGATGTTGATGTTGACAACATTAAGACGATAAAAGAGGTCTTCTCTGAATTTACCATTCTTTACTGCTTCACGGAGGTTTCTGTTTGTTGCAGCAATCCATCTTATGTCAATATGCCTTGTCTTCTGACCACCGAGCCTGCGAAGGGTTCTCTCCTGTATCACCCTGAGGAGTTTTACCTGTAGTGTAAGGGGAAGCTCTCCAACTTCATCAAGGAACAGGGTTCCACCTTCTGCCTCTTCCAGAAGGCCAGCCTTGGCACTGACTGCTCCTGTAAATGCCCCCTTTTCGTATCCAAATAATTCACTTTCCAGCAGCCCTTCAGGGATTGCGGTGCAGTCCACCACTATAAACGGCCCATCCCTTCTGGCACTCATCCTGTGAATCGTTCGGGCAAGGAGTTCTTTACCAGTGCCACTTTCACCAGTTATTAGAATATTAGCATCTGTTGGTGCTACTGTCTTTGCCAGATCCACTACTTCTATCATCCTGTAACTACGGAAAACGATCTTCTCAGGCCCGAATAATCTGAGGAGTTCCTTGAGCCTTCTGTTTTCCTCCAGCATATTCCTGTGCCTTATGGCCTTCTGGATTGATACCCGAAGTTGTGTGAGTGTAAAGGGCTTCGGTATAAAATCAAATGCCCCTTTTTTAACTGCCTCAACCGCTGTAGAGATACTGGCATAGGCTGTGATAAGCAAAACAGGAACATCAGGCATGTTTGATTTTATGAACTCAAGCAGTTCAAAGCCATCCATGCCAGGCATCTTTAGATCTGCTATTATTACATCAGGCCTTTGCTTTTTAATATCCTTGATGGCCTTAACACTGTCACTATAGGGCACGCATTCATAGCCCATGCCTTTTACCATCCTGGTGTAGTTCTCAAGCATGGGAATCTCGTCTTCTATAACCATCACCCTTACGCTACTCATTTTCGTATACTGGAAATGTTAATTTAAAGATGGTCCCTTGCCCTGGTGTGCTTTCAACGGCTATCTCTCCACCATGTTCTTTGACTATTGAGTAGCATATGGTAAGCCCAAGTCCTGTCCCTTTGCCAGGTTTCTTTGTGGTGAAAAAGGGTTCAAAGATCCTTTCCATCAAAGATGGTTCTATACCCACCCCTTCATCACGAATGGTTATCTCGATTGAATTCTTATTTTCCGAGTAGTTGATGAAGACCCTTCCACCATCAGGCATTGCATCAATGGCGTTCCGGATTAGGTTCTGAAAAAGCATTTCAAGCCTTTCAGGGTCCCCATTGATCAGAGGAACCCTCTTAGTTGGATCAAATATCACTTCACATCCAGCCTTTGATATCTCTTCCATGTAGAATGTAATCGCAGCTCTGATTATCTCTGTTATGTCAATAGGGCTGAATCTTTCCGGTGACGACCTTGAAAACATCAACATATCCTGCACAATCGATGAGACCTTGGAGGCATAAGCATATATGACATCGATGTCCTTTTTAATAGAGTCTGTCATGCACCTGTCATATCCTTCAATCCTCATACACTCAATTCTGTTTAGTATTATACTCATAGGGTTATTTAGTTCATGTGAAAGAGAGGCCGCCATTCTGCCCACTGCGGCAATCCTTTCAGCCTGGATGAGTCTTTTGTTGGCTTCCTGTAGTTGTTTTATCTTTTCCTGCAACTGCATGTTAAGGGAGTGTATCTTTTTATAAGCCATGTATATCTCATCCTTTTCTTTTTTTAGTTTCTCAAAGAGCTGACTCCGTTGAATAGCCATAGATACCTGATTAGCAATTGCTAAAAGGACATCCATCTCCTCGTAATCAAGAGGGGTTTTGCGCTGACAGGATATTGTGCCATACTGTTCCTTACCTGTAATAAGGGGTATGCAGATCTGATAGAAGGGTCCTCCTTCCTCTGTCCTTCTATTTGGGCAAAGATTGTCCTCTTCAGATATGTAAGGAAGGCCATCCCTTAGCGATGGACAGTATTCTGCGGAATCATGCAAATGCAGGTCAGGGGAGGATGACTTCTTGGATTTATATGCCACAAGTTGCATCTTACCATCTTCATCAACCATGTGAATACAACACATTAAGGGATTGTATAGCCTTTGAACCTCTGCCATCACGGCTTCAAGAACGTTTTCAAGGCTTACCGGGAGATACCCTATAATATTGTTAAGTTTTACGATACTTTTTAATGCATTGTAAGACCAGTCCTTTACATCCATTTTAGTGGCATGCATCTATATGGGTCCTCCTGAAAAAAAGGTTATCAATGAATAAATCTTCATACCCTTCCTCATTGCTGAACTGTATTGTGTCTATCTTTTTAGCAATCCTTACAGCGTCAGAAAATGCTTCATCCGACAGAATAAGGTTTACAAGACCTGCCCCTGCTGCATTGCCCACAGTCTCTATCTTACCTTTAATGCCATAGGGCAGTATCCCTATATCTTTAATGTCCTCTGGACTGAGACGACTACCAAATGCTCCTGCAATATATATGCCTTTTAGGGCACCATCCTTCAGCCCTGCCTTGCTGAGCATGATCTTTACGCCAGTGGCAAAGGCTGCCTTTGCCTGCTGAACCACTTCCACATCCCTGTCGGTAATGCTTATAGGCTCTGATGTGGCTGTCTCTGATCCTGTGGCAACGACGAAAATCCCATTGTGGATCTTTCTAATAGGTGCCACCTCTTTTATGTGCCCCTTTTCTTCCAGTGAACCTATCCTGATGAGGGAAGAGATAGCAGAGACGATACCTGTTCCACACAAGCCTGAGGGCTGCACTCCCCCGATAACTGTGTAAAATACATCTTTATTCTTTATCCGAACAGATTCTATCGCACCTACGGCCGCCCTCATTCCACAG
Organism: Nitrospirota bacterium; assembly: GCA_015484595.1. Classification (GTDB taxonomy): domain Bacteria; phylum Nitrospirota; class Thermodesulfovibrionia; order Thermodesulfovibrionales; family JdFR-85; genus JAADIE01. The sequence goes on along the minus strand of WFMM01000163.1, from coordinate 22,446 downwards.
CCAATCTTAAAGGCTTCAAAGGCAGGCCCTGCGCTGGAGGAACCAGCAAAGACCCTCTCTCCTGCATTCAAAACTATTTCACCATTAGTGCCCAGATCAATATATAATGCAGGTTGGATATTTAAAAGTCCTGTGTAGAGAAGTCCGCAAATCACATCGCCACCAATGAAACCACTAACTGCAGGTGGGACCATTACCTCAACATCAGGCGAAAGCCCTGATAATTTAAACCCACCTATTTCGCTTAAACTGCCAACAAAGGCTTCCAGACGGGGCGCCCTGTAAGGATACAGACCTATCTCAACAGGGTTTAGTCCAAGAAATATATTCTGGATTACGGTATTTCCACATACCCCAATCCTTATTACATCCTGTGCATCCTTACCTGACTTCTCAAGAAGGGCACTTATCACCCTTATAATTCCTGAAAGAAGTGCACTTCTTATCTTTTTAAAGCCATCTCTCCGCTGTTGAATATACCCAAGCAGTGTTATAACATCAGCACCATAAAGGGTTGTTGGATTTAGGAGGTTCAGGTGAGAAATCACAGTGCTATCACCATCAATAAGATATCCACTCAAGGTGGTGGTTCCCATATCAATAGCTATATACAGACCCTGTTTTATTTGCCCAACTACACTATATGGATATAGCCCCTTCTTTATCTTTGTGATCTCCTTACTCTCGGCAGTCTCCATCAATTCAAGCCTTTCTGGAACAGGTATGGAAACGGTGCCTTCGCCATAAAGGATACATTTGCAGGCAAGCCTGAAACCTCTCTGGATGGCCTCCTGTCCAAGTATCACACGCTCTATATCAAGCGGATGGTTAGCCTTTGCCCTGACTATTACCTTACATTTGCCACATACACCATTGCGATTACAGAGCACAGGAACCTCTATGCCCGCATCTGTAAGGGCATCAAGCAAGACAGCACCCTTTTTGACTGTAATGTCTTTGCCCTCAGGCAATACCTTAATCAGCATAATAATCCTCTGAGTATGTCCATCTGGGCATTCACCTCCTCATAAATCCAGCCAAAGGCCTCTGCTGAAGCCATTGCCCTTTCCCGAAACTCATTATCATCCTCCAGACTCTTGACATATAAGAGTCTCTTATAATTACTATAAACAAGAGATTTATAATCCTTTATTGAAAACCCGCCACCTTGGCTAAGAAACTTCTCAAAGGGGGTGCCGTCCTGTTGTATCCAACCAGCGGAAAGAAGATATGTGCCTGGTTCTTTTTCTTGAATCTCCCTTCTTTTAGTAATACCCAAGAGGAGGTCAAAACAGTCTGATACGCCAGGAACCGGAGTAACCTTCTTATAACTTCTAAGGAAGCAACAACTGCCGTAAAGGAGTATCTTTTTCCCAACTTCATTGTTATCGATAATCCTTTTAATCTCACGGGACAGGAATAATGGTGTCTTGTGCAAAGATGCAGGGAGAAATACTGCCATGGTATCATCTTTTCCCCTTATAATGCTCATAACCTCTTTTTTTAAAACACTACAGGATATCACGATATTCATGGTTTAAAACACCTGGCCTCACTTACCATAGCTGCTATATTATCTGGTTTTGCCTCAATGGGAATCTCACATCCTGAGCCAAGAATGTATCTATTAAATCCCCTTGTATCTTCCAGACATCTCCTCACTTCATTACGGACCTCTTCTTCTGATGCATGAACAAACAAATAAGGCTTGAGATTGCCATTTATCACTATCCCCTTTGATAACTGGCATGCCTTCTTTAGGTCCACCACATAATCAATTGTTGCAATTTCTATTCCAGCATCGCTGTAATAGGGGAGTATTTTTATAGTATTGCCTGCTATACTTATCCATGCGGCAGAGGCACCGGCCTTTTTAAAGGAACTATAAATGCGTTTAAGTCTGGGAAGTTCAAATTTATGAAAGACATGAGGTGGCACTACCAGAGGTGATGCAGAAGGATCAAAGACAATTGGAAGGTCTGCCCCTTCTTCTATCAAGGCTCTACCGTAGCTAATTGCTACCTCAGTTGTGAAATCAAGCAACTTCTCTACATATTCAGGTGAGTCCACAATGGCATAAATCAACTGTTCAAGGCCCATTAACTGAGATGCAAGACTTATAGGCCCCATAATACAGGCTGCAATCAAGCAGTTTTCATTCTTTGCATCCCTCAGATAGCGGACTGCCTCGATGATTACAGGCATCCTTCCATCGCGGTAAGGATCTGGAAAACGGAGTCTTTTTAATTCATTGTAACCCTCTACAGCCGGCCTTGATACGGCTGGATAGGAATCTTCTTCATAGCTAAGTTTGCAGCCCAGGGCCTCTGCCTCAACTGAAAGGTCAGCAAAGGCAAAAACCGCGTCATAACCCATCTGTTTCTGACATTGTATTTGACAGGAAGCAATAATTCTTCCATCGGTAACATAGTCCCTGATTTTATACCCCATTAATCTTGCACTGAAACCAAAGACCTCGGGTATAACGATAACCTCTGAAAGGGGCTTTCCACTAAGAAGCATTTTAATTTTATCACCAAAGATACTCATTCTATGCTGTCCGGAGGCATTCCAGAAAGAACATTCTGAATATAATGAAGCCCATCAAAGGCGTTTTTTGCTACATAATCAACATTAAGGTCTTCTTTGTCTGATTGCTGAATTGCAGCACCACCAGCGATAACATGAACATCGGTAAGCCCCTCTCTGAGCAAAAGATTCTTGATCTCCCTTATATATGGTATGGTAAGGGTAATCAGAGAGCTTACCCCAATGAAAGATGCACCTTCCATTGCCGCTGACTCAACAAATGCCAAAGGTGGCACATCCTTTCCAAGATCAACCACCCTGTATCCATCAGCGATTAGAATGACCTTAACCACATGCTTACCGAGTTCATGTATGTCTCCTTTTATTGTGCCCAAGACAATGGATGCACTATTGTCTTTTGCAACTGTAGCTGAGGGAAGCCACTCTGCTATAACATCATCCATTACAGCCATCATTGCCCTGCCAGAAAGCATTATCTCAAGAAGATTAAACTCCTCAGTGGTGCACTTAACATCAAGCAATCTCAGTGATTCGGTCAGACCTGTATGAATGATATCCTCAACTTTGTAACCCTCATTTAGCAAAGCCCGTGCCGCTTCACAGGCTGCATCCTTTTGTCCTTTAAGGATTGCCTCTCTTAGCACCTCTATTTGCATAATTTAACTCAGAATTCTCACAATACCTCTTTTTTGATTTTTGAAGCCCTGCAGCTTACGGCAGGGAGGTCCATTTACACATTTATTATACAATATTTACTGCCCCATTGAAGGTCTGTTCCATGGCAGTATCCACTGTCAGTGAATAAGGGTACAGACTAAAGTTTTCTTTAAAAATGTCCGATTTATAACCATGTCAGGTTAGTAATTGCATAATCTTTTTATAAGGACTATACCATAAAAGCGAGGTAAGGCTATGAAATGGTTTTTAAATCTCTCTATAAGGAAGAAGTTTTTTGTTATCTTTGGCGGTATCGTCGTCGCTTGTGTGGCTGGAATAATCATTGGTCAGTGGAGTTTTTTAAGGGTTCAGGTGGGAGGCAGAATCTACAGAGGGATTGATCTGAAGAGAAACACGATAGACAATCTGGCAAGGATACGCATGAATGTTAACCTCGTCAGAGGTTTGTTTTACTCACAGATCTATAGCTATGACAGGGATGTTACAAAGAATATCGAGTCTATTATAAACAGAACGGATGCACTGTATAAGGAGGTACAAAAGGGAGCCTTTAAACCAGATAAGAGGGGTGACCTTTACTGTGGCTCATGCCATTCACTTGACAGGGCGGTTCCCATCTTTTCATCTATAAAGGATTCAAACAAATCCTGGAACCAGTACAAAAAACTACTGATGGACAGGGTTTTGCCCTATGTTGCCCAGGGGAATACGGATAAAGTAGAGGAAATTATAAATGGAGACCTTGAAGAACTCTATTATAATATCATGGATCAGACGGGCACCCCACTACAGATCCTGCGTACTGTATACCCAAAACTGGTAAGGGATATGAAAAATGAGTCTGACCTTATAAGAAAGGGTTATTTAATAGGCGGCTCTGTTGTAATTCTGTTGCTTATTGGTATTTCGTTTTTGCTAACCGGTGCAATCGTAAGGCCTGTTAATGATGTATCCCGCGCATCACTTCAGATGTCAGAAGGATTGTTTAGTGATATCAAGATAACATCAAGAGGCAGGGATGAACTTGGTCAGATGGCAGATGCCTTCAGGACGATGGGGCAGAGAATAAGGAGCTCAATCAGACAGATAAAGGAGGGCATATTAAATCTTGCCTCCTCAGCTGAAGAGCTTTCCTCTACAGCTGATACCCTGTCGGCTACGACAAGTGCACAATCAGGCCAGGTAGAACAGGTGGTAGCTGCTGCCACTGAGATGTCACAAACGGTAATGGATGTAGCAAGAAGCGCTGCAGAGGCAGCAAAGGCTTCGAAGGATGCAGTGGATGTTGCCACAACAAGCATGGAGCTGGCAGAAGATGCAGCAGAAGAGATAAGAAAGATCGCAGGGGTAGTGAATAATGCTGCTGAGACCATAGAGACTCTTGGAAAGAGTTCTGAAGAAATTGGAGAGATCATCTCCGTTATCACAGATATTGCAGAGCAGACTAACCTCCTGGCACTTAATGCTGCCATCGAGGCAGCGAGGGCGGGTGAGCATGGAAGGGGGTTTGCCGTAGTGGCTGATGAAGTGAGGAAGCTTGCAGAAAAGACTGCCAAGTCATCTGATGAGATCGCTCAAAAGATTCGCATAATTCAGAATGAGGCAGAGCAGTCTGTAGTGGTTGTTAAGAATAGCAAGGACGAAGTTGAAAAGGGAGTAAGGGTTATGGATATGATCAGCCAGTCCCTCAAATCTATTAAAGCGGTTTCTATTAAGGCCAGTGAGATGGTTCAGCATATAGCAGCAGCCACTGACGAGCAATCCTCTGCAGCAGAGCAGATAGTGCAGAATATGAATGAGATCTCCACAGGGATAAACGAAACAGTCAATGCAATGCATCAGTTAAAGGATGTATCTCTTGAACTGGCGTCCCTGTCGGGCAGGTTAAAGGAGAACATTGAGTGGTTCAGAGTTGATGATGGTTTATCCTCTGAGAGGATGGTAGAGAAATCTGACAGAGTAAATGTCCCTTCAGCACAGTTAAACCTCCAGAAGCTTAATGACCACAGGGTATCTTTGATATCTTAGTGGTTTATTACCCTATCTCTCTTGACACACCAGAAAAAAATATTTTAATATCAATAGCTTTTCAGCACTGCCGGAGTGGCGGAATTGGTAGACGCAAGGGACTTAAAATCCCTCGGGGCATAGCTCCGTGCCGGTTCGAGTCCGGCCTCCGGCACCACTTCAATTTTTGATTTCTGATGCCCTGCGGCTTGTCGCAGGGAGGTTCATTCTGATGGATAGCCTTGGAAAAAGGGAACTTATAGAGTTCTACAACCTGCACATCAAAAGGTTTGGCCACTCCCCTGAGGCATTAAGATGGACTAAAGAGGGACAGACCTCCCGTTATCAGACTATAACAAAGCTCCTTAAAAAGATTAATCCTAGGACCCTACTTGACTTTGGCTGTGGCTTTGGAGACCTTTACGAACACCTGAAAAGGCAAGGGCTTAAAATTAACTACACAGGTATTGATATAAACGAGGCTGTAATAAAAAGGGCAAAGGAGCGGTTCCCTGATGCAGGGTTTATCTGTACTGATATTGAAGAAGAGGAAATCTCTGAGCGGTTTGATGCAGTGGTTGCCTGCGGGGTTTTTAACTTAAGGGTGGCAGGTATTGACGAAACTTTAAAGGGCTCTCTTAAAAAACTCTATAGCCTTACTGACAGGGTACTGATAGTTGACCTCCTTACTGGGCATCAAAAAACAAGGGATGTTCAGCTTAACCTCGTAAAGCCAGGAGAATTCCTTGACTTTGTTATTAAAGAGCTTTCCTCCAATGTGATGCTTATACACCAGTATGTTGAGGGAGCCTTCCTCACATTGATTTTCAGGGGTAGAAAACTGATGGAAAATGTGATATAGTCAATATATGGATTATACGGTTTTGATTGGTGGTGAGGCTGGTCAGGGAATACAGACCATCGGAGGGATGCTTTCAAAGGTTTTTGCCCGTGCAGGCTTTCATGTGTTTAGCCATCAGGACTACATGTCAAGAATAAGAGGGGGGCACAACTTTTATCAGATAAGGTTTTCTGACACGCCGATTCATTCATCGAAAAAGACCATTGACCTCCTGGTTGCGCTCAATCTTGAAAGTATTGAGATTCACTCAGAAAGGCTGAGTGAGCACGGAATGGTGGTTTATGACAAGGATTTTGTAAAAAAGACCTTTGATGGAGACTCTTTTTTACATGTCCCCTTTGAAGGTATATCAAAGGACAAGACCGGAACCACAGTAATGGCAAACACTGTGGCAACTGCTTCAGTGCTTGGTATGCTCGGGATGGAGCCTGACCTCTTTGAGGAGATAATCAAGGAGACCTTTAAGAAAAAGGGCGAGGATGTGATAAGTAAGAACATAGAGGCCTCAAGGGCAGGCTATGATTATGCCGTAACAAAATGTCTGAAATGCAATTTCTCGGTTCCCCTTAAAGCTGAAAGCGGAAGAATGCTTATAAATGGCAATCAGGCAATAGGGCTTTCTGCAGTGGCAAGTGGATGCAGATTTTACTCTGCCTATCCCATGACACCTTCAACCGGGATAATGATCTATATAGCCTCAAAGGCTAAGGATTTCGGGATAGTGGTTGAGCAGGCAGAGGATGAGATATCAGCTATAAACATGGCACTTGGCGCCTCCTTTGCAGGCGTGAGGGCAATGACTGGAACCTCTGGTGGTGGCTTTGCCCTCATGGTTGAGGGGCTATCTCTTGCTGGAATGACCGAGACCCCCATAGTGATTGCAGAGGTTCAGAGGCCTGGTCCTGCCACTGGACTTCCAACAAGGACAGAGCAGGCAGACCTTTTGTTTTTGCTTCATGCAGGACATGGAGAGTTTCCCCGTGTGGTCTTTGCCCCTGGAAACCCTGAGCAGGCATTTTACCTTACGAGCAGGGCCTTTGAACTGGCAGAGAAGTACCAGATACCGGTCCTCATACTTTCTGATCAGTATCTTGCAGACTCACAGTGGAGTTACGAAGGGCTTGATCTTAAGAGGCTTAATTACAAGGACTACAGGATTCGTGGTGAGGATTTCAGAGGATTGAAGGAATACAGAAGGCATCAGATCACCGAAAACGGAGTATCGCCACTTGCAGTGCCAGGGGATGCTGAGCATGTGGTAGTAACCGACAGTGATGAGCACGATGAAGATGGCCACATTATAGAGGATTCTGAAACAAGAACAAGGATGGTTAGAAAGAGGCTTAAAAAACTGGATGCATTAAAAAAGGAGGTTTCACCACCAGAGCTTTACGGTGCAGGGTCACCAGAGTATCTGCTGATCGGGTGGGGCTCGACCTATGGCCTTTTAAGGGATGCGGTGGACAGGCTCTCCAGGACTTACTCTATTGGGATGTTACACTTTAGCCAGCTCTATCCCTTTCCTGATGACAGGGAATTTCTTAAAGTAATCGTTAATGCCAAAAAGACCATCTTGGTTGAACAAAACGCTACTGCCCAGTTTTCAAGATACTTCAGGGCTGAGACAGGTATAAGCTTTGATGAACACATACTGAAGTACGATGGCCGTCCTTTTATGATAGAGGAACTTACAGAGGAGGTTACAAAAAGGATTTAGGATTTCTGATTTAAGATTTCAGATTTTAGATTTCAGATTTGAGGAATGATGCGTGTATGATTGACCGAGAGCTTTATAAAGGACAGGTGCCTGCCTGGTGCCCTGGATGTGGAAACTTCTCAATACTTGAGACAGTAAAGGATGCACTTTCTGAATTAGAGATAAGACCCCATGAGATTACCCTTGTCTCAGGTATAGGGCAGGCAGGAAAACTGCCACATTACATGAGATGCAATACCTTCAACGGTCTTCACGGAAGAACACTTCCCGTAGCAACAGGTATAAGGCTTGCCAATCATGAGATGCATGTGATTGCAGTGGCAGGCGATGGTGACTGCTACGGTGAGGGAGGAAACCACCTGATTCATGCAATAAGAAGAAACATAGGTGTAAAGCTCTTTGTGCACAACAACCAGATTTACGGACTTACGAAGGGGCAGGCATCACCCACATCACTTGAAGGAATGCCCTCAAAGACACAGCCCTTTGGAAGTCTGTCAGAACCACTAAACCCCATTGCACTTGCTGTGGCGCTTGATTGTAGCTTTGTGGCAAGAGGATATGCGGGCGACAGGGAATATCTAAAGCATTTAATGATTGAGGCTATAAAACACAGGGGCTTTGCCCTTCTTGACATCCTTCAGCCCTGCGTTACTTTTAACAGGATAAATACCTATCAGTGGTACTCTGAAAGGGTTTACAGACTGCCCGATGATTACGACCCAGAAGACCGTGAGATGGCCTTTAAAACAGCCCTTCAGTGGGGTGACAGAATACCAACTGGAATTATTTACAGAAACCAAAGACCCACCTTTGAGGACAGGGTGCCTGTCATCAGGGAAGAACCACTCGTCAGAAAAGAGGGGAAAGTTGAGACAGTAGAATCGCTTTTAATGGAATTCTACTGAATGAAACTTAAAAAAGATGCACAAAAAGAAGAAAATAGGAGAAAAATAATCCTAAAAAAGAATATTTGCTAAAGAGAGGGTTTGACAGTAAATTAAAAACAGGATAAAATTAGTCCTGAAAGTGGGGGCTTGAAGTGCAAATCACCAGAGAGACCGATTACGCCATAAGGTGTATGTTGTATATTGCTGCAAGTGAGAGTGGATCTGCAGTGGTTGGTGACATTTCTGAGGCTCAATCCGTTCCAAGGACCTTTGCAGCAAAGATAATGCAGAAACTCCAGAGGGCAGGGCTGGTGAAATCGAAAAGGGGGGTTAAGGGTGGTTATTTCCTTACAAGAGAGCCTTCCGAGATTTCCCTTCTTGACATAATCGAGGCAATTGAAGGTCCCCTTTCTTTGAACATTTGTGTTGTGGACAAGAACAGTTGCGACAGGGTTTCACAGTGCAGTGTTCATCCTATATGGGTTGAACTAAGGGACATATTTGCAGAGAGCTTGAAAAGATATACACTTAAAGACCTAATTAACCTTAATACCCCATAGGGGGAAAAGAATCTTTAAAGGAGGATGGGCATGAGGGAAAACGGTTATGATTACTCGGTGGTCAGGGGGTTCGCCTACTCAGCCATGTTCTGGTTGATCGTTGGCCTTCTGGTCGGGCTCTGGCTTGCAGCTGAGATGGTGATGCCTAAGCTGAATATTACCCCCTGGTTGACCTTTGGCAGGTTAAGGGTGGTTCACACCAATGGACTTGCCTTTGGTTTTGGGCTTGCGGGTATCTTTGCCTGTACCTACTATATGCTTCAGAGGCTTACAAGGACGAGGATTGCCTTTCCCGGGCTTGCTAAGTTCCACCTTTACCTGTTTAACATTGCGATTGCCCTTGCAGCATTGAGTCTCTTTGCAGGAATGAACACATCCAAAGAATACGCAGAGCTTGAATGGCCCCTTGATGTGGTGGTAGTCATCATGTGGGTTATATTTGCAATCAATGTCTTTGCCACCCTGATCAAAAGGAAGGAAAAACAGATGTATATCTCGCTCTGGTACATAATTGCAATGACTGTTACCGTAGCGGTCCTGTACATAGTGAACAACCTTGAGGTTCCTGTTAATCTTTTTAAATCCTATTCACTGTATGCAGGGGCAAACGATGCTAATGTTGAGTGGTGGTATGGTCATAATGCAGTGGGCTTTGTGTTTACCGTGCCAATACTTGCCATGTTTTATTACTTTCTGCCTAAATCCACCAATCTTCCAATATACAGCCACAGGCTATCGATCATCTCTTTCTGGTCACTTGTTTTTGGTTACCTCTGGACAGGTGCACACCACCTGATGCTCACGCCACTTCCTGAGTGGATTCAGACCGTTGGTATTGCCTTTAGTATCTTTCTGATTGCACCATCCTGGGGCTCTGTGGTCAATGGTTATTACACATTAAGAGGAAGATGGGATCTGATGAGGTCAAACTATCTGACCAAGTTCTTTATCTTTGGCATAACCTTTTATGGGCTGCAGACCGTTCAGGGCCCAACTCAGGGCCTGAGAACCCTTACCGCCTTTTTCCATTATACAGACTGGGTAATAGGTCATGTGCACATGGGCACCATGGGATGGGTGACCATGATAATATCTGCCTCTATCTATTACATGTTTCCAAGGATTTACAACAAAAAGGAGATATACAGCATAAAACTTGCAAATCTGCATTTTTATCTTATATTGATAGGTCAGCTCCTTTATACTGTAACACTCTGGATTGCTGGTATACAGCAGGGTGCAATGTGGAAGGCCACAAATCCAGATGGTTCGCTGACCTATAGCTTTGTTGAGGTAGTGGCTGCAATGCACCCTTACTGGATAATCAGGTTAGTGGGCGGACTGATTTACTTTGTGGGTATTCTGGTCTTTGCTTACAACCTTGTGATGACAGCGCGTAAAGAGCCTGAAACCCTTACCGAACCCGAGCCACAGACTGTCTGAGAAAGGAGGGTGCCATGTCAATAGAGAACAAACCCATAACATTTGCAATACTTTCAGTGGTGGTGATCCTCATAGGAACTTTTGTTACCATGTTTTTACCCCTTATGCTTCCCTCAACTCAGCCTGTAAGTGATTACATTAAGCCATACACTGCAGTGGAGCTTGAAGGAAGGGATATTTATATCAGAGAGGGATGTAACAACTGCCATACACAGACTGTCAGGCCATTGAGAACTGAAGTGGCACGTTATGGAGAGTACTCAAAGCCAGAGGAGTTTGCCTACGACAGACCTTTTCTCTGGGGCTCAAGGCGCATAGGGCCTGACCTGAACAGGGTTGGTGGCAAGTACCCTGATTCCTGGCATTATGTGCACTTTAAGAACCCTCAGGAGATGTTTCCAAAATCCATAATGCCGTCCTATGCATGGCTTGCTAAGAGAAAGCTTGATACCACATACAGCTTTAAAAAGGTTTCTGTGCTTGGCTATGGTTATACAAAGCAGGAGGTTCAGAAACAGATTGAGGCTTATAAGGCAAAGGTTACCTCACCTGATTATCCTGCAAAGCAGGCAAGAGATGCCGTAACGCCACCTGAGTTAAGGGGTGAGCTTACTGAGATGGATGCCCTTGTGGCTTATCTACAGAAGCTTGGAAGGGATGTAAAAAGGCTTAAGCAAAGGGGTCTTACGCAGGTCGCAGAGGCTGCAACTACATTGAAAAACCCCTATGATGGAAATGCAGAGGCTGCAAAGGAGGGTGAAAGTATCTTTCAGGGCAACTGTGCCCCTTGCCACGGAAAGGACGCAACAGGTGGTATTGGTCCAAATCTGAGAGACAGGGAATGGAAATATGGAAGCTCTGACCAGGACCTCTTTACAACCATATCCAAGGGACGCCCTGGTGGGATGCCTCCATGGCAGAATGCCCTTGGCACTGATAAGATATGGAAGGTAATCACCTATATAAGGTCTTTACAGGAGAAGTGATGGGCTGGAATGGATGGGCTTATCTGATATTTGGGGCTACCCTTGTTCTTACATTTATATGGATAATGTTTCATTATTACAGGCCAAAGCGGAAGAAAAAGGTTGAAGAGCCTAAATACAGGATGCTAAAGGACGACGATGAAGGATGAAGGGATTTAAAATTTCAGATTTAAGATTTAAGATTTTAGATTTAGAGGTTAGAATTTTTTTAAAGATGGAGGTGAAAGGATGGCTGAATGTGATGGCATCAAGGAATCAAATAAAAAGATACCAAGGGGATGGCTTATATTTTATATAGGCGTGATCATTTGGCTTGTCTGGTATATAGCCAGTTACACTCCCCAGATTAGTGGTTGGTCCTACTACAAGGTTTATGAAGAGGATGTAAAAAAACACAAAGCAACAAAAGTGGAGGTACCCACTGAAAACCCCTATGAACACAACGATAAGGCAATAGCTGAGGGCAAAGGCATATTTATGGCAAACTGTGCCGTCTGTCATGGTGAAAACCTAAAAGGCGGGGTAGGTCCTGACCTTACAGGCCATCTTAAATATGGTGAGACGGACGATAAGAAATACTTAACCGTGGCCAAGGGAAGAGGAGGAGGTATGCCACCCTTTGAGCAACAGCTTGGTAGAGACAGGATATGGAAGGTCCTTGCATATATTGATTCTGTGCGGGAATACGGAAAGACACCTTGACTTTTAAAGTGCCGGAGGCAGGTTTTACCTGCCTCCTTGCGATCTAATAATTTAAAATGAAACTGTTAATTTTTTCTATCCTTTTGGCTGCTACTACTGGTGCCTTCTATTATTTTTTTATTTTAATGCGCAAAAAAAACAGGCTTGTCAATCACTTAAAAGCCGAACTCTCCTATTTAAAGGCTGTCCTAAATTCAGCAAATGAAGGTATTTATGTTACTGACAGAGACAGAAGGTTTCTATTCTGGAACAGAGCATCAGAAAAGATCACCGGCTACAAAGCTGAAGAGGTTATAGGTAAAAGTTGCTATGATAACATTTTACAGCATACCGATGAGACAGGTGAATTACTGTGTCTGGAAAGGTGTCCATTAGTGAAGTCAATGCAACTTGGAAGAACCTATGGTCCTGAGGTTATTTCTCTTAAAAGAAAGGACGGTAAAAGGATCATGGTTGAGGTGATGACCTCTCCTTTAAAAGGACAAAAAGGCGAGATAACTGGCGGAATAGAGGTGTTTCGGGATGTTACCGAAAGGATAAAGCGACAGAGACAGCTTGACAGAAAAAAGAGAGAGCTTGAGACAGTGCTTGAAAATATTTCTGACGGGGTGCTCTTCCTTGACAACGACGGAAGAATAATTCATATAAACAGCGCACTGAAAAGTTTACTTTCGATTGACGATACTATTTTAGGCAAAGAGATCTTTTCTCTTAGAAATGAAAACGAACTGAGAAAGGCCATTTTCAGAAGTGATAGAGAATTCAAAGGCCCTTTCTGCTGGGAGAATTTTGGCTGTCAGGAGGGAATCGATTGTCCTGAATATGGTTCTTACTGTTGCAGATGCTGGTTACTTTCAAAGTATGGCACGGCTGATAAAAAGTGCAAAAACTGTATTGACTGTATTTCTTACAAAAATGCAAAGGAATTTCTTCAAAAGCCTAAGGAATATGTAATAGGTGAACGAGTAGTTTCTGTAAGTTCTTCATTCATTGAAAAGCGGGAGCCTGAAGAGATATGGGAGATTGTGCTTTTAAAGGATGTAACAGCAGAGAAGCTTGATGCGGTAGTGAAACTTTCAGGAGCTGCGGCTCATGAAATCAGGCAACCCCTTCAAGTACTAATTGGTGCAATAGCTCTACTAAGAGATGAACTGCAAGAGCATAATACAGATGTGGAGATGTATCTTGAAACTGCTTTAAGTAGCTGTTACAGGATTGATGATATTCTGAAAAGACTTACAAACATAACAAAATATAAAGTAAAATACTATACCAAGGATCTAAAAATCTTTGATGTCTTTGAAGCAAGTAAAACAAGGGAGGATCGAGGTAGTTTTGAGGAAGAGGTGAAATAGGATTGTGGAAAAGATATAGAAGGGTTGTTGAACTGCTTCAGGCCCTGTTTGTGGTTGGGCTTCCCTTTGTAAGGATAAATGGCCAGAGTGCACTGAGGTTTGACATTGGCGAGCTCAAGCTCCATTTCTTCGGCACGGTGGTATGGATAAAGGAGTTCTATCTCGTCCTCGTACTTATAATACTGCTGCTTCTGCTCATAGTGTACATAACCACCATCTTTGGCAGGGTCTGGTGTGGATGGTTGTGTCCTCAGACAGTACTTCTTGACTTTTCATCAGACATAGCAGGTTTTTTCCGGCTTAATCCTTACAGAAGGGAACTATTTCAGAAATTAGTTCTTCTACCCCTTTCTGCACTTGTATCAATGACCCTTATTTGGTATTTCGTTCCACCTGCAGAGATGATAGGCTCTCTTTTTGTTTCAAAGACTATCACTGTGTTCTTCTTTGCGCTCTGGGCAGTGATATACGGAGAGCTTGCATTTCTTGGCCGCACCTTTTGTAAGACCATATGCCCTTACTCGATGCTTCAGAGCGGACTTTTTGACAGTGATACCCTGGTGATTGCCTTTGAGGACAGGCAGGGTGAAAGCTGTATGGGTTGTGACAAGTGTGCACGGGTATGCCCTGTGGGGATAGATATCAAGAAGGGTCTTAGAAGGGAATGCGTTGCCTGTGCCGAGTGTATTGATGCCTGTGTGAGCATGACAGAAAAAAGAGGCATAAGACCCTTTATTTCTTACAGAGGAAGGCCCTGGAGGCTTAAAAACCTTATTTTTGCAATGCTGACCCTTGTGGTTTCAGCAGTTCTGATAGTGCTTTTTATTACACGACCAAAGGTAGAGTTTGTAATTGCAAGAAATCCCAATCCTCCTGTAAAGAACCTTAACAGCTATACCTATTCCCTTTACAATAACACCCATAGAGAGTTTACCTTCAGGCTGTCTCTTAAGGGGCCATTCAAACTGGTGGGTAACTCTGAGGTGATACTTCCACCCTTTGGTTCAAAAAGAGGCAGGGTGATGGTCAGACGGGTTGGGAGTTCGGATACTGTAACATTTATCCTTGAGGGTGATGGAATAAGACTGAAGAGAAAGGTGGGCTTTCTATGAAGAGGTTTATCTACATAATTTACGGTGTCTTTCTGCTTCTTATGGCCTTTACATTTTACATGGCCTTCAAGACGCACGATGGATTGATAGAGGAGCATTACTACGAAAAGTCAAAGAGATTTTTTGACCTGAAAAAAAAGGAGGATACCCTTGGTTTAAAAGTGCAGATACTCAAGGAGCCTGATGGAAAGGGTAAACCAATAGTGGTTCGTTTAAAAACTAAAGAAGGTCTTTTAACAGGAGCAAAGGTCATGCTTATAAGGGAATGGATTTCAAACACGAAGGAGGACAGAGCGTTTTTGTTAAAGGAGGACTCGCCTGGCACATACACTGCAAACATTGATTTTCCTCACAAGGGTCAGTGGTATATGAGATTGATGATAAAGCACAAAAGCATTGAAACAGAGAAGATATGGAAGCTCGACATAAAATAGCCCTCCTGTTAACCCTTGTGGTGGCTGTTTTTCTTTTTTCTTGCTCTAAGAAAGGGCCTTCCGTTGACTGTGATATCAACAAAGGTGCCTGCACCAGGGCCATAGGAAATGGAAGTATATCCTTTGAGATTACCCCTCGCCCGGTACGGACAATGAGGAGGTTACTGTTCAGGGTGAGGTTAAGGGATATCCAGTATGACCAGGATAGAATAAAACTGTTTCTTGAGATGCCTGGTATGGAGATGGGGGAAAACTTCGTCAATCTTAAAAGGATTAGTAAGGGAGTCTACGAGGGAACCGGAGTTATCGTTAGGTGTCCAAGTGGAAAAACCATCTGGAGAGCCAATGTGGTTCTCGATAAAATCGGTAAGGTGAGCTTTACATTTGACCTTGGCAACAGGGGCTGATATGGAAAAAAGCATCTATGCCGTGGTGTTTCTTACCGGGCTTGGAGGTGGGTTTGGTCACTGTATAGGGATGTGTGGTCCTCTTGTTGCCACATACTCAATGAAGATGAGCAGACCGGCACTTCTTCCCCATTTAATCTATAACACAGGCAGGGTCTTTACATATACCTTTCTTGGTGCACTTGTTGGTTTCAGCGGCTCCTTTTTAAAGGTTGCCTCAGGGATTGAACCTCTGCAGAAGGCCGTCATGGTTGCTGCAGGTCTTTTGATAATAATTATGGGGCTTTCAATGTTAGGTGTGTTCAAAGTGCTGATAAACCGTATTGAAAACAATGCCCTTACAGGCGTGGTCACCAGGATTTCAGGCCTTTTAAACAGTTCTTTAACTGAGGGAACCCTTTTCCCCTTAGGGATTGTGATGGGTTTCATCCCCTGCGGGCTTGTTTATACCACCTTGATGGTCGTCCTAAGGGCATCAATGGATGCAGGCTCACACACTGAGGCAATGCTTGAAGGCGCAGTACTGATGGGGCTTTTTGGCGCGGGGACTATGCCTTCACTTCTGCTGTTTGGCCGTGCGGTGGGATTTCTCAGGCAGCGTTTTAGAGAGTCTTTATACAGGATTTCCTCCTTTATCATCATAGCCCTTGGAGTCTATTTTCTCCTTAAGGCCCTTGTTTCCACCTCGTAGGTGTAACTGAGGGATGGTTGCCGCAGAAAGTTATATTTTCATATAATCTGTTATGATAAAATAAATAAAATCCAATAGGAGACTAACATGGCTACTGCAAAAGAGATAATGGCAAAAATTATTCAGGATCAGCCTGATGATGCTTCTTATGAAGAAATTTTACGAGAACTGGTTTTTGAAAGAATGGTTGAAAAAGGAATAGAAGATTCACGCAAGGGAATGTTAATCAGCAATGAGGAGATGAAGAAGAGAATTAATTCATGGCAAAAATAAGATGGACTCTTGAGGCAGAGAAGTGACTGAGAGAAATTTATGAGTATATTGCTAAAGATAATAGAGATGCTGCTAAAAAGGTTGTTGATGGAATTTTTAATAAGGTTCAACTCTTAAAGGATTTTCCAAAAATTGGTTATAAATACAAAGAAGAGAAGGAGGGAGAGATTAGGATATTGCTTTATGGACATTATCGGATAGCCTATCTTGTAAGAGAAGGTGATGTAATAGATGTTTTAGGAATTTTTCATGGTGCTATGGATTTAGATAGATATTTAAAAATCATTTCATAACTACTCTTTTTTGCTTACAGCTAAGAGCCGATACAGATAGTGTTATGATATAAAACAGAATCATATCAATCAGGAGAAAGGATGAAGACGCTGAGGCTTGCCCTTGCACAGATTAACACAACCGTTGGTGATATTGAGGGTAACACTAAAAGGATAATCCAGCTAATCAATGAGGCCACAGATAGAGGGGCAGAGATAGTTGCCTTTCCAGAGCTTGCTGTTACAGGTTATCCACCTGAAGACCTACTTTTAAAACCCCAGTTCATAGAAGACAACCTGCATGCTATAAGGGAGATAAAAAACACGGTCAAGGACATAGTGGTTGTGGTAGGGGCAGTGGACAAAGACAGCGACATATACAATGCAGCCTTTGTGATGAATAACTCAAGGGTGGTTGATGTGTACCATAAGATGTTTTTGCCAAACTACAGTGTTTTTGATGAGATGAGGTACTTTCAGAAGGGCAATGCCCCGAAGATATACAAAGCCTCAGACACGGTGTTTGGTGTAAACATCTGTGAGGATATATGGTATCCTGACGGTCCAGCGAGGACACAGGCGCTTTGCGGTGCTGAGCTGATAATTAACATAAACGCCTCGCCCTATCATCTGGGAAAACCAGCCTTCAGAGAAAGAATGCTTGCCACAAGGGCATCGGATAACCTTGTGATAGTTGCCTACCTGAACGCAGTTGGAGGGCAGGATGAGCTGGTTTTTGACGGGCACAGCCTTGTGCTCGATCAGAAAGGAAATGTAATTTACAGGGGAAAACAGTTTGAGGAGGAGCTAATCATCCTTGACCTTGACCTTGATGCTGTTTTTATGAGCAGGCTTCATGACCCAAGAAGAAGACAGGAGGTCTTTTACATAGGCGAGGAAGACTGCCAGAGGATAATAGTGCATGAAAGAGGAAAATCAGGGAAAAAGGAACTTATCAAGCCTTCCAAACCTGAAAGGCCGCTATCAGAGGAGGAAGAGATATACAATGCCCTGGTGCTTGGAACCCGGGATTATGTTAGAAAGAATGGATTTAACCATGTGTTGATTGGCTTAAGCGGTGGTATCGACTCTTCACTGGTTGCAACCATAGCGGTTGATGCCCTTGGACAGGAGATGGTTCAGGGTGTTTTTATGCCCTCTGAGTTTACATCTGATGAAAGTAGGGAGGATGCCTATCAGCTTGTCAAAAATCTGGGTATAAAGGTGTTTGAGATACCAATTACAGAGGTCTTTCACCAGTACCTTGAAGCACTGAAAGAGATATTCAAAGACACAGAGCCAGGCGTTGCTGAGGAAAACATCCAGGCTCGTATAAGAGGCAATCTGCTCATGGCAATCTCTAATAAATTCGGCTGGCTCGTGCTGACCACCGGGAATAAATCGGAGATGTCAGTAGGTTATGCCACCCTGTATGGTGACATGGCTGGTGGATTTGCTGTGATAAAGGATGTCCCAAAAACCATGGTTTACAGACTTGCTGAGTGGAGGAACAAAAAGGCAGGCTTTTCTCTTATACCTGAAAGGGTGCTCTGGAAGGAGCCCTCGGCTGAGCTTAAACCAGACCAGAAAGACACCGATACACTGCCTCCCTACGAGGTTCTTGATCCCATTCTTAAGGCCTATGTGGAGGAGGACAGAAGCTTTGATGAGATTATAAACCTTGGATGCGAGATTGAATGCTCAAAAAGGGTTATCAGGATGATTGACCGTAGTGAATACAAAAGACGACAGGCACCACCGGGGATAAAGATTACTCCCCGAGCCTTTGGAAGAGACAGACGATTTCCTATCACTAACAGGTACAGGAGTTATTAGCGTTGATTGCGTTCTTTGCGTTCTTTGAGTTTATTGCGTTAATTGCGTTTATAGGGTTAATAGCGTTGGTAGCCGTGACCGGGGTTTGGACGGGGTGTGTTTTTTATCCCTACCCCCTACTCCCTGCACCCTGTCTTTATACCCCCTGCACGCTACACCCTACACCCTGTAAGGTTTAGGATTTAGAAATTAGAAATTAGAAATTTGAAATTAGAAATTGGTATATTGGTGTATTGGTGTATTAGTTATTGGTTATTACGTTGGTAGCATTGATTGGTGTTGGAGGGGTAGATAGTGTTGAGTGTTGAGTTAGTTTCTTCACTAAACACTAAAAACTATGCACTAAAAACTAAACACCTACACCCTCTAAGTTTTGGTGTTTATTCAGGACTTAGAATATATTGGAAAAAGACGGGAGCAGGTGATGAATAAGAGGATATGTTTATTGGTGATTGTCCTTTTGTTTTTTGTGATGAGCTGTGGATATAAAGGCGGTGCTGAAGACGGAACCTTTAAGGAAGGCAGGGATAACAGGATATTACAGGTAATCCCTGAAAAACCTGTTCGTATTGAGCTCAGGAGAAACTCAAAGGGTGCCTACAGCTGGAGCATAAGGGGTGAGAAGGCTGACAAGATAATTTCAGCGGACAGAAAACTCAGGGCCTATGTAAAAGAACTGAACAAATAGAGTATTATATATACCAAATTAATTCAGTTGACCAATATACTAATACACTAACATATTCAGGAGGTCTTTATGGCAGAGAGGTTTTCCGTAAGAGAGGTTGTAGAGCAGGCTGTAAGAACAGAAAGGCTTGGTTACGACTATTACTCTGAGATGGCTGAGAAGTTCAAGGATGATGAGCAGCTTGCAAAACTTTTTAAGACCCTTGCAGACAAAGAACTCGTTCATGAGCAGAGGTTTAAAGAGCTATTTGATATAATCGGTGATGAGGAGCCCGAGGGCTGGGATGATGTATCAGAGTATATGAGGGCCTTTGTTGAGAGTGAGTTTTTTCTTGCCTCTGGAAAGGCCATGGATCGCATAAAAAACATAAAATCCGTTCAGGAGGCAGCAGAGTTTGCCCTTCAGTTTGAGAAGGAGACCCTGCTTTATTACATTGGTCTGAGAAAAGCGGTAAAAGAAAAAGAGATACTCGATGAGATTATAAACGAAGAGCAAAGTCACATAATGTGGATAAACAGTTTCTTAAGAAAGACGGGGAGTAACTAAAAATTTTGGTTTGTTGTATTAAACACTAAAGATCTGCACATTGTAATGGGCAGAATTAATATTTAATCATCATGAAAAAGGGGCTCTTATACATTGTCTCAACCCCAATTGGAAACCTTGAAGACATTACTTTAAGGGCGTTAAGGGTGTTGAAGGAGGTTGACTTAATAGCTGCTGAAGACACAAGACATACCAGAAAGTTACTTACTCACTTTGGCATCTCAAAACCACTTATAAGTTACTGGGGAGCAAAGGAGAAGACGAAGGCTCAGGAGGTGTTAAGACATCTTCAATCGGGCAAATCGGTTGCACTGGTTACAGATGCAGGGACACCGGGTATTTCAGACCCTGGTGAGGTGGTAATAAAAAAGGCCTTAGAGGAAGGGATACCACTGGTGCCAGTGCCAGGGCCGTCGGCCCTTGTAACGGCCCTTTCTGTTTCTGGCCTTTCTACCAGGGAGTTTGTTTTTCTTGGTTTTCTCTCAGCCAATAAAAATGCAAGAAGAAAGAAACTGAAGGAACTCGAATTTGAAACAAGGACCATGGTGTTTTACGAATCACCCCACAGGATTGTGGATACCCTTGAGGATATCCTTGAGATACTGGGAGACCGTGAGATTGCCCTCTGTCATGAGCTTACCAAGTTAAATGAAGAGGTCTTAAGGGGCAGAGTCAGTGAGGTGCTTGAAAGCCTTGAGAGCAAGGTAGTGGCAGGTGAGTATGTAGTAGTCTTAAGTGGTGCTGTGCAGATGCCCCTTGGGCCTGAGGAGGCACTGTCAGAGGTGTTTGAGCTTATGAAAAAGGGTATGAGGAGAAAGGATGCTGTAAAGAGGGTGTCTGAGCAGTACAATATAAGCAAAAAACAACTTTACGACCTCAGTCTTTCAAAGGAAGGGTAGGTGACATGAAACTAAGACCTGTTGCCCTTGGAATAGCCCTTGGCACTGTCTGGGGAGTTTCACTATTTATAACAACCTGGATTAGCTATTACACAGGATATGGAGAGCTCTTTTTAAGGACACTCGCAGAGTCCATTTACCCTGGCTACAGTATCTCTCCTGTTGGCAGTTTCATAGGGCTTGTTTACGGCTTTGCCGACGGTTTCGTAAGTGCATCAATAATAGCGATTATCTATAATAAAGTAACAAAAGAATAAAAACTCCCTGAGCAATGAAGGAGAATCGCTATAGTTGTATTTTGACATCCTTGGAAAAATTGAAAATATAGAAACAATTGCAATTGGAAAATCCATAAGACAACTCAAAAGGCTTGAAAGAACCTATGGCAAAGGTAGATGGAGAAAACTTAAAGGAACTGCTAAAATAAAATTAAGGGATGGTCAGATATACATAGCGGAAATACATTGGTACGAGGCACATGGAATTGGAAAAAAGGAATTCAAAATCAAGAGAATTTTAGATGAGTTATAAGGGCAATGAATAAATTTGTTTTATGTATAGAAAATAAATATTATCAGGCTTCGTTAGAGAAGTGGAAGATATATCCTGTGATTAAAGAAGGTGAAATAAAAGGACACATCAGGATTATAGACGAAAGTGGTGAAGACTATTTATATCCTGAAGAATATTTTGTAACAATAGAGGTCCCCTCTGGTGCAAAAGAGAAAATAGAGAAAGAATATATAAAGACTTAGGTTCTAACCTGACCGAAAATACTACCACATTTTTCAGTAGATGAAGTAAGACGGCAATTAAGAAGTGAGGTTAACCAGCATAGTAAATTATTAGAATTAAGAATTTCTCTTAATATTGGGGGTAAAGATGCTTAAACTTGGTGTTATGGCTTCTGGAAGGGGCTCTAATTTTCAGTCGATAATAGACTCCATAAAAACAGGTTACCTTAAGGCAGAGGTAAAACTGCTTATCACAGACAACCCTGATGCCTTTGCAATAAAGAGGGCACAGGAAAACGGGATAGAGCACCTCCTGATGAAGCCCTCTGATTACGCATCAAAGGATGAGTATTACAGCAGGGTTGCAGAGGAGTTTAAAAGACGGGATGTGGAGCTCGTGGTACTTGCCGGTTTTATGAGAGTGGTTGGAAAGCCCCTTATAGATGCCTATCCAATGAGGATAATGAACATCCATCCAGCCATACTACCCTCATTTCCTGGACTTCACGGACAGAAGCAGGCCGTTGACTACGGAGTGAAGGTATCGGGCTGCACGGTCCACTTTGTTGATGAGGGTGTTGATACAGGACCAATTATCATTCAGGCAGTGGTGCCTGCCTATCATGACGACACAGAGGAGAGCCTTTCAGAGAGGATTCTTAAGCAGGAGCACCGAATATTCCCCTATGCCATAAAACTCTTTTCTGAGGGAAGGCTAAGGGTGGAAGGAAGAAAGGTGGTGGTTGATGCACCAAGGGATGAACTACAATTAATAATAAATCCACCCATTCAGGACTAAAGGGA
>WFMM01000162.1 GCA_015484595.1 Nitrospirota bacterium | reverse complement strand
CTATCTGTTCTGTGCTTGTTACGACCTCCATCCCCTCGCTTACCGGAGTGGTGCATGCCGTGACAGGCCGTGGCATGCCCTTTACCTGCACAAGACACAGCCTGCAGGCACCGTAAGGCTCAAGACGGGGGTCGTCACACAAAGTGGGGATATAGATGTCTGCCTCACGAGCTGCCTGAAGGATGGTCGTTCCCTCTGGCACCTCAATATACTTACCATCTATCATCAGGGTAATCATAGGACCTCCCTAAATAGGATATCAAAGTGTCTGTCTTTATACATTAAAGGCACCCCGTGGCTGAGACCACAGGCTGCTATGATAATATCCGTTACAGGCACCATGAACCCCCTCTGTCTGCACGATAATACCAGCTCTTTTGCCTTCTGCCAGACCTTTCTGTTAATCTCGAGACTCCGTATATCTTCTATATATTGTTTAATCTTCT
Source organism: Nitrospirota bacterium (assembly GCA_015484595.1). GTDB lineage: Bacteria > Nitrospirota > Thermodesulfovibrionia > Thermodesulfovibrionales > JdFR-85 > JAADIE01. Next base: position 11,456 of record WFMM01000162.1, on the reverse strand, counting down.
TTTTCTCCTGTTCACCCTTCATACCATTTAGCAGCTCAAGCACCACAACATCACACCAGACAGCCCTGTCAGATAGTATTAACTGCCTCAGCCTCTCTTTTATCTCAGCATCACCCTTAACCCTCAATGCCTCAATCCATACTGATGTATCAACGAGCACTACATCCTGTCGGGCCATTTATGGTCCATCCTCATTTTCTGCAGTTCTTCCTGCGTGATAATATCCTCAAAGGTGCCCAGCATGTCAGCAAGTCTTTTGAGCTTCTGCCTGCGATTGTATTCCCTTACTGCCTGAAGAATGGCCTCCTTTTTCGTCTTCGCTCTTGTGTTTTTTAATAATTCCCTGAGTTCATCATCTGGAATATCAATTGTGGTTTTCATGCTTATATTTTAATTAAATCTATATTCCCCATTCAATTAAAAAAATATTCTATTTATCCCATCACTCAACACTCAAAACTCACCACTCAACACTCATTCCCGCTATCCCTTCTTTATTGCCTTGAACTTACAGGTCTCAAAACAGGCACCGCACTTGATACATATCTCCTGAACTATCCTGTGGGGCTGCTTTCGCTCACCCACGATTGCACCAGCAGGGCAGACCCTTGCACACATAGTGCAGCCCTTACAGAACTCCTCCAGGATGGTGTAGGTAAGCAGATTTTTACAGACTCCGGCAGGACAGCGTTTGTCGTGTATGTGGGCCTCGTACTCCTCACGGAAATACTTTATGGTGCTAAGCACAGGGTTTGGTGCGGTCTGTCCCAAACCACAGAGGGAGCCTGCCTTTACATCCTCACTAAGCTCTATTAGGAGCTCAATGTCGCCAGGCCGGCCACGCCCATCGGTGATTCGTGTAAGTATCTCAAGGAGCCTCTTCGTGCCGATACGGCAGGGAACACACTTACCGCAGGACTCTGCCTGTGTAAACTCAAGGAAGTACTTTGCGATGTTTACCATACAGTCTGTCTCATCCATCACCACCATTCCGCCTGAGCCAACTATGGAGCCCATCTTTGCCAGAGACTCGTAATCAACCGGGATGTCTATGTACTCAGCAGGAATGCATCCACCAGAGGGCCCACCTGTCTGAACTGCCTTGAGTTTCCTGCCCCCCTCGATGCCACCACCGATATCGTAGATGATCTCCCTGAGGCTTATACCCATCGGGACCTCTATAAGCCCAGTGTTGTTTACCTTTCCTGTTAGTGCAAAGACCTTGGTGCCCTTACTCTTTTCTGTTCCATACCGGGCAAACCACTCTGCACCGTTACGGATAATGTAAGGCACATTTGCGAGGGTCTCCACATTGTTTATCACAGTGGGCTTACCCCAGAGACCCTTCTGAGCTGGAAAGGGCGGCTTTGGCCTTGGCATTCCCCTTTTACCTTCTATTGATGCAATAAGTGCCGTTTCCTCACCGCAGACAAAGGCACCTGCGCCAAGTTTTATCTTTATGTCAAAGCCAAACCCACTTCCAAGGATGTCCTCACCAAGGAATCCCCTCTGTCTTGCCTGACTGAGCGCCAGCTTAAGCCTCTCCACAGCCAGGGGATACTCAGCCCTTATGTAAACATACCCCCTGGAGGCTCCAATTGCATAGGCACCTATTATCATTCCCTCAATAACAGAGTGGGGATTACCCTCGATTATGGAGCGGTCCATAAAGGCACCAGGGTCACCCTCGTCGGCGTTACAGATTATGTATTTCTGCTCAGCCTGTGCCTTTCTTGCAAAGTCCCACTTAAACCCTGTGGGAAAACCTGCACCACCTCGGCCCCTGAGCCCTGATGCCTCGATGGTGTTTATTACCTTTTCAGGGCTCATCTGAGAAAACACCTTCTTTAAAGCCTCATAGCCGCCACGACTAATGTAGGAGTCGATGTCTTCAGGGTCAACCTCTCCACAGTCTGCTAAAACCACCTTTACCTGTTTGGAGTGAAATGTGTGATAGTCATCCTTTACCGTCCAGTCATCAACAGGGCTGCCCTGGACAATGTGCTCCTGAACTATCCGCTCCACCATGTCGGGCTTTATGTACTGATAGGTGGTCTTTTCACCGTCTATAATCACATCCACGAGCACATCCCTTGCACAGAATCCCCTGCAGCCCACCTTGTGGACCGAGCAGTGCTTCTCAACAGAGGCCTGGATACCCTCTCTTTTAAGGACCTCCTCAAAGGTCTCCATCACCTCTTTACCACCTGCAGCCAGGCCGCCAGTACCCATGCAAACCTTTATGTTAATCTCCTTCTTCATCCATCAGGCTCCTACTTAAGCTTTTTAATCTCCTTCATCAGTTTATCAGGGGTCATCTTTCCGTGAACCTCTTTGTTTATTATCACCACAGGGGCAATGCTACAGGCACCCACACAGTTGACCCGTTCAACGGTGAACTCCCTGTCTTCCGATGTGTCCTCTCCAGCTGGTATCTTAAGCTCCTTTATCAGACTGTTAATGAGCCTTTCTGAGCCCTTGACATGACAGGCAGTTCCACAGCAGGCAGTGATGATGTTTTTGCCCCTTGGCTTCAGGTGAAACTGTGCATAAAAGGTTGCCACACCAAAAAACTTGGCAGGTGGGATATCGAGCCTCTTTGAAAACCAGTTTATTGCCTCCTCAGGCAGGTATCCAAAGGTCTCCTCAATATCCTGAAGGATGGAGATTATGTTACCCTCGGTCTGCTGATAGTTTTCAAGTATCCTCTGTAACTTGGCTTCCAAGACATGCCTCCTGAAAAACATTAAAAATGTTTCGTTATGTTACAGTTCAAGGATTAAGTTAAATAAAGTAACATTTACCAGATTGGGGTATCAATAACCTGAAGATAATATTAAAAATTTTTATAAACCACTGGCCAGGGAAGACATCACCTGTGTGACTTCTTCAAGCAGTGTCTTTCTGCTTTGAAGGGAAAAATAAAACCCGTCCTCTTTAAGTCTAAAATCCCTCAAGCTGGAAGAAAGCTCAAGCAGTCGCTCCACAGAAAGAGCCGTATCTGTGCGAAGCTGCACCATTACAGCACTACCCGAATCGGTAATCCTTTCAGCCCTCAACCTTCGTGCAAGTGTTTTTATCTTCATAACAGCAAGGAGGTTTTCCACCTCCTCTGGTGGTGGGCCAAAACGGTCGGCTAACTCCTTTTTTATGTGCTCAACATCCTCAGGGCTCTTACACAAACTGAGTCTTCGGTATATGCCAAGCCTTGTGCCTGTGTCGTCAACAAACTGCTCTGGCACAAAGGCAGGCACACTGAGGTCAACCACAGGTTCAAATTCCTCCTCAAGGGGCTGTCCCTTTAACCTTGCCACCTCTCTGCTTAACATCTCCATGTAAAGGTCAAGTCCTATTTCGTGGATGTGTCCTGACTGCTCCTTGCCAAGCAAATTACCGGCACCCCTTATCTCAAGGTCACGCATTGCAATGCTCAGTCCTGCTCCGAGGTAGTTAAGCTCCTCTATTGCCCTGATCCTCCGTCTTGCCTCCTCTGTGAGTGTGCTGGGTGGTGGGATGAGGAAGTAGGCCCAGGCCTCCTCAGAGCCCCTTCCAACCCGGCCTTTTAACTGATACAGGTCTGCCAGACCCATCCTGTCTGCCCTGTTAATGATTATGGTGTTTGCCGATGGAAGGTCTATGCCAGAGCCTATTATGGAGGTACAAAGCAGTATGTCAATCTCACGGTTTACGAACCTGTGCATCACCTCCTCAAGCTCACGCTCTGGCATCTGTCCGTGGGCAACTGAAAGTCGTGCCATTGGCACAAGACGCCTTAGCATCCGCTCAATACCCCCCAATTCATTCACCCTGTTGTGCACAAAAAAGACCTGCCCGCCCCGTTTAAGCTCCCGCTCTATTGCCTCTCTGATCACATTCTCGTTATAGACCGTTACAATACCCCTTACAGCAAGCCTCTCCTCAGGAGGGGTCTCTATAAGGGACATCTCCCTGATGCCCGAAAGGGACATCTCCAGGGTGCGGGGTATTGGGGTGGCGCTCAGGCTCAGGCAGTCAACCTTTTTTCTTAGCTCCTTGATCCTCTCTTTGTGGGTAACACCAAAACGGTGCTCCTCGTCAACCACCAGAAGGCCAAGGTCAAAAAACTCCACCCTCTTTCCAAGAAGAGCATGGGTGCCTATGATGATGTCAATGTCTCCCTCTTTTAGCCGTTTAAGGGTCTGTTTTCTCTCAGCAGGTGTTTTAAAACGGCTCAGATAGTCTATCTTCACAGGAAAGGCAGAAAAACGGGCAGTAAAGGTGCGGTAGTGCTGCTCACACAAAAGGGTTGTGGGCACCAGTACTGCTACCTGTTTGCCATCAAACACGGCCTTGAATGCTGCCCGCATGGCGATCTCTGTCTTTCCAAAGCCCACATCACCACAGATCAGACGGTCCATTGGACGGGATGACTCCATGTCAGACTTTACCTCCTGCCAGGTTCTTTCCTGATCAGGCGTAAGCTCAAAGGGAAAGAAGGACTCAAACTCCCTGTGAAGCTCGGTATCCTCTGAAAAGGCAAAACCCTTAAGCACCTCTCTGTGGGCATAGAGCCGAACCAGCCGCTCAGCCATCTGCTTTATCCGCTTTCTGATTCTTTCCTTCTTACGCTCCCAGTTGCGGCTACCGGGGCGGTCAAGTTTTGGAATGACGCCCTCTTCTGCCCTGTATTTCTGGAGCATGGAGATGTTCTGAACTGGAAGGTAAATCCTTATGCCATCTCTGTATTCAATCTCCACCACCTCAGAGTTAACCTCCCTGGAACTCAGTTTTTTAAGCCCCCTGAATATCCCGATCCCGTGTTTTTTGTGGACCACATAATCTCCAACGCTGATTTCGTCAAGCCTCTCGATCACCTTTGAAAGCCGTGACCTTCCAGTGCTTATGAACTCAGGGGCCTTTCCAAACAGGTCAGATGCACTGATCAGTATCAGGCCATCCATCCTCAGACCCTCGGAAAGCCCACCGGTGGTGATCACGCAACTTCCCTCGTACTCTGAAACCCTCTCAGGAGGTAACAGAGGGGCAATTATGTCTTCGGACTTCAGTATCTCCTTTATCCTTTCAGCCTGTGATGTGGTAAGTGCGGAAAAGACAATCCTGAACTCTCCTTTAAGCCCCTTTACCCTATCGGCAATCTCCTGAATCCCTCTTCGCTCCTGTCTGAGGATACCAAGCCCTGTAAGAGGCAAAACCGGCATGTTCAGGGCTTTGTTCTTTTCAAGCCTTATCTCGTGGGCACCTATGGTCAGTGCCTCCCCGGGTAGCCTTTCTGAATGAACAAAGTCCACAAACAGTCCTTTATCAATAAGGTAAGAGCCTGCCATGATGCCCTCTCCCTTATCAATGGCAGGATAAATGCTTATCACACTGACAGGCTCACCTGATACCTGTGATTCAATGTCAAAGAACCTGACAGAGTCCACCTGATCACCGAAGAACTCCACCCTTATGGGCTGGTCTTCACCTGCAGGGAAGATATCTATAATCCATCTTTTGTAGGAAAAACCTCCAGGCTCTGTAACCTCTGCCACGCGACGGTATCCTGCCCTCTGTAGTGCCTCTATAAGCTCAGGTCTTGAAATCTCGGCTCCGGCCTCTATTTTTATAATCCTCCTTTGTAACTCATCCTTTAAGTAGGTATTCATGTAAAGGGTATCAGGGGTGATAAAAAGCACATCCCCTGGTCCTGCCTCGAATAATCCCTTTAGCCTCAAGCCAAGTGACTGGGGGGCAAGGCCGTGGGGAATGTAAAGGAGCCTTCCCTTTTTTCCAAACTTAAAGAGACCCCGGTAAAAAAGCAGGTCCCTTATCTGGCGGCGTGCATGAGACCTGCCTTTTACGATTGAGATGATAATCCTTTCAGGCACTATCTCACTTAAGAGGGCAAGAAAGAGGGCGTCAGATGATGTGCAGAGGTTGTAAACCTCGGGGGACTTCCCCTCTGTGACTGATTCCACAACATCAAACACAAGGGACTGGAGTTTTTCAGAAAGAGGAAGCTTCATGGCAGGTCTCAGGAGCAGTATCTCCTGATTATACGGTTTATTATCTCGGTTGTTGAAAGCCCTTCGCGGTAGGGCAGACTGTAGGTCTCTGGCACAAGGTCAGAGCCCACTATGTCCTGAACCTTCCAGTCACCACCCTTAACAAGCACATCAGGCTTGAGGGTCTTTATCAGTTCATAGGGTGTGTCCTCTTCAAAGACCACCACATAGTCAACCATCTCAAGGGCTGAAAGCACCTCTACGCGCTCTTCACAGGGAACGATGGGTCTTTTTGGCTTTAGCCTCCGCACCGATTCATCAGAGTTTACCCCTACCACAAGCACATCGCCAAGACTGCGTGCCTCTCTTAAGTAGGAGACATGGCCTGCGTGTAGTATGTCAAAACAGCCGTTTGTAAAGACCACCCTCTTGCCCTGCTTCTTGAGGGTCTGCAGGAGTTCCTTTAATGTCTCTTTATCCTTAAGCTTCATCGAGGCTGTATCTTTCCATTGCCTTTTTTATACCCTCTGGCAGTCTGACAGGCTTCAATGCATCCGAGACAGATGCTATCTTTACCTCTCCGGTTACAAGCACCTCTGAGGTATTGAGCCTTTTTACCCTGTGGCCAAAAAGGATGGTTACATGGCCGAACTGTTTTATCCAGGACTCAACTATCAGGCGGTCTCCGTATCTTCCTGGCCTGTGATACCTTAGCGATGCCTCTGCCACAACAAACTGTATGCCCTGCTTCATAAGCTCTGTAAGGGGCATGCAGGCCTCTTCAAACATCTCAGTCCTTGCACGCTCAAGGTACTTAAGGTAGTTGGCGTAATAGACCACCCCACCACAGTCGGTGTCTTCGTAGTATATCTTCACCTGCAGTTCATGCACGCTCATTTGTATTCAGTGTATTTGTCAGCCCTTCCCCTGACCAGATGGGCAGGATACTTGCGGGCATTTTTCTCTATCTTTTTGAATGCCTCCTCAAGGAGGTCAACGCCAAGCTTGTCGGCAATCCTCACAAGATATATCAGTATGTCGGCAAGCTCCTCCCTCACATCCTCTATTTTTTCTTCTGGAAGTTCAAGGCTTTCTGCCTGTGTAAGCCACTGAAAGTGCTCAACCAGCTCAGCAGCCTCCACTATCAGAGCCATGGATAGGTTCTTCGGTGAGTGAAACTTCTCCCAGTCCCTCTCCCTGGCAAACTCCCTGAGCTTTAATTTTAGTTCCTCAAGCCCCTGCATGGATTTAAATACTTAGTGGGTTAATGTTTTTACGAGTCAGTAAATATCCTTACGAAGTCATTGTAAAGGGCAAAGCCCATGAGTATGATCAGTATTGCATAACCTATTTTATGCACGATTATTATAGTTCTTTCGTTCAGGGGTTCACCCTTCATTGCCTCCACTGCAAAAAGCAGCAGGTGTCCTCCGTCGAGTATTGGTATTGGAAGGAGGTTTAAAACGCCAAGGTTTACACTTAGAAGTGCCATAAACATTATGTATGCAAGTATGCCTGCCGAGGCAGCCTTGCCTGACTCCTTGATGATGGTTACAGGTCCACCGAGGTTCTTTAATGAAACCTCACCTGTCACGAGCATCTTTATTGAGTCAACTATAAAAAATCCCATCCTGTAGGTTGCCCGCGCACCCATCACCGGAGCCTGAAGCAGGCCTTTGGCCTCAATGGTCTCAAAAAAGCCACCACCTGTCTTTCTGACCCCTATCCTTCCTATAACAACCTTCTTACCACCAGGCCCTTTTTCTTCCACCCTCATAGGTGTTATCCTGAGCTTTATCAGTCTGTCTCCCCTTTGTACCGTAAACTCAAGCTCTTTGCCGGGGCTACGGGATACGACATTAACCAGGTCAAACCATGTATCAATGGGACGGCCGTCTATTTCCTTTACCAGGTCACCTGCCTTAAGACCTGCCTTCTGAGCAGGATATCCCTTCTCCACCTGGTCGATTGTTGGCTTAAGCCTCTTTATAACAGGTATGTTTATCGGAAGCCCCACTGAAAGCACCAGGGTAAATATAATGTATGTAAAAAGTATGTTAAAAAGAGGGCCTGCAAATACTATCAATGCCTTCTTGCTGACAGGCTGGAGGTTAAAGGCCCTCTCTGCCTCATGAGGCGGAAGCTCCTCGTCAGGCTCCTCTCCAAGCATCTTTACATATCCACCAAGCGGAAGTGCTGAAAGCAGGTACTCGGTCTCACCAAACTGTTTTCCCACCACCCTGGGGCCAAAGCCCAGGGAAAACTTAAGCACCTTTACGCCTGATAGCTTTGCCACAATGAAGTGACCAAGCTCGTGAACGAAGATCAAGACACCAAGCAAAACTATGGCAGATATTATGGTCAAACCCTTTCCTCCATGAGTTCGTCAAATTTCTCCCTTGCCCACCGGTCGGCCTCTAATACATCCTCGATTGACTGAACCTCTTTGGGCTGATGCAATGAGAGTATCTCATCTATTATAACAGGGATTTCGTTAAAACCAATAAAGCCCTCAAGAAAGCCCTCCACTGCCTTTTCATCAGCAGCATTGACCACTGTTGGAGCAGTACCACCCATCCTGAGTGCCCTGTAACAGAGTCTCAAACAGGAAAAGGTCTCCATGTCGGGCTCCTCAAAACTCAGGGTCCCAAGCTCCGAAAGGCTGCATCTGTCAAGCACCTCTGGCAGACGCTCAGGATAAGAAAGGGCATAGGCTATAGGCCCACGCATGTCAGGCAATGATAGCTGTGCAATCAGTGAGCCGTCAATGAACTCTACCATTGAGTGCACTATACTCTGGTGATGAATCACCACATCTATCTGCTCGGGCTTAAAACCAAAGAGATGATGAGCCTCTATCACCTCAAGCCCCTTGTTCATAAGGGTTGCCGAGTCTATGGTTATCTTCCGTCCCATCTGCCATGTGGGATGTCTTAGGGCATCCTCACCGGTAACATTTTTTAGCTGCTCCTTCTTCATACCCCTGAAGGGTCCACCTGAGGCGGTCAGTATGAGTTTTCTTACATCCTCAGCTCTGTGCCCCTGAAGGCACTGAAAAAGGGCGCTGTGTTCACTGTCAACAGGGATAATGGGTGCCCGGGCCTCTCTGTTTATCAGATCACCGGCCATCACCAGTGTTTCCTTGTTTGCAAGCCCTATGGTCTTTCCTGCCCTTACTGCCTCGTAGGTTGGCACAAGCCCCGAGGCACCAGAAATTGCAGAAAGCACAAAGTCCACCTCTTCAAGGGTTGCCACCCTCACGAGGCCCTCCTTGCCTGAAAGCACCTCAAGCTCCCTGAACCGTATCTTAAGCCTTTGAGCAGAGTCTTCATCCATGAGGGCAACAACATCAGGGCGAAACTCCTCAATCTGCTGAGTCATAAGCTCATCGTTTGAACCAGCCGCAAGCCCCTTTACACTGAATCTTTCTGGATATCTCCTTACGATGTCAAGGGTTGCCCTGCCAATTGAGCCTGTGGAGCCTAAAACGGAAAGCCTTTTCATCTATACAGATACCTCAGAAAAAGGAAGACCACCGGAGTGGCAAAGATTATTCCGTCAAGTTTGTCAAGCACACCACCGTGCCCTGGTATCAGGACACTTGAGTCTTTCACGCCTGAGTCACGCTTGAACATGGACTCTGAAAGGTCTCCCACAACAGCAATCACTCCGATTACTGCACCAAGGAACAGTGCCTCTTCAAGACCCATCTTATCAAGTAGCAGATACTTTATTATACATGAAAAGACCACACCTCCTGCCACTGAGCCGAGGGCGCCTTCCACTGTCTTTTTTGGACTCATTGAAGGGTAAAGCCTGTGCCTGCCAAGGGTTTTACCCACATAATAGGCAACGCTGTCAGAGGCCCAGACCGTTACGCCTGTGTAGATAATCCACTCAGGCCCAACAAGGCGGACATAAATAAGCAGACTCAGTATAAAGGGAATGTATAAAAAACCCATCACCTCTGGGGCCATATCCTGAAGTGCATGCTCGGGTGACCTTACAGGAGAAAAAAGCCTTATCACAACTGAAAGAAGGAAAAAGGCCACCACTAAGAGGACATTCTGAATACCAAGATAGGAAAGCAGCAGATACAAAAGCCCATAGCCGAGCCCGAACAGCCTGCTCAGACCTTTCACATGATACATGCTGTAAAACTCAGACTGTGCCATCAGGCAGGCAAGTGAAAGGAGTGCCAGAAAGAACACAGGTGGTAGCTTCATTATGTAAAGATAAAGCAGGGGAAGAAGTATTGCTGCAACTATCTCTCTCTTTCTCATAGACACCTGCTAACTGGACAGAACAGTCCCGAATCTCCTTTCCCTTCGCTGAAAGTCCTGTATCGCAAGCATAAACTCCTCCTTTGTGAAATCAGGCCAGAGGGTCTCGGTAAAGTAAAGCTCTGCATAGGCACCCTGCCAGAGGAGAAAGTTACTGATCCTCATCTCACCACTGGTTCGGATGATAAGGTCAACCGGAGGAAGGCCCTTTGTATCAAGAAAGCTGTCAAAGACGCCGTCGTTTATTTCTTCAGGCTCAAGCCCTGCTTTTACAATCTTTTTAACTGCCCGCACAATCTCGTCTCTCCCACTGTAACTCAAAGCAAGCACAAGGGTGAGACGGCTGTTGGTCTCTGTGAGCTTTTCAGCATCCCTTATGATATGCTGTATCTGCAGCGGAAGTCTTTCTATGTTTCCGATCACCCTGAACCTGATGCCCTCATTGATAAGGTCTATAAGCTCCCTTGAAAGATAGACCTCGAGGAGCTCCATCAGGGTGGACACCTCATCTTCAGGCCTCTGCCAGTTCTCAATGGAAAAGGCATAAAGCGTAAGCACCTCAATGCCAAGGTCAAGGGAGGCACGGATGATGTCCTTTGCCCGTTCTGCTCCTCTTCGGTGTCCTTCGATCCTCTTTAGACCCCTGAGTTGTGCCCAACGGCCATTTCCATCCATTATCACGCCCACATGCCTTGGAAGGTTTTCCACTCTGCTCCCTCCTTATGTTATTTAACTGAAAATATCTGAAGGTATATGACAAAGGGGCTCTTGCCCCTTAAGAGATTCTTTGGCACCAACCCAAAGGGTGGTTTGTTTATAAAGGCAATCTTTTCATCAAACAGACTGAAGTCTATCAACTTCCCATCTATATCGGTAATAAGTGTTACCTCATCAACCTGAGTGCCTGAAACTGTATAAACCCTTATCTCTGACTCCTTGTAACCAAGGGTCTGTGCCTTCCTGGCAAGAGGTGTACGGGCTGGAACAATCACTGACCGGCCCTTCACTATCATCCTGTCCGGCACAAACCACTGCCCTCTTTCCACCATCTCTATGTACTTTTTCTTCTGAAACCTCTTAACAAAACCTCCAAGGTCTTTTTCACTCCTCCACACAGGAAGCCCCTCGGTGTTTAAAAGCACCAGATGGTCGTATTTATCTACATAAAAATAGAGCTCTCCCTCTCCTG
>WFMM01000161.1 GCA_015484595.1 Nitrospirota bacterium | reverse complement strand
GCTCCGATGTGCCTCATCTGCAATCACCACAATGTTACGTCTTTCGGATAGCAAAGGGTAGGTATCGCCCTTTTTCTCTGGTAAAAACTTCTGGATGGTAGTAAAAATCACCCCTCCAGAGGCCACCTGTAGCAATTCACGAAGATTTGCCCGATTTTCTGCCTGCACAGGTCTTTGCCGGAGTATCTGCCAGTTTCCAGAAAAGGTTGCATATAATTGATTGTCAAGGTCGTTGCGGTCGGTGATGACTACAATGGTTGGATTTTCCATCGCAGGATGACGTATTACCTTACTTGCATAAAAGACCATGGACAGGCTCTTTCCTGAGCCCTGTGTATGCCATACCACACCAATGCGTCGGTCCCCAATCTGCCGGCCGTAAGTATCCTTGTCTTCTTCAATCTTGAAAGGGTCAGCCTCCTCTGCTTCAATGAATCGGGCATAACTTATATCTGTGTCTGTTTCAATACCACAGGCCTGAAGGGTACATTCCAGGGCAATGTTGACTGCATGATACTGATGATATCCTGCTGCCTTTTTGGCAATGCCAGATGTGCCTCCACCGTCGTCTTCAAAGGTAATAAAGTTAAGAACATAATCCTGAAACCGCGCAGGGGTAAACATGCCTCGTATCAGGGTCTTAAGCCCTGGCTGAATGATACCCTCTGTCTGCTTCTCGTTGCCTGGCTCACGGTAAAGGTCTCTGCCATCTACAGTACGCCAGGGCATAAACCTGTCCCAGCCTGATGTTATCGTTCCAAATCGGGCCTGCATCCCATCAGAGACAACCAGCACTGCATTGTAGGCAAAAAGTGTTGGTATTTCGTCCTTGTAGGTCTGAAGTTGTTGAAATGCCTGCCGCAGTGTGGCCTTTTCATCCGCAGGGTTCTTCAGTTCTATAACCACAAAGGGCAACCCGTTGACAAAAAGTACAATATCAGTCCGGCGCTGATGTTTATTTTCTATTATGGTAAACTGGTTGACAGCCAGGTAATCGTTGTTGGCAGGGTTTTCCACATCCAGTAACCACACCTTGTCATAACGCTCGCCCTCAGGCCCCATCCAGGAGACATCCACACCGTCAGTGAGCATCTTGTGAAACTGCCGATTGTTTTCAATCAGTGCCGGGCTCTCCAGTGTAAGCACCTTGCGGATTGCCTCTTCAATGGCCTCCTCACTGAGGTCAGGATTGATTCTGTAAAGGGCATCCCTCAGACGACCCTGAAGCACCACATCACCATAGTTGGCCTGCGAATCTCGCTCTGGCCTCGGACCATCAAAGGCAATATCAGGACCAAAGGCAATGCTGTAGCCAAGCGCCTGGAGTTCCTCCAGAGCCATCTGTTCAATTTTGTCTTCAGTAATTACCATTTATTTCCCTTTTCTTCTCTCCACTTCTTGCTGCCTGCACCATCTGGTCATGCGTTCTTGAACGCTTATCCCCTCTCCCTTCCCTCCCCCAATGGGGGAGGGAAGGGGTGGAGGTAACATTATATATTCAGCAATCTAATAGGACCTCAGTTTGCGATATCCTCCATGGGGAGGGATGAGGTTATGCTTTTTCCTCTTATTCATATTTGATTTTCCACAATCCTCTCCACATCCTTCACCCTCAACTCCCCTGAAATTAGTTTGGGGAGGAGGATGTCGCGAATCCAATTGAGACTGCGTATCTCTTCCTCAAAATTAAGGATTTTCTCATCAAATGGATATACTATTTCTTCAAACAATGATATACACTTTTGATGAGGTGAAATAATTAGAAAGTTTTCAATGTGTCTTTTTGTGATTGCACCAAAAACAGTTCCTTCAGAATTATATTTTTTGAACCTATTAGCAATTGTTTTTATTAGATAGTAAGTGTAAGATCTACTTCCTGACTTGTGCCGAATTGAAGCAATGCCTCGTCCAATACAGCAAGTCTCCCATGCCATATTAATATCCCCTACTGGAGCTCTGACACTTAAAAGTGTATCTCCAGGATTGGCAATTCTTGTTGGTGTTGTACAATAAACTCGCTTTGTAGGATATCTAAAGCTAAAATCGCGTCTTCCTTGAAAAAATGGAAGACCTTTACCTTCTTCGTTATAAGTTGAACCTGGTGGTGATTGTCCCATGGTTAAATTGAACTCTGTCCTTAATCTTGTCACCTCCCACCCCTCAGGTATCGGTCCCAGTTCTGAATCCACGAAACGGTCAGGGAATAGGCGGAGGATGTGGTCGGGCAGTCCAAGGGCTTCGGGGTTTTTGCGATAATGGGCAGCAGCGCGAGCGAACTTTTCTGGAATAGGATTGCCGGCTCTCAGGGCGTTTACCACTACAGGGTCAAAGTCCACAAACCAACTTTTAAACAATGTCTGTGCCATGGTCTCAAGAGTCTCGTTCATCTTACGGTTCAGTTCAATCT
>WFMM01000160.1 GCA_015484595.1 Nitrospirota bacterium | reverse complement strand
AGTGCCTCTGTGCCATCAGGGTAGGAAAAGGAAACCCCCTTAAATTCTATTATGTGATGGCTCATCGGGCTACCTCAGTAACTCCCCGAGTATCAGGGCGAGATTATATCTTCTCATTAGAATAAAGAGCCCGGTCCAGAGGAAAAAAAAGAGCATATCCCTGGCCTTCAGTCTGTGAACCCTCTTTGCGGGTATCTCACCTCTGAAGCCCCTTGAAAGCATTGAAGCATAGACCCTTTCAGCACGGCCGTAGGTTCTCACAAGAAGCACACCCACGAGGTGGACGAAGACCCTTACATCCCTGCCCCGCTTGCCAGGTGCACGGCAGTCTCTTGCGCGAACCATCCTTATGGCCTCCTCTGTAAGCACGAAGATGTATCTGTAAAGAAGCATCAACTGAACCACGAAGACCCGTGGCAGCCTGAGTGCCGAAAGTCCCTCGCATATCCCGTTAAAGGATGTGGTGGCTACGAGCAGCAAAGCCGTGCCAATGGTGAGTACAAACTTTATGATTATACTGAAGAATGATATCCACCCACCTGTTATTGTGAAGCCACCTAATTCAAGCATCGGGGTCTTGTCAAATAGGGGGTTAAAGAGGGCTACCATCAGCACAAAGGGTGAGACCAGCAGGAGTTTTTTCAGCAGAAACCCCGGAGGAATTTCACCCACTGAGAGTAAAAACACGGGGTATAGAAAAAAGGGCATGAGCCCAGATATCTCGTACTCAGGCATGGACACCACTGTTATGAGAAAGACAAGGGTGGTTACGATCTTTACCCTCGGGTCAATCCTGTGAACAGGGGTGTCCCTGTAGGAAAGACGGTCAAGGTAGCCGAGGTTGTAAAAGGCACGGCTTATGTCCATGTCTAATTATAACCCCTTTTCTTCCATCGAAAAAGCACAAAACCAAAAAACAGAACCACCAGAAGCACCATCGCACCACCTATAAGCCCTGAGACCGAGGTGCCAGGGTCAGGTGCAGGCCATGCCTCAGAGGCATCTTCTTCACTGTTTGAAGGGAAGGAGTAATCAGGCATCAGGGCAGTTTTTTCCTGAATTTTCTGGAACTTCGATGTAATCTCTGGCAGTTTCCTTTCAATCTCTGTTTTTCCATAGATGTTTTTTATAGACCACTCAAGCCCGTCAGGGTGTGTGGAGGCAAACCAGGAAAGCACCCCACCTGTGATCACTGCAAGTATGGAAAGCACTATAAGTGCCTTTTTGAAACCCCTTCCCTCTGCGGATTTGCTTTCAACAAGGGCTGGCTCTATGGAGCGGATGTAGTTTACCACAGCAGCGGTTATGAAGCCCTCCACAACGCCGATTGCAAGGTGTATGGGCTGCATGAGAAGGAGAAAATCCTTAAAGGGTAGTTCCGAAATACCTGAGAGTTTTGTCTGAATAACCACTGAAAAGGCACCCAGTTGAAGTGCAACTACAGATGAAAGCACTGAGGCAAGGGTTATTCTTTTTGGCGTTGGATTTTTTCCAATTATTGGTCTGTAAATCAGGGGATATGCGATAAAACATGCATAAAACCCCATGTTCCAGATGTTACATCCAAGTGCCAGTAAACCGCCGTCTGCAAAAAACAGTGCCTGCACCGTGATTACAGAGGCAAGTACTATGAAGGCTGCATGAGGACCAAGCAGGATGGCAAGGAGCATGCCGCCTGCAATGTGACCGCTTGAGCCAGTGCCCGGGATGGTGAAGTTTATCATCTGTGCTGCAAACACAAAAGCGCCAAGCACTCCCATAAGGGGGATGAGCCTTTCGTTGAGGCTTTCTTTAAGTCTTTTTGCTGCATAAGAAACAGTTGCGGCGGTTGCCACCCAGAACCCACCGCCTACTGCTGGTGAAAGCAGTGCATCTGCCATGTGCATAGGAGACCTCCTGAAAGTTGGTAATTGGTTAATTGGTTATCAGTATATTGGTATTGGATAAGTGTGATAGATGAACTCACAAACAGAAATAATTACACACAAAGACAAGAGCTTCTTCATGACTTAGACCTCCTTTAGAATATCTTTTGCCTCTTCAAAGATGGCATTGATCTTAAGGGTCTCCTGATGAGCCCTCTCAAGTAACTGTGCAACTCGTTCTAAATTGGAAGAGCGGGCCTCCTCTGCCCATTTTAGATAGCTTTTTGCGTGTTCGGTGTTGTGCTCCTGCCAGTGGTCAAGCAGTTTTTCAAGCTTTTCATTAAAGTTCATATTCTTCTCCCTGTTAAGATTTTTTCAGGTAATAAAAAAGGCCGTGAAAGCTGCACCTTCTGGTGCCTTGCCTTCACGGCCCTTTTGTCCTGAAAGATATTATCTTAAAAACAAAAAAACCACCAAGGTCTCAAACCTTCGTGGTTTTAAAGAATCTTCGTGATTCTTAATAAGTTTATCAACTACGTATGAGAATTGTCAAATTTTTTGTCCTGAACGAGGCTTCTTCTTTGCTTCTTAAAATATCCAGGCAGGTGTAAGCCTGTAGCTTAAGACCCTTTAAAGATGGATGATGTGCAATGAGTATTGTTATAATAGTCAGCAATGAAGCGGGTGATAACCATCGATGGCCCATCAGGTGCTGGAAAGAGCACCATGGCAAAGGAGATAGCAAGGAGGCTCGGATTTGAATACCTCGATACCGGTGCACTGTACAGGGCCGTTGCCCTTTATTTAAGAGACCGTGGTTACGACGAAGGCATAACCGACAACAAACTCAGAGAAGAGCTTAAGGGAGTAAGTGTTTCCTTTAAAGGTGGAAAGGTATTTCTGCTTGACAGAGATGTCTCTGATAAAATACGCACACCCGAGATAGGCCATTACTCATCGGTCTTTTCTGCCCGTCCTGTGGTAAGAGAGTTTCTCCTTGACCTTCAAAGAGACTTTGCAAAGAACCACGACACGGTTGCAGAGGGTAGAGACATGGGCACCGTTGTCTTTCCAGAGGCGGACTGTAAGTTTTTCCTTGATGCATCTCCTGAGGAAAGGGCAAGACGGAGGTTTTTACAGCTTAAGGCAATGGGAAAGGAGATAACAGAAGAGGAGGCCCTTAGAGATGTGCTTGAGCGTGACAGGCGTGACTTAAGCCGCGATGTGGCACCTCTTAAAAAGGCTGATGACGCAATTTATGTGGATACCACGGAGTTAAGCCTTGAGGAGACAGTGGATTTTCTGCTTAAGCAGATATCAAACAACTGTGGCAGATTGTCCCGTTGAGGATGGATAAGTTCTGTTACTATATATTTAAAGTGATATTTCGCATAATTTATAAACTGCTTTTTAGATACCAGGTAGAGGGTGCTGAAAACATACCAGGTCAGGGAGGGGTGATAATAGCAGCTAACCACCTGAGTTATCTTGACCCTCCACTGGTGGGGATTGCCATTAAGAGAAGGGCCACTTACATGGCCAAGTCATCACTTTTTCACAATCCCCTTATTAGCTGGTTTGTTCGCATGTTTTCCATACCTGTTGACAGGGATACGGCCAAACCTTCTACTATAAAAACAGCGGTCAATGCCCTTAAGGAGCAGAAGGTTCTTGTCATTTTTCCTGAAGGCGGAAGAAGGCGAGGCAACAGGCCTGCTGAGGGAAGAAGAGGCGTGGGCATGCTTGCAGCCCTGAGTCGTGTGCCTGTTGTGCCAGCCTATATTGAGGGAACCGACAGGGCATTGCCCGTGGGAGCAAAGTTCATAAGGCCTGCAAAGGTGAAGATAAGGTTTGGAAGACCAATGAAAATTGAGCAGGCAGAAAAGACAAAGGACTTTCAAAAAAGGGTAGCTCAGGAGGTTATGGAAAGGATAGAGGAGCTTGCAGATGGAGATTAGGATAGTAAAAAGTGCAGGGTTTTGTTTTGGTGTAAAGAGGGCCGTTGAAATGGCCTTTAAAGCCGCCTCTGAGGCACAGGGAAAGGTGTGTACTTATGGGCCAATAATCCATAATCCCCAGGTTGTTGAAAGGCTAAAAGAAAAGGGTATTCAGTGGGTTGAAGAGATAAATGACGACATTGACAGCATCCTCATAAGGACTCACGGAATTCCAAGAGAGCTCTACGAAGAGCTCGAAAGGAGCAATATCAACATAATAGATGCCACCTGTCCCTTTGTAAAAAAGGCGCAGGAATATGCTAAACTTCTGAAGGAGGAGGGCTACCAGATAGTAATCCTTGGAGACGAAAAACACCCTGAGGTGATAGGCATTAAGAGCTATGCAGGAGAGGATGCAGTGGTTGTTAGCTCCCCTCAGGAACTACCAAGATTAAGCAGAAAGGTAGGTGTGGTTGTTCAGACCACCCAGCCTATCGAGGCACTACAGGGTCTGCTTTCGGAAATAATAAAGACAACAAGGGAATTAAAAGTATATAATACTATATGTAACTCCACAGCCAATCGTCTGAAGGAGACCGAAGCAATTGCCCGAGAGGTAGATGTGATGCTGGTGCTCGGAGGTCGTAACAGTGCAAACACCAGACAGCTTGCAAAGAGGTGTGAGGCAATCGGGGTAAGGACCTATCACATTGAGTCGGCTGAGGAGTTGGACAGAGAGTGGTTTTCAGATGTAGAAAAGGTGGGCATAACCGCAGGTGCTTCAACACCTGACTGGATTATAGAGGAAGTAATTAACAAATTACAGGGTGTAGGGAGTAGGGAATAGGGTTTAGTGAATGTTAAGTGTTTAGTGTTGAGTGTTTAGTAGAGAATTTTAACTCAACACTCAACACTCTTAACTCTTAACTAAAAAACTACCCCCTACCCCCTAATATAAAGTTTAAGGAGGTCAAATTGCTAATGGAAACACAGGATCAGGAACTGCAGGAACTTATATCAGAGACGATTCCCGAAATCCAAGAGGGAAGCATTGTGAAGGGAACTATTGTAGCCATAAGACCCGACTCAGTGGTGGTGGACATTGGCTACAAGTCAGAGGGGTTTATCCCCATTGAGGAGTTTTCTGAAGAGGAGCGCTCAGCCCTGAAGGAGGGTGATGAGATAGAGGTCTTTCTTTCAAGACTTGATTCAGACGGACTGGTATCACTTTCTGTTGAGAAGGCAAAGAGGCTCAAGACCTTACATCTGATACAGGAGGCAGAAAAGAACAACCAGCCCATCGAGGCAAAGGTTGTTGAGCACATAAAGGGCGGCTACAGGGTGGACATTCAGGGCGTGAGGGCCTTTATGCCTGGCTCTCAGGCTGACATCAAGCCACTTAAGAATCCAGAGGAGATACTCGGGCAGAATGTGCTCGTAAAGGTGCTTAAGTACAACAACAAACTGACCAATGTGATAGTCTCAAGGCGTGAGGTGATACAGGAGGAAAGAGAGAGGCTGAAGAGGAAGACCCTTGAGGTCCTGAAGCCAGGTGCCCGTATGAAGGGAGTGGTTAAGAACATTACAGACTACGGTGTGTTTATAGACCTTGGTGGGATTGACGGTCTGCTTCACATATCAGACATATCCTGGGGAAGGATAAAGCATCCCTCAGATGTGTTCAGGCTGGGGCAGGAGGTGGAGGTGCTGGTGCTTGAGTTTGATGCTGAAAATGAAAAGGTTACCCTTGGTTACAAACAGAAAAGACAGGACCCCTGGCTTACAGTGCAGGACCGCTACCCTGTGGGTAAGATCGTTAGTGGAAAGGTGGTAAGCCTTACGGATTACGGTGCCTTCGTGGAGCTTGAAGAGGGTGTGGAGGGGTTAATCCATGTCTCTGAGATGGACTGGTCAAGGAGGAAGAAACATCCATCCTATTATGTGGAGATAGGTGATTATGTGGATGCAAAGGTCCTTGAGGTGGATAGCCAGAAAAAGAGGATATCGCTTGGACTTAAACAGCTAAAACCAAAACCCTGGGATGTTATTGCCAAAAAGTACAAGGTTGGCGACAGGGTGACAGGCAGGGTGCGGAGCATTACCGAGTTCGGGGCCTTCGTTGAACTGCCAGAAGGAGTGGATGCACTGCTACACATATCTGATATATCCTGGACAAGACACATAAAACACCCTTCAGAAGTTCTAAGAAAGGGTGAAAAGATAGAGGCGGTGGTGCTTTCACTTGAGCCTGAAAAGGAAAAGATGTCCCTTGGTCTTAAGCAGCTTACCCCTGACCCATGGCTTGAGGAGATCCCCTCAAGGCTACAGCTTGGAGATGAGGTCAAGTGCAGGGTGCTCAGGCACACAGAATACGGTATCTTTGTTGAGATAGAAGGACTCGTGGAGGGTCTTATATATACTTCCGAGATCGAGACTCCTCAGGGCAAAAAACCAGAGGATGCCTATAAAGAGGGTGACGAGATAGTGGCAAGGATAATAAAGATAGATACCGAGGGAAGAAAGATAGGGCTCAGCCTTAAAAACCTTAAGTATGTCCCTGAGGAAGACTCAGAAGAGGAATGAAGAAGGTCTGCCTCGTTATTTTAGCCTTTTTTGTGCTTACAGTGTTTCTGGGTGTGATGGTCACCCTTATAGGGCACAAAGGTATAATTGGAGAGAAGGTTGCCCTGATAAGGATAGAGGGACCCATAGTTTCCTCTCAGGATGTGGTTGAGCAGTTAGAGCAGTACAGAGATGACAGCTCTGTAAAGGCAGTGGTCCTCAGGGTGGACAGCCCTGGCGGGGCAGTGGCTCCATCTCAGGAGATTTACGAGGAGGTAAAAAAGACCGCCAAGAAGAAGCCCGTTGTTGTCTCAATGGGCTCTGTGGCTGCATCAGGTGGTTATTATATCTCTGCAGCAGCCACCAAGATACTTGCCAATCCTGGCACCATTACAGGCTCCATAGGCGTGATTATGGAGATACCCAACTTCAAGGGGTTGATGGACAAGATAGGGGTAAAGACAGAGGTCATTAAAAGCGGCAAACACAAAGACCTTGCCTCAAGCTTCAGAGGGATTGGAAAGGAAGAAAGAAGGATACTCCAGAATGTGCT
>WFMM01000159.1 GCA_015484595.1 Nitrospirota bacterium | reverse complement strand
TGATCCTTTCAAGGAGCACAAGAGGTGTATTTCCTATGGAATCAAGCACACTCATGGTTTTCGAAAAGATAGTTTATAACTTCTTTTAGGTTTTTTGCAAATTTTCTCCAATTTAAGATCTAAAAGATAAATATCAATCACCCAAAGGCGTTTGACTTTTTTATAAAAAATGTATTTTAATATTATGTTCAAAGAGCTACTGAAGGCTGTTTAATAAAATTTGAGGTCACAAGGTTCAATAACTTAGAGCCTGTTAAAGGGGCTTGCTATAAATATTGGAGGTGAACACTCATGTACGCAATTATAGAAACCGGCGGAAAGCAGTACAGGGTACAGGAAGGGCAAACTATCAAGGTTGAAAAGCTCCCCAAGCCAGCAGGTGAGACAGTAGAGTTTGACAGGGTCCTATTACTTTCTGACACAGACAATGTTAAAGTGGGAACACCCTATGTTGAGGGAGCAAAGGTAACTGCAAAGGTCCTGGAGACTGCAAAGGATAAGAAGGTGCTGGTCTTTAAAAAGAAGCCAAGAAAGGGATATAAGAGATTAAGAGGTCACAGACAGTTTTATACAAAGGTTCAGATTGAAAACATAAGCACTGGAGGTTAACCATGGCTCATAAAAAAGGAGTAGGAAGTTCAAGAAATGGCCGTGATAGTGAATCAAAAAGGCTCGGCGTAAAAAGGTATGCCGGTCAGTTTGTAAGGGCTGGCAACATACTTGTTCGTCAGAGAGGCACAAAGTTTCATCCAGGCTTTAATGTAAAAAGGGGTGGTGACGACACACTCTATGCAGTTATTGATGGAGTTGTAAAGTTTGAGCGTAAAGACAAAAGAAGAATGAAGGTAAGTGTCTATCCTGTTCAGGCTGCAAGTTAACGAAGAAATAACCATATTTACCTGTCATAAAAAACCCTGCATTGCTGGCAGGGTTTTTTTATTCCCTTTTTAAATCATCATGCAGGATGAGCTAAAGCTAAACATAATAGGCGGTGGGCTTTCAGGCAGTGAGGCTGCCTGGCAGGCTGTAAAAAGAGGCATAAGGGTGGTTCTTTATGAGATGCGGCCTGAGAAGACGACCCCTGCCCACAAGACAGCCTTTCTTGCAGAACTGGTATGCTCTAATTCCCTGAGGGCTGAAGCACCATACACAGCACCAGGGCTGTTAAAGGAGGAGATGAGGGTTGCTAACTCCCTGGTTATGGAGGCGGCTGACAGGTTTAAGATACCTGCTGGTGGAGCACTGGCAGTTGACCGAACCCTGTTTTCCCGATACATCACAGAGAGACTCCAATCCCATCCTCTCGTTGAGATAAAAAGACAGGAGGTAAAGGAGCTCCCAGAAGGTGTTACGATTGTGGCCACCGGCCCTCTTACATCTGAGGGCTTTGCACAAACGCTTCAAGGGTTACTTGGTAAAGATTATCTCTACTTTTACGATGCAATTGCACCAATAGTGGATGCAGAAAGTATTGATTACTCAAAGGTCTTCAGGGCCTCAAGGTACGGCAAGGGAGGAGAGGACTACATAAACTGCCCGATGAACAAAGAGCAATACGAAAGGTTTTACAATGCCCTCATAGAGGCAGACGAGGTGCAGGCGAGGGAATTTGAGGACAAAAGGGTATTCGAGGGCTGTATGCCAATAGAGGTGATGGCGAGAAGGGGAAAGGATACCCTCAGGTTTGGCCCAATGAAGCCAGTGGGGCTTGTGGACCCAAAAACAGGCAAACAGCCCTATGCCGTTGTTCAGCTAAGGGTTGAAGACATAGGGCAAACAGCATATAATATAGTTGGGTTTCAGACAAGGCTTCGCTGGCCAGAGCAAAAACGGGTCTTTCGGCTGATCCCTGGTCTTGAAAATGCTGAGTTTCTTCGGTATGGAAGCATACACAGAAACACCTTTATAAATGGCCCATTGTTTCTAAATAAGGACCTGTCCTTAAAGGGGCATCCTGATGTTTACCTAACAGGTCAGATAACAGGCGTTGAGGGTTACATCGAGTCAACCGCTATGGGTTTAATAGCTGGTATTAACGCATCGAGAAGCCAGCTTGGACTTGAGTTTATAAAGGTACCTGAAGAGACTGCCCATGGTGCCTTGATAAGATACATAACTGAAAGTTCACCAGAGGGCTTTCAACCAAGTAACATAAACTTCGGGCTATTTGAGTTTAAACAGAAGATAAGGGATAAAAAGAAAAAGCGTATGATGATCGCAGAGCGGGCATTGAGGGCCTGGAAGGAATACATTAAAAGGGTGTCACCATGACGGAAGAGTATATAAAAGAGTTCCTGAGATACATGGAGCTTGAAAAATCAGCATCAAGACACACCCTCAGGGCCTATCGCAAAGACCTGGAGGAGTTTTTTTCCTTTGTAAAGACCCCTCTTAAGGATATTGAGATAAATCACATAAGAGGTTTCATAGCCCACCGTTTAAGCAGTGGCAAGAGTAAAACCACTGTTTCGAGACAGCTTGCCACCCTTCGTTCCTTTTTCAGGTTTTTGCACCGTGAGGGCTTTGTTGAATTTAACCCTGCAAAGCTTGTGCAGAATCCAAAGACAGAAAAAAGGCTACCCCGCTTTCTTACGGTTGACGAGGTCTTCTCACTGGTGGAAAAACCAGAGGGCATAGATTTCCTCACAGTGCGTAACCGTGCAATACTTGAGCTTATCTATTCTGCAGGGCTCAGGGTTAGCGAGGTTTCTGCCCTTACGGTTGATGATGTAAACCTCAGGGATGGATATGTAAAGGTGAAAGGAAAAAGGAGGAAGGAAAGGATAGTGCCCATTGGCTCAAAGGCCGTTGATGCACTGAAGAGGTATGTCATAGAGAGAAAGCTACTTAAAAAGGAGACAGAGGCATTCTTTATAAACCGAAAGGGTGGAGCACTTTCGGAAAGAAGCATCAGAAAGATAGTCGTCAGGTACGCAAGGGAGGCAGGTATAAGTGGCAGAGTAGGCCCTCATACCCTGAGACACAGCTTTGCAACCCATCTGCTTCAGGGTGGAGCTGACCTCAGGGTGATACAGGAACTGCTTGGACACAGCAGTCTTTCGTCAACTCAGGTTTACACCCACCTTGACATCACCCATCTCATGGACATATACGACAAAAGTCATCCCCTGGCCAAGAAGAAAGGGTGAATAATATGGTATATTGGTATATTGGTTGCTGGTTAAAATAAACTTTTTATTAGTGAGGGTGTTTATGTTTAAGGGAACAACGATTTTGTGTGTCCGCAGAGATGGCAGGGTTGCCATAGCTGGTGATGGTCAGGTAACGATGGGCAATACCGTACTAAAACACAACGCAAGGAAGATAAGAAGACTCTATGAGGGAAGGGTGCTTGCAGGATTTGCAGGTGCCACGGCTGATGCATTCACCCTTTTTGAGAAGTTTGAGGGAAAGCTTGAGGCCTTCAGAGGAAACCTCACCCGTGCTGCCGTGGAGCTTGCAAAGGACTGGCGGACAGACAAGATACTCCGAAGGCTTGAGGCACTGCTTGTCGTGGCTGACAGAGAGCACACCCTGATTATATCAGGCACTGGTGACGTGATAGAGCCTGAGCACGGAATAGCTGCAATTGGTTCAGGCGGGCCCTATGCACAGGCTGCAGCACAGGCACTTTACGAAAACACAAAGCTTGGAGCCCGAGAGATTGTCCAGAAGGCAATGCAGATAGCATCAAGTATATGTATCTATACAAACGACAAACTGATTATAGAGGAGATAGAAGGATGAAGAGTACAATGGCAGTTGAAGAAAGAGCCACAGCAGAGGACAAATGGATAAAGGACATGGAGGGCCTTACCCCCTCAAGGATTGTCCAGGAGCTTGACAAGTATATAATCGGTCAGAAGAAGGCAAAGAAGGCAGTGGCCATTGCACTGAGAAACCGGTGGCGTCGTCAGAAGATAAGCCCTGAACTCAGAGAGGAGATACTCCCTAAAAACATAATAATGATAGGTCCCACAGGGGTTGGTAAAACCGAGATTGCCAGAAGGCTTGCCCGTCTTGCAAACGCACCTTTTCTTAAGGTGGAGGCATCCAAGTTTACAGAGGTTGGCTATGTGGGGCGAGATGTGGAGTCAATGATTCGTGACCTTACGGAGATCTCCGTAAACATGGTAAAGAAAGAGCACATCGAGTCTGTTCAGGAGCGGGCGAGGGAGCTTGCAGAAGAAAGGGTGCTTGACCTTCTTTTACCACCACCAAGAACTGGTTTTGGCCTCCAACAGCCAGAGGAGCAAAGGTTTTCAGAGACCCGTGAGAGGCTAAGAGAGCAGCTTCGGGCAGGTAAGTTTAACGAGCGATTTGTAGACATAGAGGTTAAGGAAAAGGTTATGCCCTTTGGGGTTATATCAAATGTTGGGCTTGAGGAACTGGAGATAAACCTGAAAGAGATGATGGGTAACCTCTTTCCTGAAAGGCCAAAGCGAAGGAAGGTGAAGGTTCCAGAGGCACTTGAGATTCTTACAAAACAGGAGGCTGACAAACTGATTGATATGGACAGAGTGAAAAAGGAGGCCATCCGAAGAGCAGAGCAGGCAGGCATAGTGTTTATAGACGAGATAGACAAGGTTGCCTCAAGGGGCTCAGGCCATGGTCCTGATGTCTCAAGGGAAGGTGTGCAGAGAGACCTGCTTCCAATAGTGGAGGGAACAACGGTTACTACCAAACACGGGCCTGTGAGGACAGAACACATCCTGTTTATTGCAGCAGGTGCCTTCCACATGGCAAAGCCCTCTGACCTGATACCCGAGCTTCAGGGTCGCTTTCCCATTCGTGTGGAGCTTGAGGCCCTTGGTAAAGAGGAGTTCAAAAGGATACTTACCGAGCCTGACAACGCACTCATTAAACAGTACATATCCCTGCTTGAAACCGAGGATGTAAAGTTAGAGTTTACAGAGGATGCCATAGATGAGATAGCCTCCATATCTCAGGAGGTAAACGACAAAACTGAAAACATCGGGGCAAGAAGGTTACACACGGTGCTTGAAAAACTGGTAGAGGATATATCCTTTGAGGCTCCAGAAAGGCGCGGCTCCACGGTAGTAATAGACAGGGAGTATGTAAGGGAGAAGCTCTCTGATATTGTAAGGGACGAGGACCTGAGCAGGTACATATTATAATGAACAGGGGGTAGGGAGTAGCGTGTAGGGAGGTAGAGTGTGATATGAAAAGATTTTCGATATTTCTTAGCTTAATTTTACTTTTTCTCATTGCCTCCTGTGCGTCTGCTCCGAGGTATCGTGCAATTCCAGGAGAAAGAGGGACCATGGTTGCATCCTGGTATGGCCCGAAGTTTCACGGAAGGAGGACCGCATCAGGCGAAGTATTTGATATGTACAGTTATACTGCAGCACATAAGACTCTGCCCTTTGGAACTCGACTTAGGATTATAAATCCTGAAAACGGCAGATCAGTGGTCGTAAAGATAAATGACCGTGGCCCCTTTGTGAGTGGCAGAGACATTGACCTTTCCTACGCTGCAGCAAGAGATTTAGGACTCTTACAAAAAGGAACATCAAGGGTGTATGTGGAGTATCTGGGCAGAGATACAGGTTATGTAAAGACCGTAAGGTATGCGGTGCGGGGCACAGGGCCATATACAGTGCAGGTTGGCTCTTTCAGACAGAGGGAAAACGCCTGGCGTCTAAAGAGGGCACTTTCCTATTCCTACCGTCATGTTCAGGTTATAAAGAAAAGGATAAGGGGAGTGGTCTTTTACAGAGTTCTGGTTGGACGGTTCAATTCGCTTTCAGAGGCTGAAAGGGTTGCTTTAAGACTCACAAAAGAGGGATACAATGCAATACTTACGAGATACGAGGAGGTGCTTTGATGGAGTTTGATGAGGTGGTCAGGTTTCACGGTCACGCATGCCCTGGTCTTGCCCTTGGTTACAGAGTGGCAGAGTATGTGATAAAGAACTTTTCGTTAAGACCAGAAGACGAGGAGCTGGTTGCAGTGGTTGAGAATAACTCCTGTGCCGTGGATGCTGTGCAAGTCGTAACGGGTTGTACCTTTGGAAAGGGAAACCTTATATTCAAAGACTACGGAAAGCAGGCTTATACATTCATAAAGAGACCCTCTGGAGAGGCCCTGAGGATTGCTATCAAGTGGCAGTCTCCACCGGAGACAGATGAGGAGAAAGATGCCTGGAAGAGATACTCTGAAGGCGATCGTTCAGAGGAGGTTCTGAAGGTGGTTCACAGCAGAAAGGCAAGGAAACTGAAGGCGATAATGGATGCAACCGACGATGAGCTATTTGATGTAAAAACCATGACCCTTGAGCTACCACCACAGGCAAGGGTTTATCCATCCCTGATATGTGAGTTCTGTGGTGAAAAGGTGATGGAGCCAAGGGCAAGGATAAGGGATGGAAAGATAGCCTGCATCCCCTGTGCAGAAGGAGGAGATCAGGTTTGAAGGGATTAGTTGAAAAGGCAAAGGTGTTGATTGAGGCACTTCCTTACATCAGGAAGTTTTACGGAAAGACCTTTGTTATCAAATACGGTGGCGCTGCGCAGAAGGAGGAGGCTTTAAAGGAGGCCTTTGCACAGGATGTGGTGCTACTTAAATACATCGGGATTAACACGGTTGTGGTGCACGGTGGTGGGCCAAAGATATCGGAGACGATGAAGAAGATGGGTAAGACCCCTCAATTCATCCACGGACAGCGTGTTACTGATGAAGAGACCATGGATATCGTGGAGATGGTGCTTGGCGGTCTGGTTAACAAGGGTATCGTGGCGACCATCAATCAGCAGGGAGGCCGTGCTGTAGGGCTTACCGGAAAGGACGGGCATCTGATAAAGGCACGGCGTAAGAGGATAAGGAAAAAGAGCGAAAAGGATAAAACCGATGAGATAATCGACCTTGGCCTGGTTGGTGAGGTTCAGGAGGTAAACCCGGAGATAGTTGAACATCTTGACCGGAGTGGTTTTATCCCTGTGATTGCACCTGTTGGTGTTAGCAAGGATGGTGAGACCCTAAACATAAATGCTGATTATGTGGCCTCTGCAGTGGCATCTGCGCTTGGGGCAGAAAAGCTCATACTGCTTACTGATGTGGATGGTGTAAAGTCTGCAAGTGGTAAAAAGATATCAACCCTGAAAAGGAAAAGGGCAGAGGAGCTAATCAGCTCGGGCGTTATAAAGGAAGGCATGATTCCAAAGGTTCAGGCATGCCTTGAGGCACTTAAGGCAGGTGTAAAAAAGACACACATAATAGATGGAAGAGTGCCTCACTGCCTGCTTCTTGAGATATTTACAGAAGAGGGCGTGGGCACGGAGATTGTTTGATACCGGAGGTCAGCTATGGGTAAACGAGCTCTGCTTGTTATCGACATGCTTAATGACTTTGTTCTTGAGGGTGCACCCCTTGAGGTCCCAGAGACAAGGAAGGTTATCCCTGCCATAAAAAAGGAGATAGAGCGTGCCCGTAGTGAGGGAGAGCCTGTCATATACATATGCGATGCCCACGAACCTGACGACAGCGAGTTTGAGAGGTTTGGCTGGCCAAAACACGCAGTAAAGGGCACAAAGGGTGCACAGGTTGTGGACGAATTAAGACCAGGAAAGGACGACATAGTGATTGAAAAGACCACCTATTCTGGTTTTTACAACACAAAACTCCAGAGCACCCTTGAGGCCCTGGGCGTTGATACTGTAAGGCTTACAGGCTGTGTTACCCACATCTGTGTGCTCTTTACTGCTTCTGATGCAGTGCTCAGGGGGTATAATGTGGAGGTTTACAGGGCAGGTGTTGCTGGCCTTTCACCGGAAGACCACGAAGCAGGGCTTAGAATAATGAAGAATGTCCTTGGTGCAAAGATTATCTGAACTCCCTCCACCTTTAGCTTCAACAGGCACAGAAAGCTATTTTAATATGGACTACCATAACCTCAGGAGACAGATGGTCGAGACCCAGCTTATCCCGAGGGGGATAAAGGACAAACGGGTAATAGAGGCAATGTTAAAGGTGCCACGCCATCTCTTTGTCCGGGAGCAGGACCTCTATCGTGCCTACGACGACATGGCATTGCCCATCGGGGAGGGGCAGACAATATCTCAGCCCTACATGGTTGCAAAGATGACCGAGCTTTTAGAGCTTAAAGGTGATGAAAAGGTGCTTGAAGTTGGTACTGGTTCAGGTTATCAGGCTGCAGTTCTTGGTGAACTTGCCCGTGAGGTTTACAGTGTTGAGCGTATAGAATCTCTTGCCAGGAGGGCACAGGAGATTATAAAGAAACTCGGCTACGATAATGTGCACATCTTTACAGGAGATGGCTCTCTGGGGCTTCAGGAGCATGCCCCCTTTGACAGAATCATCGTTACAGCAGCCTCTCCTGAGGTGCCTAAGCCCCTCAGGGAGCAGCTTTCAGAAGGAGGCATACTGGTAGCCCCTGTGGGTAGCAGGTTCAGTCAGCAACTTGTAAGGCTCTGTAAAAGGGGAAACAGATTTGAGGAAGACTACAGCACACTTTGTGTGTTTGTGCCCCTTATAGGAGCTTATGGCTGGGAGGATTAGAAATTTTATAATACTATGTGATAGAATTTATATTTATAAATAAAGTGGGTTCTTTAAAAGTCTCATGAAAGAAGGAGTAAAGAGAGATGAAAAAGACAGGTGCAGAGATAGTAATTGAGTGTTTGAAAAGGGAAGGCGTAAAACATATATTTGGTTATCCCGGTGGTGTGGTGCTTAACATATTCGACCTGCTCTATGATGATAAAGACCTAAAGCTTATACTGACAAGGCACGAACAGGGTGCTGTGCATGCTGCTGACGGTTATGCAAGGGCAACTGGAAAGCCTGGGGTGGTGCTCGTGACCTCTGGCCCTGGTGCAACCAACACCGTAACAGGTCTTGCAACGGCAAATATGGATTCCATTCCGGTTGTAGTCCTGTCAGGTCAGGTTCCGACAAAGCTCATCGGAAACGATGCCTTCCAGGAAGCTGACATAGTTGGTATCACGAGACCCTGCACAAAACACAACTACCTGGTAAAGGATGTGGCAGACCTTGCAAGGACCATAAGAGAGGCATTCTACATTGCAACCACTGGAAGGCCAGGCCCTGTGCTTATTGACCTGCCAAAGGATGTTACCAACGACAAGACAAACTTTCACTGGCCTGAAAAGGTTACCCTGAGAGGATACAATCCAAAATACGAGGGCAACAAATGGATGATAAAGCAGGCTGCTGGCCTTATCCAGAAGGCAAAGAGACCTGTGATAATAGCAGGCGGTGGAGTCATAAGCTCCAATGCCTCAAAGGAACTGAGGGAGCTTGCAGAGTTAACCAGGATACCGGTTATCATGACCCTTATGGGACTTGGTGCCTTCCCGGGAACTCACGAGCTTTCCCTTGGCATGCCAGGGATGCACGGATCCTATTATGCTAATAAGGCAATACAGGAGGCAGACCTTCTTGTCTCTGTGGGTATGCGTTTTGACGACAGGGTAACAGGAAGGATAAGCGACTTTGCTCCTCACGCAAAGATAGTACACATCGATATAGATCCCACATCTATTAGAAAGAATGTCAGGGTGGATGTCCCTATAGTGGGTGATGCAAAGAGGGTGCTGAGAGACCTTGTTCAGGAGTTAAAGAAGTCAGAAAAAAAACAATGGGAGGCTGTTAAAAAGGCGTGGCTTAAACAGCTTGAAAAATGGAAGAAGGAACATCCCTACTCTTACGAGTTTGACGAGGAGGTTATAAAACCTCAGTATGTGGTAGAAAGGCTCTACGACCTTACAAAGGGGGATGCCATAATTTCAACTGAGGTTGGTCAGAACCAGATGTGGGCAGCACAGTTTTTTAAATTTGACAAACCCCGTACCTTTCTTACATCAGGCGGGCTTGGAACCATGGGATATGGCTTCCCTGCTGCAATGGGTGCACAGGTTGCTTTTCCTAATAAAACGGTCATTGATATCGCAGGAGACGGCAGTTTCCAGATGAACATCCAGGAGCTTGCCACCTGCGTAACCTATAAGCTTCCTGTAAAGGTTGCCATATTGAATAACATGTACCTTGGAATGGTTCGTCAGTGGCAGGAGCTATTTTACGGAGAGCGCTACTCCTACAGCTACCTTGATGTGGTGCCTGATTTTGTTAAAGTGGCAGAGGCTTACGGAGCAGTTGGTTTAAGGGCAACAAAACCTTCAGAGGTGGATGATGTAATCAAAGAGGCACTTAAGGTAAAGGATAAACCCGTTGTTATGGACTTTATCGTGGACTGGAAGGAAAAGGTATATCCAATGGTTCCTGCAGGTGCGGCTCTTGACGAGATGATCCTTGGTGAAGAGAAGAAGAAAAAAGAAAAGAAACTCAGGGCAGTAAAATAGGAGGTTCTGAAAGATGAGACATACCATAAGCGTTCTGGTGGAAAACAAGTTTGGTGTGCTTGCAAGGATTTCAAGCCTCTTCAGTGGAAGGGGATACAATATAGAGAGCCTCTCTGTTGGTGAGACCATTGACCCGAAGACATCAATCATGACCATCGTGACCACTGGAGATGACAGGATAATCGAGCAGATTACAAAACAGCTTAACAAACTGATTGATGTAATCAAGGTTACAGACCTTACAGAGGTAGACCATGTGGAAAGAGAGATGGTGCTTATAAAGGTTGCACCAAAACAGGATGACAAGGCAGAGGTACTCAGGCTTACCGAGATCTTCAGGGGCAGGGTGGTTGACTCAAGCCCTAAAACCTACACAGTGGAGATTACCGGTGACGAAAGCAAGATAAACGCCTTCGTTGAGCTCATGAGGCCCTTTGGTATCAAGGAGTTCGTAAGGACCGGAAAGATTGCCATAGCAAGGGAGGGCTTTAAGAAGTAATGGATAAACTCAAGGTGGTCTTTCACATTAACGACCCTTCAAGGTGGCAGACTGCCCTTGGAAACATCACCAACCTGCTTAAGGATGTGGGAGACGATGCGGCTGAGGTGGTGGTGCTTACCAATGGCCCCTCTGTTACTGCCTATTCTGATAGTGCACTGATGGAAAAGATAAAGGAGCTTGCTCAACGGGGTGTCAGGTTCAGGGCCTGTAGAAACTCGCTTAAAAACCTCTGCTCAGGCGGCGATGTATGTATTAATGAGGAAAACCTACCAGATTTTATAGAGGTAGTGCCAGCAGGTATAACCGAGCTTGTAAGACTTCAGTCTGAAGGCTTTGCCTATGTTAAGCCCTGACCATGATTAAGAGACTGGCTCTTTATCTCCGGATGATAAAGTTTTCTCACTCCATCTTTGCACTTCCCTTTGCCTTTACTGCAGCATTGCTTGCCTCACAGGGAGTGCCTGAGCTGAGAAAACTTCTCTGGATTACGGTTGCAATGGTTTCGGGTCGCTCTGCAGCAATGGGGCTTAACAGGGTGATTGACAGAGAGATAGATGCAAAAAACCCAAGAACAGCAAACAGAGAGATACCTGCTGGAAAGATAAAGACCACTGAGGCGTGGCTCTTTATAATCATATCTTCAGGGGTTTTTGTCTTTTCAGCCTACATGCTTAATCCACTGTGTCTTGAGCTATCTCCACTGGCTATAGCATTTTTCGTCATCTATCCCTACACAAAGAGGTTTACCTGGCTTTGTCATTTGGTGCTTGGTGTGGCAATAGCTGGTGCGCCTCTTGGTGCATGGATAGCCATAAAGGGCGAGGTCTCGGGAAAGATTCTCTTTCTCTGTCTTGCCGTGGTCTTCTGGCTTTCAGGTTTTGACATACTTTATGCACTTCAGGATGTGGAGTTTGACAGTGCCTACGGGATATTCTCCATCCCTCGCAGGTTTGGCGTAAGAAGGGCAATACAGATGGCTCGACTTTTTCACACTATCACATGGCTACTGCTTCTGGTCACTGCAAGGGTCTTTGACATGGGGGTGGCCTTTTATGTCGGGCTTTTAATTGTCGGAGCACTGCTTGTTTACGAGCACAGCCTTGTTAAAGAGGATGACCTGAGCAAACTGGACATCGCCTTTTTCAACATGAACGGATACATAAGCGTGGCTGTCTTTTCCTTTACACTGATTGACCTCTATTTATAAAAGGGGTAATAGTTGAAACACCATGACATAGAATCAATACTTAAACACCCCAGGGTTAAAGAGCTTTCAGAGAGAATTAAAAAGGAGCCCACCTTTAAGGAACTTTCAGAGTTTGAAGAGGAACTGGTCCTTCTTTCTGCATACAGTAACTTTCTTGTAAACTTTTCACTTAAAAATCCCAGGGTGTTCAAAGAAGCCCTTTTAAACATAAAAACCCCTTTAACGCAAGAGGAGATTCTTAATGAGATTAAAACCCTCACAGAGGCCCACAGGGATAACCTGGAATACTGCATGAGGTCCCTCAGGGTTGCCAAAAAGTCGGTGCTACTTAAGATCACCCTTCAGGACATACTGGGAATAGTAGATTTAAGGCATACCATGAGCTCTCTGACTGCCCTTGCAGAGTCTCTTATTGAAGCTGCACTTAAGTTGGCTGAAACAGTATGTATAAAAAGATACGGAGAGCCTGACAAGGGTCCTGGCATCTCCATCATTGGTGTTGGAAAACTTGGTGCTCAGGAACTAAATTACAGCTCCGACATAGACATCATAGCAGTTTACGGTTCTGACTCGGGCAAGACCAGTGGTGTGCTTGCACCAAGCGGTCTCAGGGTAAACCGGATAACCTGTCACGAGTTTTACTGTAAGGTGGTGGAACTCCTTAACAGGATTCTTTCAGCACCCACAGAGCAGGGCATTGTTTACAGGGTCGACCTCAGACTCAGACCTCAGGGGCAGCAAGGCCCACTGGCACTGAGCACAGGGGCATGCAAGGAGTACTACGAAAGCTGGGGAAGGACATGGGAGAGGATGGTAATGATAAGGGCAAGGCCTGTGGCAGGGAGCCCTGAGACAGGCAGAATTTTCATGGAGATTGTAAGACCCTTTGTGTGGCAAAGAAGCGTTGACTACTCAGAGATTGAAGAGATAAGGGCAATGAAGAAAAAGATAGATTCCACTTTTTTAAGGGACGACATCAAGAGGGGTTACGGTGGCATCAGGGAGGCAGAGTTCTTTGTTCAGACCCTGCAGCTAATGTTTTCAAGAAAGAGCCCTCAGCTTCAGACCCACAGGATGGACAGGGCTGTTGAGTCAATCAGGAACCTTGGTATTATTCCTTCGGATGACCTGGACGGCATTTACGAGGGCTATCTCTTTCTGAGGAGAGTCGAGCATTATCTTCAGATGAAGGATGACCTCCAGACCCATACCCTGCCAAAGGACGAAAAGGAGTTAGAGCTGCTTGCTCTAAAGATGGGATATTCAGGGAAAGAGGATTTCCTTACTGCCCTGAAGCTAAAGAGGATGAGGATAAAGAGTATGTACAATACACTTCTTGGCACAGAGGAGGATGTGCATGCTGAGGCACTGTTTCTTCTTACCGGTGAACTAAGAGACGATGAGTTGCTTGAGTTTTTGAGGCTAAGGGGGCTTCAGGCGCCAGAAAAAGGGGTGCGATCTTTAAGAGCAGTAGCAGAAAGGATGACCCGGTACAGCAGTGAAAAACAGCGAAAAACCGCCCAGAAAGTGGTTCCCCTGATGGTTGAGGAGTGTCTGAGAACCCTGACGCCCGACAGAGCACTAACACACCTTGAGCAGTTCCTTCGTAGCTTTGGAATGAAGGAGGCCTATCTTTCTTGGTTTTCAGACCAGATGCATATCTGCCGTGGTCTTATCAGGATGTTTGCCACAAGCAGCTATCTCTCAAGGCTCTTTCTTAGTGACCACCTTCTGCTTGACAACCTCCTTGAAGAAAGCCTTATCAGAAAGACCTACCATCACATGGCATTGCAGCTCAGTCGCCACCTGAGCATGTCTTCAGAGGATATCTCAAGGGTGCTTGCAGAGTTCAGACGGTTTGAGGAGTTCAGGCTCGGGCTCTATTATCTGATGGATATTATAAGGATAGAAGACCTCTTCAGGTATCTCTCACATCTTGCAGAGATAGAGATAAATGCATGTCTTGAAAGGGTAGGGGGGCAGGATGAGATAGTGGTCGTTGGCATGGGAAAGCTCGGTGGAAGGGAGATGACCTTTGGCTCTGACCTTGACCTGATTATGGTTGCCGAGAGGGCAGAGGATGTGAAGATGGCTGAGTCAACCATCTCCTTTCTCACCAGATATACTGACAAAGGCCCTCCCTACAGTATAGATATGAGGCTTAGGCCTGATGGTTCAAAGGGCACCCTGATTAAGTCTCTAAGGGGCTACAGAGAGTACTATCTTGAAGATGCACAGCAGTGGGAGGTTCAGGCACTGCTTAAGGCAAGACCTGTGGCAGGCCCTGCTCAGGGTAGAAAGGGATTCTTTGAGATGGTCAGGGATGTGATTAAGAAACGAGCCCGGGAGTTTGACTTAAAGGAGATAGTGAAGATGAGAAAAAAGATAGTCGAGGAGGTATCGAAAAAAAGGGGAATAGATGTTAAGTTTGGTGAGGGTGGGATTGAGGAGATAGAGTTTTTCCTGCAGGGGCTTCAGATAGTAAACTCCATAAGACATCCTGAGCTTATTGTTCAGAATACAGATACAGCACTTAGAAGGCTTTATCAGAAGGGAATAATCAGTGAAGGACTGTTTAATACCCTGAAGGAAAACTACAGGTTTTACAGAAGGGTTGAAACACTGCTTAGACTGAACGAGCAGGACACTCTGCCTGAGACCGGTGAAACAATTAGGCTTATTTCAGGATTACTTGGGATGAGAAACGAAAAAGAGCTCGTTAACAGGATTAAGGAAAGTATGCTCAGGACCTTCGATGAGATAATGAGGCAGGTTTCTTAAGATGAACGAAGTACTCCACATTGCCCTTTGCCCCTTTGATTGGTGACTCCGTACTTCCAAGAACTTCAAGCCCGAGTTCCCTTGCAAACTCTATTACCGAATAAAGTGCCCTTTTTCTTTTTTCCTCAGACCGTATAACACCCCCCTTTTCCACATCCTCTCTTTTAAGCTCAAACTGGGGCTTTACAAGTGCAATTATCTCCCCACCTGGAATGAGGAACTCAATGGCCCTGGGTATGACCTTTTTAAGGGATATAAAGGATACATCAATCGTTATGAGCTCTACATCTTCAGGCACCTTCTGTCTCTGAATGTAACGGATGTTGGTCCTTTCGATTACGACCACCCTTGTGTCTGTTCTAAGCCTCCAGTCTATCTGACCATAGCCCACATCCACAGCATAAACCCTGCTTGCTCCGTGCTGAAGAAGACAGTCTGTAAAGCCCCCTGTGGAAGCTCCTATGTCCATTGCGATTTTTCCTGTAGGGTCAACC
>WFMM01000158.1 GCA_015484595.1 Nitrospirota bacterium | reverse complement strand
TCCTTAGTAACAGGGGTTACCCAAATAAATAACAAAACCCTCCGCATCAATAACATTGAAGAGAAAGAGCCATCAAAGGGCATTTACAGTAAAGGCCCCGAGATTCATTTCCTCTCTAAAAACACCCTTGAAGCGGTATTTAAGTTCTTAACCCATAAATCCTTTCCCCATAAAAAAGATGTCGGTATGCCTGGCCTCTTAGATGACATAGGTAGCTTTGCTTTAAATTCCAAAGCCCCCACTGAACGTGAGCATGAGGTTGAAAGCATCACAGAAAAGGCTGAAAAACCCCTTTTGACCATACTGATACTTACTGATAACCTGAATCATAAAACCCAGTATCTGATAAGCTATGAGCCACTTGGTTTAGACAGGGAAGGAATAAAAGAAGGGGCTGAAGATAAGGCAATACTTAAAAATCATTCTGGCAAGCTTTATAGGAAGGTAACAGTAGATAATACTTCAAACCTGTCCTATGGAAAGGTAGAAAGCTTAAAAGCAGAGGAAGTGTTTTCTCCACCAAGTACTCAGGGTTCAGGAGATGTAAAAACCAGGGGGTCAGAGCAGAAAAATGCCTTTACTTTAATCAGACTTGACATTCCCGAGGAACTGCTTATTGAAAGTGGTTCAGAGATTGGTCCTTCAGAGTTCAAAGTAAAAATAAATGAACTTATTGAAAGGATTGATCCTCTGTTAAATCAAGCCCTAAAAAAGAATAGCAGCAGTATTGAGTCTGCTGAAACTGAACTTGACATCGGAAAAGATACCACCAGGGTTACTTCCTATACATTAAAGAGCCTTAAGCAAGAGGATAAAAAACCACGTATCCACACCAGGGAGAAAGCTATCTTAAAGGGATTACCTCTTTTTGGTAGGGATGGAGATGTTCAGATTAAAGAACTTTTTATAAGCAACAAAGGGGGCTCTAAAAAAGCAACCCATGAGCCTTTTGTCTCCAAAGAGCAAGACAGAAAAGGAAAAATCCTTTTAAAGAGAATATCTCCCTTAAAAGAGAAACCAGTAAAAAACAAATCTACACAGAGGGTAGAAAAACTCGCCCCCCTTGCATTGAAAAATGATGAGATACATACCAGGGAACAGGTTGACAAAACACATTCAATATCAGAAAAGAAAAAGACAATCGAAAAACAACAAATCATCACTAAAGCTCCAAAAGCCTCAGAAGCAACAAAAGAGCCATCTACCACACCAGATGCCTCTAAAACAGCAGTACATCCAGAAAAACAGATCCTCTCAAATGATAATGAATGGTCAGACAGAAGGGATGAACGCAGTGATAATCAATCCCTTAATAATCAGAAACCCCTTGCAGATCAGGCTCAGGATATTTCTGAAAGGCCTCTCGGCCAGATTCATCACAAAGCTGCTACCCATAAAAACAGCAACATAGAAAGATTCAGCCAGATTGTTTCAAAGATAAAGGAGATAATCCATAATCATCAAAACAACGGCTCCATCCACAGCATAAAACTCGACATTGATGCAGGGGATAAAGGCAGGATTGAGCTAAAGGTTATGGTGCATCATAGCACTGTGCAGGCAGACATATCCCTTGAGAGCCTGAAAGACCTGCTGGAGCTAAAAGGCAACATAACAAACCTCTATACCTCACTTTATCAGGACGGTTTTACTCCAAAGGAGTTTTCCTTTAATCTCAGACAGAGAGGAAGGCATCCAGAAGCTATTATGGATGAAAACTTAGATGCCACAGAAAAAGTTAATCCCCCGATGGTTCGGGACTCACTTAACAATTTAAGTATAAGGGTATAAAGGAGGCACTATGAACAGTATTACCAACACGGTAAGCAGGGATGAGTTTCTCAGGCTTTTTACAAAGCAGCTTCAGTACCAAGACCCACTTAATCCATTGGAAAGCAAGGAGTTCACGGCACAGCTTGCTCAATTCAGTTCACTTGAGCAGCTTATCCACATTAACGAAAACATTGACAGTCTCAAAGAAATTCAGAAGGGGCTAAACCAGTCTGTATTTACCAACCTGATTGGAAGATATGTTCGCTCTGAGGGCGACAGGATTAATTACAAGGGGACCCCTGTTGAGTTTAGCTACAATGTTGACCAGCCCCTTAACTCTCTCACACTAAACATCTACAATCAAAGTGGCGAACTGGTTAAGAGTATTGACCTTGGTCCAGCTCAGGCTGGAAACAGAACCTACCAATGGGATGGAACCGATTCATCAGGCAATCAGGTCCCACAGGGTGTTTACAAGGTTGAACTTATTGGTATTGACAAAGAGGGACAGTCAACTGCTGTGCCCACAGAGGTTGAATCGTTGATTACAGGTATTGACCTTTCAGAAGATACCACCTATTTAATCCTTGAAAATGGATCGAGGGTTTCCCTCGGAGAGATAAAGACCATCACTCAGGGAGGTGCATAAAATGTTATCCTCGCTTTTTTCAGCAATCAGTGGTCTAAATGCAAATGGTGTTTCACTTTCAGTAATCGGTGACAATGTGGCAAACATGAACACCATTGGTTTTAAACGAAGCAGGGTAAGCTTTGGAGATGTCTTGAGCAGGGCAATCACGGGTATTGGTGGAAACTCACAGATAGGACGAGGAGTTATCGTAACAGATGTCTCACCAATATTTAACCAGGGCTCCTTTGAAACAACCTCCAATGCCCTTGACATGGCTATTGATGGGGATGGCTTTTTTATCGTAAAAGACAAAGACGCTACTTACTACACAAGGGCAGGACAGTTCAAGGTGGACAAGGACGGCTACATCGTAAACCCCGATGGATACAGGATTCAGGGTTACCAGTTTACCAATACTGGTCAGGCCACAGGCGTTATTGACGACATCAACATATCTGCCGTAAACAGCCCACCAAATGCCACTACCAAGGTTTTAATTGCAGCAAACCTAAGTTCTGAAAGCCAGACAATTGCAGGTGGATTCAACATAAATAACAGAAACAGCACATCCAACTTTAACATTACCGTTACTGTATTTGACTCTCTTGGCAACTCTCATAATTTAACGGTCTATTTCACTAAAACGGCTGCAAACACCTGGAACTGGAATGCAGTAGCAGATGCCTCTGAGGTTTCTTCAACTGTAGTATCAACTGACGGGACCTCAGCACTGGTTGCATCAGGCACCATTACCTTTGATACAAATGGTGCACTTGATACAGAAAGTGCCATAACTTACTACAACACTGGTGGCACTGGTATAGACTTTAACGGAGCCACAGCAGCACAGGCGATCGACTTTGACTTTGGCACGAGTATTACCACCGATGGTGGAGATGGTCTGGATGCAACCACACAGTTTGGTACAGACTCTACAACACTGTTTATAAATCAGGATGGCTATACAGCAGGCTCACTAACCACATTGAACATATCAGAGGATGGTCTCATCACAGGAATATTCACCAATGGACAGACAAAACCACTTGCCCAGGTTGCACTTGCAAAGTTCGTTGCACCTCAGGAACTGGTAAAACTTGGTAGAAACCTCTTTGCTGAGTCCTATGCCTCAGGACAGCCGGTAATAGGCGAACCAGCTAACTCTGGTTTTGGCAGGGTGCTTAGTAACTCCCTTGAGCTAAGTAATGTTGACCTTGCAGAGGAGTTTATCACCATGATTTCAGCACAGAGAGGATTTCAGGCAAACTCAAGGATTGTAACAACTACTGACAACCTCCTTCAGGAACTGGTAAATCTGAAGCGTTAGCAGGGCATTGAGGGGGCTCCGCCCCCTCAAACTCCCCAATATGGTTAAATTATTAATCCTTATTTGGGGTTTCAAAGGGGTGAAACCCCTTTGAGGGGCTTTGCCCCTCAAACTCCCCAAATATGTTTAAATTATTAATCCTTATTTGGGGTTTCAAAGGGGCATAGCCCCTTTGAAGGGACTTCGTCCCTCAAACTCCCCGATATGGTTAAAAATTTTTCATTATTTGGGGTTCCAAAGGGGCGAAGCCCCTTTGAGGGACCTCGTCCCCTCAAACTCCCCCAATAATTTGATAAATTTATTTTGTTCCTTATTTCGGGGGTTTTCAAAAGGGGGTAAACCCCCTTTGAGGCCCCCCTCAAACTCCCTAATTAGCGTATAGCGTGTAGGGAGTAGCGTGTAGGTTTAGTTTTCACTCTTGAGTAAATAATGTTTAGTGGCTATTAAAAAACCATTAACTCAACACTCAAAATTCAAAATTAAACACTAACCACACCCCCCAACCTCAACAAACTCTACTAACGCAATAAACGCTATCAACGCAAAGAACGCAATAAACGCAATGAACTCGATTAACGCAATAAACGCAAATAACGCAATCAACGCGATTAACACACAAACCAAATCTCTTTTGGTTATAATATACCCATGTTTCCTTACGAGATGATAGGTAAAAACGTAACCGTTCATGCAAATGGTATTACCTACACGGGCAGGCTCGTAGAGATAAACGAGCAGGAGGTTTATCTCAAATCTGAGTCAGGCTGGCTTACCATACCTGTTATGCAAATTGAAGAGATAGTCCCCTCTGAATAATACCCTCTGAATTTCCCATCAAATATAAGTTCAAAAATGTACACCTCTTAAATAACAGGTGTGCAAAAAGGGACAGAAAAATTATCATGCTCTGTAAAATTCTGGCCATGATGGTAAATTTTCATTTAATTTCAATAAGTTAGAATAATTATTGGTTCTGGCATAATCATTGCTAATCTATTAACATGAAAATATGGAAATTTTTTCTGATAGCCGTTATATTGGTTATTACAGAGACAACAATTTTTGCAAAAGAAGTGAGGATGCTTTATTTCTATGTTAACAACTGCAGATGGTGCAAAAAAATGGAAAAGGTCCTTGAAGACAAAGACATAAGAAACATCCTTTCAAACACGGAAATAAAAAAGATAAATGTAACAGGAAAAAAACTTGTTTATGACAAAAAGACAGAGCGTGAGGTAACGAGGCTATATAATGTAAAGGGGGTCCCTACGGTTGTATTTGTAGATGCAAAGGGACACGAGATTTTCAGAGTCCCAGGGCTATTGACCAAAGAGGATTTCAAAGATATCCTCTGTAACTATGTGAGGCTTAGAAGCAGCAACTGTAAATAAAAAAATTAGAAAGGAGGTGCGAGGATGCAAAAAGACACAAAGGCTTTAAAAACCCTGACGGTGATGGTGATGGCAGTGGCTTTCCTCTTAACCCTATCAGTTTCGCAGGTTTTTTCTGCCTCTGACAAACTCAAAGAGGGTAGAAAGATCTGCACTACCAGGAAACTTGGAAACTGTGTGTCCTGCCACTATCTGCCGGATGTGGAATCACCTGGAAATGTTGGCCCAAATCTTGTGGAAGTGATGAAGCATTTCACTGAGGCAGACAGAGACATAGTCAGGCAGTGGGTTTACGATGCAAGAAAGTTCAATCCTGACACCATCATGCCACCCTTTGGACCAAACAAGATACTTACCCCGGAGCAGATCGAAGCTGTTGTAGATTACCTCTATTCTCTCAAGAAAACAACTAAGTGAGAAAACTTCTTTTAAAAACAGAGAAACACATAAGTTATTAAGGAGGAAACATGAAAGAGCTAAAAAGGATATCCAGAAGACAATTTCTTTTAATGACAGGGCTTGCAGCTGGCGCCATTATAGCATCTCCATCAGTCGATGGTCTGTTTAAATCCTCAGTTGCAGAGGCTGCAAAACCTGAAAAAGAAGACATAAGGGATGTGCTTAAAAAATTCTTTGACGGCAGAAAGATCAACTACTCACGAGTAAAGCTCAAAACCCCGATAATTGCAGAAAACGGTGCAGTGGTTCCAATTACGATCAAATCAGACCTGCCAATGCAAAAGGACCATTATGTAAAAAAGATATACATCTTTGTGGACAAAAACTTCCATCCCTTCACGGCAAGTGCAGAGCTTACTCCAGCAAACGGAAAGGCCGCCCTTTCTCTGAGAATCAAGATGCGTAAGACCTCAAATGTAAGAGTCATAATGGAGACCAACAAAGGTGAACTCTATGGTGCTAAGAAGATGGTCAAAGTAACCATCGGTGGTTGTGGAGGATAAAAAAGAATTTAAAAAATAAGGAGGAAACATGGCAAAAGGAATAGGAAAAATAAAAATCAGGCTACCAAGGAGATATCACAAAGGGGATGTAATTCCTGTTAAGGCATTAATTACTCATCCAATGGAGACAGGTTTTCGTAAGAACAAAAAGACCGGAAAGAGGATTCCAGCATACTACATAAACGATGTAAGTGTGTACTATGGTGGAGAGCTAATTACCCACATGGAGTGGACTATTGCAGTTAGTGCAAACCCCTTTATGACATTTTATCTGAAGGCTGACAAGGCTGCTCCACTAAAGATTGTCTGGAAAGACATCAAAGGGAAACAGTTTGAGAAAACTGTTCAGATTAAACCACAATAAAGCCGAGGAGGTTATACAATGCATGGAAAGATAATGAAGCTGCTATTATGCCTTGCCATACTCCTTGTGCCGATTACCTTCTCAAAGATTGTCAAAGCTGGCGATGATATTAAAGAGTACACGCCTAACTGCACCTATGAGGAATACGAAAAGATTTACCTTAACTTCTATGGTAATTCGACACAGGAGATGGCAGAAGAGGGAAATCCTGCTGAATTAATGCTTGACGATGGAGAGGACCTTTATCACAAGGTAGAAGGCACAAAGGGAAAATCCTGTGCCAGCTGTCACGGTGAAAATGGCGAAAAACTAAGAGGAGTGGCAGCACACTATCCAAAATACGACCCCACCATCAAGGGCATCAACACCATTGCCCTGCAGATTAACCGATGCAGAAAGGACAAAATGGGTGCAAAGCCTCTTAAGTACGAATCCTA
Source organism: Nitrospirota bacterium (assembly GCA_015484595.1). Taxonomy (GTDB): domain Bacteria; phylum Nitrospirota; class Thermodesulfovibrionia; order Thermodesulfovibrionales; family JdFR-85; genus JAADIE01. Next base: position 25,569 of record WFMM01000158.1, on the reverse strand, counting down.
TGACCAGCTTGCACTGACCCTTTATGTTAAATCTCTCTCAAATGGTGTTCCCATTAATGTCAGCATTGATGGACCTGCAAGGAAGTTTTATGAAGAGGGCAAAAGACTCTATTACACACGCATGGGACAGTGGAACTTCAACTGTGCCATTTGTCATGTGAAATACGCATGTAAACGGGTAAGGACAAATCTCCTCTCTCCAAACAGACATCATGGTGACCACTGGCCATCTTACAGACTTAAGTGGGGTAAAGCCGGCTCTATTCAGAGGCGAATCAGGGGATGTATGAAAAACATGAGAGCAAAACCATTTAAGTACCAGAGCGAGGAGATAAGGGCGCTTGAGCTTTATCTGACATACCAGTCAAATGGGTTACCCTTAGAGGTCCCGGGAATGAGAATGTAACAAATTTATTTTAAAGGAGGCGCTATATGAGTGTCAGCCGAAGAGAGTTTATCAAGATGCTATCACTTGCCGCAGGTGCTACTACGATTGTTCCTCCTTCAGTGCTTGCTAAAACCCTCTCAAGTGACAGGCTGCTTGAGTTCAAGCCAAAGGGGAACCTGACCATACTTCACACAACTGACAGTCATGCTCAGCTCGTACCAATATATTACAGGGAGCCAGACACAAACATTGGTGTCGGGGTAAACAAAGGGAAACCACCTCACCTTACTGGCAAGGATTTCCTCAGACACTTTGGTATCAAACCTCATACCCTTGAGGCCTATGCCTATACCAGCGACGATTTTCTTGCCCTTGCAAAGGAATACGGAAAGATGGGTGGCTTTGCCTATATCGCTTCACTGATAAACCGTATCAGAGCTGAAAGAGGCAATAAGGTTCTCTACTTAGACACAGGTGATACACTTCAGGGCTCTGCGGTCAGTATGTGGACAAAGGGTGAAGATATGGTGAAGGTGCTTAATCATCTCAAATGTGATGCAATGACAGGCCACTGGGAGTTTACCTATGGAGAGGAGAGGGTAAAGGAATTAATCGATATGATGAACTTTCCCTTTGTTGCACAGAATGTGTTTGATGCAACCTGGGGCGATAGGATATTTAAACCCTATGTGATAAAATCGATTAACGGTCTCAGCGTAGCCCTGATAGGACAGGCCTTCCCATACACACCTATTGCCAACCCGAGGAGATTTATTCCAAACTGGTCATTTGGTATCAGAGAAGAGGAGATGCAGGAGGTGGTTGACGAGGTCAGGTCAAAGAAGGTTGACCTTGTGGTTGTACTTTCACACAATGGTGCGGATGTGGACAAAAAGATGGTAAGCAGGGTAAAGGGCATAGATGTAATACTCGGTGGACACACACACGACGGAGTGCCAAAGCCTATTGTGGTTGGTAACACACTGGTTATAGCATCAGGCTGTTACGGCAAGTTCCTTTCAAGGCTTGACCTTGAAGTGAAGGGAAAGAGGATAACGGATTACTCCTTCAGGCTCATACCTGTCATGTCTGAGATGATAGAGCCTGACCCTGAGACAGCAAAACTCATAGATGAGCTTAGAGCCCCTTACAGGGACAAACTAAATGAGGTGGTAGGAAAGACAGAAACCGTTCTCTACAGAAGAGGTAACCTTGACGGCACCTTTGATGACCTTATCTGTGAAGCATTGATTGAGTATTACGATACTGATTTTGCCTTCTCACCTGGATTCAGGTGGGGAAGAACCGTGCTTCCCGGCCCTATTACTGCTGACGATGTATACTCACAGACTGCCCTCACTTATCCCAATACTTACAAGGCAAAGATGAAGGGTTCCATGTTAAAGGACATCCTTGAAGACATCACCGATAACCTCTTCAATCCCGACCCATACAGGCAGCAGGGTGGAGACATTGTAAGGACAAAGGGACTTGATTTCAAGATCGTGGTCAACGAAAAGATGGGAAACAGGATTCAGGACCTTAAGGTAAGAGGCAAACCAGTAAAACCTGATGCAGAGTACAGCTTCACAGGATGGGCATCAATGGCACCACAGTCAGGGCCACCAGTGTATGACATCGTGTTAGATTATATAAGAAAAAAGAAGACCATCAATGTAAAACTGGACCGTCCTGAGATTGTGCTTTAGTCTTTTACGGAAATAGCGGAGATGGGACTCACCCCATCTCCGCAAATTTAAGTTATAATACTTTATGAAAAGACGCAGGTTACTCTGTATTGTCTTTACAATTCTATTATTCCTGCCAGAAAACTCCCTGGCCAGAACAACCCTGAAGCTCCTTATTATCCCCCTTGATTCACCATCGGTTATGTACAAAAGGTTCCTTCCATTGAAGGACTATTTACAAAAGAAACTGAATGTCAACATAGAGCTTGGTGTAGCGAAAAAAAGCTCCATGGTTATAAAAGCCCTTAAGGACGGCACTGCAGATATTGCATACCTCTGCCCTACCCTCTATGTTGAGGCAAGAGACGGCTTAGCAATAGAGCCCATTGTAAAACTCAGAGTAAATGGAAGCTCCTACTACAGAAGTGTAATTCTGGTTAGAGAAGACTCTAAGATCAAAAGAACCATAGAGCTCAGCGATGGTAGTTTTGTCTTCGGAAGATATGCATGCCCAGGGTCGGGATTGCTGCCTGAGATAATGTTAAAGCATGTGGGTATCACAGAGGAAAACATGATAGACATGGTAAAACTCGGCTCAGACCAGAGTGCACTGACAGCCGTTCTTGCACGCATGTTTGATGCTACCGCTGTTTCCGAGATGATGGCAACCTCCTATATCGGACGGGGTTTAAGGGTGTTGAGATACTCCTATTCTATTCCACAGTATCTCTTCGTTGCTCGAAGTTCACTTGGCAGTAAATGGATTGGACTTATCAGGAAGGCATTCCTTTCTGTAAATAGAGCGAAAGAATCAAAAGAGATCTTTAAAAGCATTGAAAAAGGAGTTGAAGGCTTTGACCCAGCCTACGACCACGATTACGACATCGTGCGAGTACTTATGAATACCATTAACCCTGAGAGGGATTATTATTCAGAAGACAAAGGTTACATAAAGCTTTATGTAGAGCCCGTGTATTTTGAGCCTGAGATATTTGTTAAGTTAAATCCATTGATAGATTTTCTTTTAAAAAAAATTAATATGAGAGTTAAGGTTATTGTTCTGCCAAAGATAATGGATTTCATCCAGATACAAAAAGTAGATGAGCCAGCATTATTTTTAGAAAATCATTTCCTTTCTTTAACTCTTAATAAACGAAATATTATCAATCCCATTTCATCTGTTACGATAAAGGGCCTTACAGAACCAACAATGGGTCTGATAATTGTAAGAAATTCATCAAATATAAGGGACTTACGATCGCTTCAGGAACTAAGAATAGGAGTTCCTTCAAGATATTCTGAGGCAGGATATATTGCTCAGATTAATTATTTGAAACATAAAGGAATTGACCCTGAAAGTCTCGATATCAAGAGCCTTGGCACTTATGAGAAGGTCTTGGTTTCACTTTACAAGGGCGAAATTGATGCTGCTTTTGTAAGCCTTTCATCTATTGAATCAATAAAAGACGATATGGATATAAGAAAGTTCAGAACAATTGCTTCTGTGCCAGTAAAAAATAACTGGTTAATAAATGCCTCAAAGGGTATAAAAGGGTCTTTGATTACCAGGTTGAAAAGAGCACTTCAGGTATTTAATATGCGTAGTCAGCGAACAGATCTGCTTAATGTTAGTAAATGAAACTATTAACAATGAAATTCATAAAAGAAATACACAAACGGACAAGCATAAAGACCAAGGCCGTATTGTATGTCGTCGTGCTTATCATATTTATTTACATCTCAGTAAGCATCATTGTGCTTTCCATGTCTCGGAAAAATCTTCTTATGCAGAGGAAACAGTTTCATCTAAGTGTAGCTGAAAAACTATCCTTAAATGCCTCGGACGCAATCATAACCAGAGACTACGGATTTTTGCTGGAACAGATAAGACAGTTAAAATCCACAGGACAGATAAAAACCGCAAGGGTCGTTGACAAAAGGGGTGTTATCATTGCCTCTGACGACATCGGCATGATTGGAAGGTATGACAAAGATCTCTCAGAGCTGTTAAAACACAAAACATCTAAACTCAACCAATCTTCAGAAAGCACTATATCACTTCCTGTAATAATAGGAGAGGACAAACTGGGTGCCCTCAGCCTGACATTTAACACCGAGGCAGAAGACAGGGCATTTAAAGAGGACCTGAAAAAGACAATACTTCAACTTGTCTATCTTTCATTCGTAATTCTGGCAATAGGCATTGGGGGAGCCTATGTCGTTTCAATCCTCATAACCAGACCAATTATCACACTGTCAAAGGAGATAGAGAGTTTCGAGCAGGAGATTGACTACTCTGCCTCAACGCCAGAAAACACCAGCACTTATAAAGACGAAACCGAGCAGCTTCGTCATTCATTTAACCACATGCGTGAGACCCTCAGAAGATATCTCTCGGAATACAAAAGACTATCTGAAGAAAAGGAAAAGATGACCTGTCTTGCAGCAATCGGTGAGATGTCTGCCCAGATAGCACACGAACTCAGAAACAGTCTTCATGCGATTACAGGGGCTTTGTCCGGAATAGAGCAGTCAGCCAACCGAGAAGACCTCAACGAATATATAGAGATTATCAAAGATGAGGCCTATGAAATGCTTAGCATGGCAGATGAATTCTTCAGGTTTGCAAAACTGCCCGTTCCCGTGCCTAAACCGACCAACATAGTGGATATACTGGATAAGGTAACTGATCTGCTGGAACCTGACCTTGAAGATTCAGGTGTAACCATTGAGTACGAAAGGAATGGTAATATACCTCCTGTAATGGTTGACCCTGCCCTGATGAAACAGGTATTTATGAATCTATTTATGAACTCAATACAGGCAATGAAGGAGGGAGGCAAGGTCCTCTTGTGGTTCAATACCGTTGACAGAGGGCTTGAGATTCACATAAAGGACACAGGCCCCGGGATTCCAAAGGAAATCGCATCAAGGGTATTTCAGCCCTTTTTCACTACAAAAGTGGAAGGAAGCGGTCTTGGTCTTCCCACTGTTTATAAAATAATCCTTGCCCATCATGGTGAAATAAAGCTAATTGAATCTTCTGAAGGTGCTTATTTTATTATAATATTACCAGTATGAAGACACGGAAAATGAAGCTACCCTGCAGAATAATAGCAGGGAATACAGGATATACAGGGAGCAGTAACATTGGAAAGAATCCTTGTAGTTGATGATGAAAGAAACATATTGAGGATGCTAAAAAAGTTCCTCAACGACGCAGGCTACGATGTTGAGACTGCAAGAAACTTCGAGGAGGCTGTATCAAAACTACAGGCGCAGAGATTTAACCTGGTACTTTCAGATATGAGGCTTCCTGGCAGGTCAGGGCTTGACCTTCTTCGGTACATAAAGCAAAATACACCTGAATTGCCTGTGATAATTATCACTGCCTATGGAAGCATTGAAAACGCTGTGGAAGCCATGAAAGAGGGGGCATCCAATTATCTTACTAAACCACTGGAGATGGAGGAGATGCTTGCCATCGTAAGGCACGCACTTCTACACAAAGGCATTGGCCAGAGGGAAACCATTGCAGGCAACCAGTACGGAATCATAGGCACCAGTAACGCCATCAAAGACATACTTGCATCGATTGAGATCGTCAGCACAAGCAGGGCAAATGTGCTCATCACTGGTGAGTCAGGCACAGGTAAAGAACTTGTCGCAAGAGCAATACACAGTGCGTCAAACCGAAAGGACCAACCCTTTATAGCCATTAACTGTGCCGCCATACCTGCTGAACTTATTGAAAACGAACTCTTTGGGCATGAAGCAGGTGCTTACACAGGTGCAGTGGGACTTGAAAGAGGTAAGGTAGAGCTTGCAGACAGGGGCACTCTCTTTCTTGACGAGATAGGAGAGATGAGCCTCGGTATGCAGGTAAAACTGCTCAGGTTTATTCAGGAAAAGGAGTTTTATCGTATTGGCGGCACCGAGCCAGTAAAGTCAGACTGTCGTATAATAGCTGCAACCAATAAAGACCTTGAACAGGAGATAAAGGAAGGTAGATTCAGAGAAGACCTCTTTTACCGTCTCAATGTTATTCCCATCAAGGTGCCACCACTAAGAGAAAGAAAAGAGGACATCCCTTTGCTTGTTGAACACTTTCTTAGAAGATATACAGAGGAAAATCAGAAGTTTGTAAAAGGAGTAGACCACAGGGCAATGGATGCGCTCGTGAAATATTCCTGGCCTGGAAATATCAGGGAACTGGAAAACACCATCGAGCGTGCGGTGGTTTTTACAAGACATGAAACCATCACACTGAAAGACCTGCCCCAGAAGATAGCCTCAACTGTACTTGAAGACCTCAGGGACGATGTGATTCCAGAACATTTAGGTGATATATCAGGGTTAAAATTAGCAGAGCTTGAAAAACTGGCAGTGCTTAATGCCCTGAAACTTGAAAACTGGAATCAAACCCGTGCTGCCAGAAGGCTTGGCATCACCAGAAGACAACTCCGCACCAAGATGATAAAGTACAACCTCCTCTGATTGTACATTAATGCACATCAGAGAATTACTCCTCTGTACCTTTTTGCACATAACCCTGTATAGAAAGCCTTAAAAACAAGCCTTTTCAATCTGGCACAAAAAATGCTTTATGTTTTTTAAAAACAGATAAGGAGGCACTATGTCAGAGAAAACAAGGGAAGGAGTGGTTGTATCTATAATCATTATCGGTTTTGCCATCACCCTTTATCTCATTTACAGGATCTATTCCTTTGGTCACCTCGACATAGACAATCTCAGTGATGAGGAGATTGAGGCAATAAAACTATCCATAAGAACTTCTGTTATCATTGGCGGCTTTATAATTGGATTTCTTATGGGTGCGGTGGTTCAGAGGTCAAAGTTCTGCATAGCCGCTGCCTGTCATAGCATAGTCACTACCGGTGACCTTACACAGACAAGGGCTTATGCAATGGCCCTTTTCGTCTCAATACTGGGCACCCAGATACTTTACAAATTAGGCTATGTGGACATCTATCACTGTATATACATATCATCGCCCTTTACCTGGCTCAGTTACATTGTCGGTGGGTTTATATTCGGTGTCGGCATCGTATATGCCGGTGGATGTGCAAGCAGGATTCTGGTCAGGGCTGGTGAGGGCAACTTAGGCGGCCTCGTTAGTGTTATGGCCTTTATCTTCTCTTCTGGTGCTACCCTATGGGGGATACTTGCAAAGGTCAGAGTTGATTATTTCAACAAATTAACCATTGGTTTTCAGAACCAGTACCTGCCAGATATCCTGAAAGGCCTGCCCTTCTGGGTGATACTCATAGTAATAGAGATTGCCCTTCTTATCTTTATGCTCAGGGCTCCAAAGGATTCTGACTGGTGGGGCTGGAGGTGGCCCCTTGCAGGCGTGGCAATAGGTCTTACCATTTTGTTTGCCTGGTGGATAAATGGCATTGCCTACAAGACCGTTCAGGTGGTTGACCAGTTTTCCTTCTCTGGCCCTGACGACCCGACACTGCTTCAGTTCTGGCGTCCAAAGAGTCTTACCTTTGCGCTGGCAGATGCCCAGACATTCAGGTATATAATACTCTGGACTGGAGAGTCTATAAACTTTGCCATTGCCTCCGTACTTGGAGTGGTGGCAGGCTCCCTCATTGCATCCTTGATAACAAAGACCTTTACATGGGTAGCACCACCTCTTGAGCAGTTTAAATACAATCTCTGGGGTGGACTGCTGATGGGATTTGGTGCAGTCCTTGCCCTTGGATGTAACATTGGTCAGGGGCTAAGTGGTTTCTCAACACTTTCGCTTGGGAGCATACTCACCATGACCTTCATACTTATCGGCGCTGTGTCAGGTGCAAAATATTTACAGTGGAAGATGATGAGGAGTCTATAATGAAGGCCCAAAAGATCATGGCCCTGTTTATAGCATTTCCTCTGATGATATCGTTACTTCAGTGTAGTACCAGGCAGGCGGTCAGGAAACAGATACCCCATTACAAGGAGGCAGTGGTCATTAAAAGTGTCAGAGGCAACTTCGATGATGTGTGGGATAGTCTTAAGTTTGCGCTGAACCAGAGGGGGATGGTCATCTCAAGCGTTTCTCACATACAGGAGATGCTTGACCGCACAGGAAAGGCCCTTGGAAGAACGAAAAAGATATACTTAAAAGCAAAGGTCATGGAGTTTTGTAGTGCCGTTATATCAAGGAACATGCTTGAACGCAATCCACACTTTATATCCTTTTGCCCCTATCAGATAATGGTTTATACACTGCCTGACAACGAGGAAAGGGTGTATCTTTCCTATAGGCACCTGATATGGAATGACAACAGCAACAGAGATGTGCTTCAGCCCGTGGAAAATCTCCTTCACGACCTCGTTCAGGATGTCATCGATGAATACGGGGAGTATGGTGAGAAGTAAAACTGTGAACCTGTTAAACAGGCTAATACCACGATAAAGGAGGAAAGAGATGATGACAGAGATCAAGGCAGACAAGGTCATTGATGCAAAGGGACTTAACTGTCCAATGCCGGTGCTTAAGACCAAAAAGGCACTTCAGGAAATCAATTCAGGCCAGATACTTGAGGTTCAGGCAACTGACCCTGGCTCTGCTGCAGACATACCGGCACTTTTGAAAAAGCTTGGTCACGAGCTTTTATCCAGTGAAAAAGAGGATGGTGTGTTTAAGTTTTACATAAGAAAAAACTAAACTGGATATAAGTCTTTTGACCCTCCCCAAACCTGTTGATCAAGCCCGGCTTTCGGGTTTGGTCAATTTTTTTACCATCCTTTTCATTTTTAAACTTGCAACATAACCCTCACATTTGTTATAAAAGAGTAGGATAATTTTCCTGCCCTCTGGTGATTATGATGGAAAAGTTGATCCGACATCTTGGACCTTTTGGGAGTCCGGGTAAGGGATGTGGTGAGCAGGCCGAGCACTCAACCGTGACAGAAATACTCATCGCACTGTCCTGTTTCTGTGGCCTGTTGAGTGCTCGGAAGCCTAAACACCCTTCAGGGCACCCACCTGTCTTTATGGGGTCTAATTTTGCATCAACACCTTTGGGCGGGATGTTAAAACCTCTTATGGTGAATTATACTTTTGGAGGCAATGGCCTTGGAAATAAAAGACCTGTATGGCCTGGAATCAAAGGTAGACTACTTAAACAATATAGAAGGCATCTCAAAAACAATGGATTCCGGGAAAAGGGATATTTAGTTTTAAACACAATATAATTTTCTAAAGACTTTTCACAAACAACCCTCCAAAGGTAGCTTCACCATAAGAGAACTTAATCTGTTTTATTATCAACTATGGAACTGTTTTTTAACGATAAAAGGGAAAGACCCCTTGCATGGCGCATGATGCCCGAAAGCCTTGAAGAGTTCTGTGGACAGCAGGAACTCCTTGGTGAGGGTAAACCACTGAGGCGTCTTATTGAGGAGGACCGTATCGTCTCTCTCATACTCTATGGACCTCCAGGCACTGGCAAGACCGCACTTTCAAGGATTATTGCCAGAAAAACCCGTGCCAGGTACATCTCACTTAATGCCGTAACTTCTGGTGTCAAAGACATAAGAGATGCCCTTGTTTTTGCAAAAAGGGAAAGGACCATACTCTTTGTTGATGAAATCCACCGTTTCAACCGACTCCAGCAGGATGCCCTGCTACCCCATGTCGAATCGGGTGACATAACCCTGATTGGTGCCTCAACACAGAATCCCTTTTTTGCCCTGATACCTGCCCTTGCTTCAAGGTCTCACATCTTTGAGTTCAAGCCTCTGAAAGAGGAGGAAATCCTCGTCCTTCTTGAGCGTGCACTTAGCTCACCAAAGGGTCTTGGTGAATATGAGATAAGTATTGACAGGCAGACCCTTAAGTTGATTGCACTGCACGCATCAGGCGATGCAAGGAAGGCTCTTAATCTTCTTGAGCTTGCCTTTCTTGCAAACTATAAAGAAGGAATATCCCCAACCGTCATCACCCCTGACAGAGTCAGAGAAAGCATTCAGACAGGGATGCTCTACTACGACGAAGAGGAGCACTACAACATCATCTCTGCCTTTATCAAGAGCATGAGAGGCTCTGACCCGGATGCTGCCCTTTACTGGCTTGCAAGGATGATTGAATCTGGCGAAGACCCCATGTTTATTGCCCGCAGAATCGTTATCTGTGCCTCTGAAGATGTCGGAAACGCTGACCCACAGGCACTCCAGGTCTCAGTGGCTGCAATGCAGGCAGTTGAAAAGATCGGTATGCCTGAGGGGAGGATACCCCTTGCACAGGCAACCCTCTATGTTGCCACTGCACCTAAGAGTAATGCCTCTTACAGGGCAATAGAGGCTGCCCTTGAGGCAGTAAGGAACGAGCCCCTTCAGGAGGTTCCATCACACCTGAAGGATGCCCACTACCCTGGAGCAAAGAGGCTTAACAGGGGAGTGGGTTATAAGTATCCCCACGACTTTCAGGGACATTATGTCCCGCAACAGTACATGGAGCGTCAGAGGAGCTTTTACATCCCCTCTGACCAGGGCTATGAAAAAACTATAAAATCACTAATGAACAGAAGGAGGAGAGGACGGAAATGAATACGGTTATATACCTGTTGATTGGTCTTGTGATTGGTGGCGCCATATCGGTAATAGTTATCCTTTTAAATAAAAAAGGTGCTAAGCAGCAGGAGATAAACTTTGAACAGGAGCGTAACAGGGTTATAAGAGAGGCTGAAAGGGAGGCAGAGCGTATAAAGCGTGAGGCACAGCTTGAGGCAAAGGACATCCTTTACCGTGCCCGCTCTGAGGCTGAAAAGGAGCAGAGGGAAAGGAGAAACGAGCTTAATCGTATTGAAAGACGGCTCAGTAATAAAGAGGAAAACCTTGAACGAAAACTCGACCAGCTTGAAAAACGGGAGGCAGACCTTATTCACCGAGAAAAGAGTCTCCTTGGCAGAGAAAGGTCTATAAAGGAAAGGGACGAGCAGTTAAAAAGACTGCTTGATGAGCAGCAGAAAAAACTGGAGCAGATTGCAGGCATGACGGCAGAGGAGGCAAAAAGGGAGCTCCTTGCACGGGTTGAGGAGGAATCCCGTTTTGAGGCAGCCAAACTCGTAAAGTCCATTGAGGACGAGGCAAGGGATACGGCAGAGAAGAAGGCAAAGGAGATAATCTCCCTTGCCATACAGCGTTATGCAAGTGAATATGTGGCTGATGCCACTGTTACGGCTGTCCCGCTTCCCAATGACGAGATGAAGGGAAGGATAATAGGCCGTGAGGGAAGAAACATAAGGGCACTCGAGGCAGCCACAGGGGTTGACCTGATAGTTGACGACACCCCCGAGATGGTCACCCTTTCGTCCTTTGACCCTGTGAGGAGAGAGATTGCCCGCATCTCGCTTGAAAGGCTTATCTCTGACGGCAGAATACACCCTGCCCGAATCGAAGAGGTGGTCAATAAAGTGAGGAAAGAGGTTGAGGCAACCATCAAAGAAGAGGGTGAAAAGGCAGTGTTTGACCTTGGTCTGAGCGGGATACACCCTGACCTTATCAACCTGCTTGGCCGTCTCAAGTACAGGACATCCTACGGACAGAATGTGCTTCAGCACTCAAGGGAGGTTGCCTATCTTGCAGGCATAATGGCTGGAGAGCTCGGGGTGGATGTAAAACTTGCAAAGAGGGCAGGTCTTCTTCACGACATAGGAAAGGCAGTTGACCACGAGATTGAGGGCTCTCACCACGAGATAGGCTATGATATAGCAAGAAAGTACGGTGAGGACGAGCGAGTGCTAAACGCCATTGCCTGCCATCACGGTGACATTGACCCCAACTGCGTGGAATCAGCACTGGTGGCTGCTGCTGATGCACTTTCTGCAGCCCGTCCAGGCGTAAGAAGGGAAAGCATAGAAAACTACATAAAACGGCTACAGAAGCTTGAGGAGATTGCCACAGCCTTTGACGGTGTGGAAAAGTGTTACACCATGCAGGCTGGCAGGGAGATCCGCATCATCGTTAAACCCGAGGACATCTCTGATGACATGTCGTCCCTGATTGCCAGAGAGATTGCCAAGAAGGTTCAGTCAGAGCTCACCTATCCAGGACAGATAAAGGTGATGGTCATCAGGGAGACGAGGTTTGTAGATTATGCCAGGTAGGCACCTCAGATGAACATCCTTTTTATTGGCGACATAGTTGGAAAACCAGGAAGGAGGGCAGTCAAGGCCATCCTTCCTGACCTCATAAAAAAACTAAAATTAGACCTCGTAATTGCCAATTGTGAAAACGCTGCTGGTGGTTTTGGCATCACTGAAAAGACGGCCTCTGAGCTCTTCTCAGCAGGCATCCACATAATGACCTCGGGAAACCACATCTGGGACAAAAAGGAGGCCCTTTCGCTGCTTCCAAAGGAAGACCGCATCCTTCGCCCCCTTAACTACCCACCCGGTGTGCCTGGTAGGGGCTCCATCGTTTACAGGGCATCAAACTCTGTAAAGGTGGGGATAATAAACCTCTCGGGCAGGGTCTTTATGGGGCTTATGGATTGTCCCTTCAGGACAGTGGAAAAAGAGATTGAAGCAATTAAGAAAGAGACCAACATCATCATCGTAGACCTTCATGCAGAGGCCACATCGGAAAAACTGGCAATGGCGTATTTTCTTGATGGAAGGGTTACCGCCCTTTTAGGCACCCACACCCATGTCCAGACTGCTGACGAACAGATACTGCCTGGTGAAACTGCCTACATCACTGATGTGGGAATGACCGGGCCAAAGAACTCTGTTATAGGGGTTAAAAGTGATATCATTGTCAAAAAGTTCATCACCCAGTTGCCAAAAAAGTTTGAGACCGCAAAGGGGGGCTGGATGTTTTCTGCTGTCTGCATAGAGGTGGACGAAAAAACAGGCAAGGCCCTTGGTATAAAACGTCTCTGTATAAAGGAGTAGTATGAGTGTCGGACGGATAAGCTCGAGGCTCACCAAAGGCGCAGTCATCGCACTTGCACTTCAGTTTTTTCTTATTGTGGGTTTTCTTGGCTACAGGTCATGGAAGGATTCCTCCGCCGAATGCATCCGATGCCACAGTAACAAAAAACTGCTTAAAAAGCTAAACGCAGAGTGGGCCTACATCACTCCTGAGGAGGTTCAAAAACAGAGTCACCACCCTAACATCCTCTGTCGTGACTGTCACCTCGGAGACGGCAGGGCAAAGGACATGAAAAAGGCACACAGGGGTATGCTTAAGATGCTGATAGTTGGCATGGACGGCTCGCTGCTTCCGAGAAACCGTGGCTACCCTGGACCATTAAGAGAAACCGGGGACGACAGGATGTTTGCCCTCATGCCAAAGGAGCTTTACCAGGGTGAACTCTACATGCTTGAGGATGTCCGAAACATCCTCTGGCACGACCGTGACCCAGAGACCCTTGGTTTTGACCCCAGGATAGCAGAGAAGACCTGCGGCAGGCCCGACTGTCATCCTGATGAACTGAAACAGTTCAGAAAAAGCATAATGGCAAGAAACTACCGTCAGCGAACCATGCGCACCTGGCTAAAACCCTACGGTCCTCACAACTGTGGCCCATCCTTTGCAGACCTTCAACCCCCAGAGGTGCTTAAAAAGGCAGGCTTTGATTACAAAAACACTAAGGAGATTATGGAAGACCTGAATGTCCCCTTCTCAAAGGGACAGGCTGAGGACAAACAGAAGTTCTGTAATGTCTGCCACGCAGGATGTCTCGATTGCCACTACACACCGTCAAACAAAAGGGGAAGACACTCCTTTTCAAGGGTGCCACCACCTGAGACCTGTCTTGGTGGTGGAAGAACCGCCTCGCAGTGTCACCCCGGTGCAATGATTAGCAGAAGGGGAGAGACCTACCCTGGTGGTGACTACTCCATCCCTCAGGGCATGAAGCCTGATGTGCATTACAAACTGGGTATCACCTGCGTGGACTGTCACCCAACAGGTGAAAATGGCATGGGTGACCTTGAGAGGGCTGCCACCTGTCAGGACTGTCACATAGAAACCGAAGATGCCCACGCAAAGGGCATCCACAAAAACCTCGACTGTGCCACCTGCCATGTCCGGAGGCTTGGTGGTTATCAGCTTACTGTCTGGGGACCAGGCAGTGTTGCCGAGAGGCCAAATCCCTTTCATAAGTACTCCCTTTATTACGGTATTCAGGAGCCACCGATCATCATGAAGGACCAGAAGGGTCGCTGGATGCCTGTTAAGGTCTGGCCCCACAGCGTGGGTAACATAAAGAGGGATGTCCCTCCATCAGGAAAGATTAAATTCCGCTGGCCCAATGGTGAAACCAGAGATGCCTACTACATCGTTGGCACCTTTGATGGCCTGCCTGCAAACAATAAACACCTCCTCTGGATAGAGATAGAGCAGGCAGCCCATCCTTTCCGAAAGGCAAGAGACTGCGATAGCTGCCATGCCTCGGAGACCCAGATATCTTACAGCACCTGGGAGTTTAATGACTACGACGGAGCAGATACCTTCAAAGGCAATCATAAAATCATCGCAGACAGTAAAGGGCTGAGATTCGTTGACATTAAAAACACAACCCCAATCAGACTCCTTCCAGGTGCAAAGCTCAGTGACTTTGCCACCTGGATTTACCTTGGCGACAAGTGGTCAATGCCCGGGGATTTCTCAATAAAGACTGACAGAGGAAAATACAAAAGATACAAAGAGAAGTTTATTAGGCTTATGAAGGAGATAAAGGAGATAGACACCCTCTCAAAGGGCTTTTCAAAGAAAAAGAAAAAAAGGTGGAGACAGCTCCGTTCAGCAGCCATTCACAATATTGAGGAAGGAGAAAAAATCATCAGCCAGTTCAGACAGAAAAGATAAACTGTAATCTACTTTTCCTTAAACCACCATTTAATAAACTCTGAGGTGATTGTTATTACTGTTTCAGCCTTCTCTTTATCACCTATAGCATCCTCTTTTGAGTATTCTTCATAGGGTATCCATAGCTGCCCATGTTCAATTCCAGGATACCTGCTCCATGTTACTTCGGGTTCCAATTCAGAGCTAATCTTTGAAGCCATTATTAATTTATCTTTCCACTCATTGTCAATCTCAATATCTTTTAATTTTTGAATCAATACTTCACCGACAAAATGCGTTTTCTTGAATTCTCCAAAGGATATAAGCACGGCCTTAATAGATTTCTCCACTGCCTGTTGAAAATGGTATATGGCTTTATCAAAATAACCATCCCTGGTAAGGGACAAACCTATCTCAAAATCCCTTCTTCCATCTTTT
Organism: Nitrospirota bacterium; assembly: GCA_015484595.1. Classification (GTDB taxonomy): domain Bacteria; phylum Nitrospirota; class Thermodesulfovibrionia; order Thermodesulfovibrionales; family JdFR-85; genus JAADIE01. Next base: position 10,239 of record WFMM01000158.1, on the reverse strand, counting down.
AACATAGCAAGGGCAAAGTCTTTATTGCTTACACTGGAAAGATATGTTGCCTCTCTGTATTTAACCGGATATCTCCAGCCATCTTTAAGTTTTTCAATATCTTTCTGTTTAATGTATTCCCTGGTCTCTTTGATCAAAGCTTTAAGAAATCCACCTCTGTCTAACAATATAACACCTTCGCAGGCAATGTCTAAAAAAAGAGGGTTATGGTTTCTAAAGTTTGAGATACATTCTTTCTGTGTAAGGAGAATAATATCGAGCGGATACCCGATGGAGAGTTCCTCTTTTATTAAAGCAATCTCTTTTCCCCTCCTGTGCCTTTTAGGATTTACTGAATTTGAGATAATCAGTAAGTCTATATCAGAGTCTTCTGTTTGTAAACCCTTTGCCCAGGAGCCATAAATAGCTGCTGAAATTACATCTAAAGATACTCTCTTAAGTCTTTCAGAGAGTATCTTAGTAATTTTCTCCAATGTTATCTGTTTAAGCTCTGCTGTCATAGCAATTTTGTTCAGTATCTGTCCCCTATAGTCTGGAGCTTTTTTATTATAGCATTCTTTTTATATGAAAGAATTAAAAATGCTTTTTTTCAAATGCCAAGAGACTATTTCCACAATCTTTATTAAAAACATAACCTCTTTATTGGATGGACATTTAAGCTAATTAACCGTAACTGTCGGGAAACTTTACACTTAACTGTCGGAAAATTTTACAGTTCTAACTTATTGAATTTTATACATAAAATTATTATTAGCCGATTTTTTAGTTCATAAAAAGTGTAAAATAACTTTACACTTTTTTTATGGTTTAATTTTTTGTATTTTTATAAGTATTGAAAAATTAATAATAATTTATCGTTGGCATGTTATTTGCTGAGAGTTTTTTGTTAGGGGAGGTGATAAGAATGAATAGTTTAAAAGAATAACAACCCTAATTATCTTCTCTTTATTTCATTTATCTCTTTCATTCTACTAAGTATTAATGTTTAACAATTCTGTATCTGAAACGAATTCTTGATTTTCATGGATAGGACACTTGTTTTACGGATATTAAAAAATTAAGGACTGGAGGTGATAAATGATGAAAAGGGTACTTGTTTTTTTAAGCATTCTAATATTTTTGTCAGGTGCTTTATCAGCATCTCAAGCAACGCTAATTAAAATTGGAACAGCCACTTACAACTCTTCTGACTACAACCTCATCTATGACGATGACCTGGGAATCGTGTGGTTGGATTATACTGTAATCTTTTTAACCCCCACATATTATAAAAGCTGGTCATCCTATGTTAGCTGGACTAATAGTTTACACAGGTTCTTGACCTACAACTTTGACCCTGGGGTAACCGTTTCATGGACAGGGAACTGGCGTTTGCCAAAGGTCAATGACAATGGCAATGACGGCTGTAATAATTGGGGTTACTCAGGTACAGACTGTGGTTTTAATGTAGATACCTCAACAGGCGAATTGGCGCACCTCTTTTACGATGAGCTTGACAATCTTGCCCTTTATGATACAAGTGGTAAACTCCGACGGTCAGGCTATGGTCTAAAAAATACCGGTCCCTTTGATAATCTCAAGAGTTATTATAGATATTGGTATGGTACGAATTATAAAAACAAGTACTACTTACGTCATCCGGATTTTGCATGGTTCTTTGATTTCTGGAGCGGCTTACAGGGTGGGCAACCTGATAATCGGTTCGGCGTCGGCATTGCCGTGCGTCCTGCGGATGTAAGCTTTGCTAGTAGTACCGGAGGTAGCGGTGGAGCTTCCCCCGTACCCGAGCCCTCAACCCTGCTTCTTCTTGGAAGCGGGCTTGCGGGTGTTGTGAGTGTGAGAAAAGGTTTAAAAAAGAAAGAATCAAATATAGGAGGTTAAGATGACTCGAAAAAAATATCTTGTTACAATTTGTTTATTATGTCTCTTTCTAATTTTTGTTGCTAATGACGCCTTTTGTCTAACATTTACCGTTGATGCAAAAGCCAACAGTAGTTCTGGTGGAACAGGACTTGACACAGGAATTTATTTATCATCTGGTGATTTCTTCACAGTGACTGCAGATCCAAATGATCTATGGAGTGCAGGTTCTCTTCCAAGATGGTCAAATGCAGATGGACTAATAGGGCCATTGTATGCAACTGGCTCAGATGAATCTGGTCAACCAGCAGGCACTTTAATAGGTGCGAATTTTGGGAACTGGTGTCAAAATGGTTTGTGTGCACCATATGGGGCTTTGGTTGGAGAAATAGAAGGAAATTTCTTTCTCCTGGGGACTAACTTTTCAGGCACAGCGCCAGGGGATGGGATATTGAAATTGTATTACTGGGATTCAAATAATTTTGACAATTATGGAACAATCACTGTTAATGTAAACACTAATGTTGCCCCTGTCCCAGAGCCTGCCACCATATTCCTCCTTGGCTCTGGCCTCGTGGGTGTTGTGGGATTGGGAAAGAGATTTAAAAACTAAGAAGCTATTGACAGGCAGTGACCTTAAAGACTTGCCCACCCACCGGTCCTTGATTGATTGGTGGGTGGGTGGTTTTTTTATGTTGCAAGTTGCTCTTTTTCTATTGTATATTTAGATAAAGGTTTTTAAAAACCGACCTTTCAAAAGGGAGTGAATGGATTGTCCACTTTAACTTTAAATGAGAAAATTGATGCATTGATACGAGAGTTGGATTTTAAGGATGTAAAGGGTTTAATAAAGGATTCTCTAGTTACAGAGATTCTTTGCAGGATCTCCAGTTTCGCAGAAGAGATAGAAGGATTTGAAAAAAAATATGGTACGAACCTGGAGGAGTTTAAAAGACAGTATGAATCCCGGGAAGAGGATTTTGAAAAATACGATGATCTCATGGCATGGGAATTTGCACAGCAGGGGAAGGAGTATTGGGAGAAGAAACTGAAAGAATTAGAGAGTGTTTTATAAAGTTAGGGAAAGTAGTTCCATCAAGGGAAAGAAGTATGAGGGAGGTCCTCATGGTAATCAGAGATGAAATTTATAGGGATTCTCAAAGATAATTAAGAACACACAACATAAGGGTCACCACGGACAGATTCTTGTCCTGAAAGGGAGACATTAAATTCCCTCCTGACAATACTCATGTGAGTGATAAAATTTACAGATTCAGGAAACAGTTTTTATAAGGAGTCCTTCTTTTAAAAATCTGTTAAATAAACTTTTCTCTTCCGGGGTTGCCACAATTATATCAATACTCATTTTAAGTTTATCAGTGAAATAGTTGAAATATGGCTTAATCCTCTCAATAGGATTTTTTATTTTTGTGTTTGCGATAATAAACAGATCTATATCGCTTAATCCCGTTTCTTCTCCTTTAGCAAGTGAACCAATCAGCCATATCTCCTTTATTTCAGGAAATTCTTTCCTGGCATCAGAACACGCTGACTTTAATCTTTCTATAAGCTTCTCCTTATTTATCCATATAGCCTTCACAGAACCTGATGATACGGTCTGCCGCATTAATGGCCTCCCTTGCATGTTTTTCAGTAAAGTAGTCAGCAGGTTTTCCGGATGGAAAACCATTGGGGTATCTTGTTGGTATATAGTATAAATCTAAAAGTTTAGCATCATCTTTTATATCATCAGGTATATCTAAACTCTCTGAAAGGATGTTCAATATTTCTGTAAGAGAATGCCCCCACATATTGAAGCCTAATTTTAAAGCCAAAGCCTTAATTATCTTTTCTGATGCCTGTTGTGAGGTAAAGCATGCCCACTCGTAATACTTATACTCAAGGTCTAACTGTGCTCTCTCAAAATCCCTTTTACCCTGTTTATACCAGTCGTTCCATCTTTTCATAAAATTATTATAGCATTTTAAAATGAAAGCAGGAGAATTATTTATGAGCCATTGAGGAATACAAAATACCACCTACGAGGTGGAATATTAAAGATATCATAACTGTCGGGAAACTTTACACTTAACTGTCGAAAAATTTTACAGTTTTTGCCTGATTATTAGGCATTTTATATAAAAATACCAGAAATCAGCGTTTTTAAGTGTAAAAAATCTTTACACTTTTATATTTATCTTTTCCTGTTAATTATAACTTGTTGAAAAATAATAATATTTTATCTTGGCATATTATTTGCTTTTTTAAATTTAGAAAAATAAGGGGAGGAACGAAACATATGCAATCCAGTATTTTAATTTCCTCGCAAGTTAAAATTTGTTAAATTTTCCAAAGATTGAAAACAAAGTTAGAAAAAATAATTTTAAAAAGGAGGTAATAAACGATGAAAAAATTTTTATTATTGTTATGTATTACTTTGATCTTTTCCCTCTTACCTAATGCATGGGCAGTTACATGGATTGATTGGCAATCAACCACTTCCGGTACTCTCACTATAGGGAGTACTGACATTCATGTTTCTCTCTCAGGTAATACATGGGATTTAATTGACGGTGACTATTACTATAACAATTCTTATACTGGAGGAACATCACCATCCGGAAGTTTCGGCGGGCTTCAGCCTACGGATTTGATAAGAATTTATGATGTAGGAAACTTTACCCTCTACTTTGACACTCCGGTAATCAACCCTTACTTAGCCCTTGTCAGCGTAGGAGCTCCATATGCAGATGTAACTTACAGTTTTGATTCCCCTTTCACAGTTCTCTCTTCTGGCCCTAACTACTGGGGATATGTTGATTATTCTATTGACGGAAATAATTTTACTGGTACGGAATTTAATGGAATATTGCAATTTCAAGGAATCTATAGCTCTTTCTCGTTTGATGTCTTACAGCCAGAATTCTGGCATGGTTTCAATCTTGGGATAGAAGATGTAGTTACCTCCCCCGTCCCCGAACCCTCTACCCTCCTTCTCCTCGGAAGCGGGCTCGTGGGCGTTGCGGGATTGAGAAAGAGAAAAAAGAACAAATAAACAGGACTCTTTAAAACACTTTAAAGCCCGTCCGCTGATCTTTTAAATGCGGACGGGCTTTTCTTCTTACCCACCACTCCACTATATTTTTAAACAACCCCGCTTTTGTTTTAGAAATTGTGATTTGGTATTTGTTTAGAATTTGGGATTTAGAGATTAGAAATTGGTATATTGGTATATTGGTGTATTAGTTATTGGTTATTGCGTTGGGAGCGTTATTTGCGTTCATTGGGTTCATTGCGTTAATAGCGTTACTTGCGTTAATTGCGTTCATTGCGTTGATAATATTACTTGAGTTGTTTTTTTTACTAAACACTCAACACTATTCACTCAAAACTAAAAACTGCCCCCTCCCCCTCCCTTCCTGGCAAGGTTCTTGCTATTAATATTAAATTCTGTTAAAATTTAGATATGAAAAAGACTATATATCTTACCCTTCCTCTGTTAATTATACTGAGTGGGCTTATACTCTTAAAGCATCCCCTTCAAACGGACCAGTTCGGCCTTCACACTGAAAGCTCTGTAATGAAGGACATTAAAATAAAAAAGATTCTTAAGGATTCAGTTCAATGGGTTGCAAGCATAAAGGAGGCTCGATTTACACAAAACCAGGATGTGGCCTACCTGAGCGATGTCTCCATCTACTATCCTGAAAGACAGTTCAGACTCTCCTCTGAAAGTGGGGTTTATAACCTCAAAAAGGGGACAATACGGTTTGATAGCACTGTGAAGGGTTACACAGAAAAACTCCAGTTTGAAACCAGCAATCTTAAATACAACCCTGAAAAGGGCAGTATCTCTGCAAAAAACGGTGTGATTATAAGGGGAAAAAGACTTACCATCACAGGAGAAAGGGCTAAACTAAAGGACAGAAACAGACTGGAGATAGAAGGAAATGTCAAAACCATTTTTAAATAAGCAAATACCACTTAATGGGCTTTTAATAACACTCCTTGCTTTTGTTATCCTGCCCCTTTCAGCAGGTGCTGCGACATCAACTGAAAAGGGTTTTTTCAACGACAAAGGTCCAATAGAGATAACCTCTGACAGGCTCGTTACAGACAACGAAAAGGGCCTGGCCACCTTTTCAGGCAATGTGGTTGCAACGCAGGGACAGACTACCCTGAAGGCAGACTGGATGGAAGTCCAGTACAAAAAAGATGGTGAGATTAAAGTTATTCACGCAAAAGGTCATGTGGTGGTCACCAAAAAAGACCAGAAGGTCACTGCCCGGGAGGCCCTGTATTACAGGGACAAACAGTTGATAGTCTTCACTGGTAACCCTGTGGCCGAGGACCCAAAGACCGTAGTGCGTGGTAGCAGGATAACCTATAACCTCCAGACAGGAAACTCAGAGGTTGAAAACTCGCACCTGACAATAAAACAGGAGCCCAGAAAAGATGGCTCATAAACTCTACTGCGAAGGATTAAAAAAGACATACAGGGGAAAAGTAGCAGTTAAGGGGGTAAACCTGAGCGTTAATTCAGGTGAGATAGTTGGGTTATTGGGCCCAAACGGAGCTGGCAAGACGACCACCTTTTACATGCTGGTCGGAATGATAAAGATGGATGGAGGAAGGATTTTTTTTGATGAGCAGGAGATCTCGGGGCTTCCAATGTATCAACGGGCAAGGCTTGGCATAAGCTATCTTCCACAGGAGCCATCGGTATTCAGAAAGCTCACGGTTAGGGAAAACCTGATGGCTGTCCTTGAGATAAGAGGCTACAGCGGTGAAGAGATAGCAGAGCGTGTCGAGAGACTACTTGATGAGTTTAAACTCAGGGAGTTTGCTGACCGAAAGGGATACATGCTTTCAGGGGGCGAAAGAAGAAGGACCGAGATTGCCCGCACCCTTGCCACAGAGCCTGTGTTTATACTCTTTGACGAGCCCTTTGCAGGCATTGACCCCATAGCAATACTTGAATTAAAAAGGATTTTGAGGTATCTTAAAGATAAGGGGATAGGAGTATTGATAACAGACCACAATGTAAGGGATACTCTCTCGATAACTGACAGGGCATACATTATAAACAATGGTGAGATACTGGATGAAGGAACCCCGGAAAGGCTTGTCAACAATAAAGAGGTCAGGGAAACCTATCTTGGAGAGGAGTTTGCACTGTAATGGCACTTGAAACAAAATTAGACCTGAAACTTACGCAAAAGCTCGTATTAACGCCACAGCTTCAGCAGGCTATCAAACTTCTTCAGTTACCACAGCTTGAGCTCACGCAGGCTATCAATCAGGAACTGATGCAGAACCCCTTTCTTGAGGAGGCACAGGATGAGTTAAGGGAAGAGCTTCCCGATGGAAATGACTCTCCATCCTCACAGATACAGGAGCAGGATGAGCAGTCTCAAGAGACCACACCTGATGAAAACCTTCTTCCCCTTGAGAAGATGATGCGTTTCATGGTGGATGATTACTTTGAGGAGCGAGGACATGATGGTCGGGACCTCGGATACTTTAACCCTGGCGTGGAAACAGCTCCAAGCTTTGAGCAGTTTGCAAGCTCATCCACCACTTTGTACGACCACCTGAACTGGCAACTACGCCTCACTGATGCACCTGAGGAGATAAAGGAGATAGCAGAGCTTATCATTGGCAACATTGACGAAAACGGCTATCTGAAAACCACTGTTGAGGAGCTTTCAGAGCTTTCAGGAAAACCGGTTCAAAAGGTAGAGGAGGCATTGCGGATAATACACGACCTTGACCCTCCTGGAATTGGTGCAAGGGACCTAAAGGAGTGCCTGCTCATACAGTTAAGACATCTTGGTCTTGAAGGCACGCTGGTTGAAAGGATTGTTCAGAACAATCTCAAAGACCTTGAGAAAAAGAACTACAATGCCATCGTGAAGCAGTACAATGCAACCCTTGAGGATGTAATGATGGCTGTAAACATCATCAACGAACTCGACCCCAAGCCTGCAAGGAACTTTGCCTCTCACGAGACAAACTACATAGTGCCGGATGTGTTTGTGGAAAGGACAGAGGAGGGTTTCAAGATAACCCTTAACGAAGAGGGTATGCCAAGGATAAGGCTTAACAGCTACTACAGGATGATTCTTGCAAACCAGAAGGACCTTACAAAGGAGGAGAAAAAGTTCCTTACTGAAAAGCTCCGCTCTGCCATGTGGTTGCTTAAGAGCCTTGACCAGCGTAACAGAACCATATACAAGGTTACTGAAAGCATAGTGAAGTTTCAGCGAGACTTCTTTGAAAAGGGAAAGGACTACCTGAAGCCCCTTAATCTTAAAACCGTTGCAGAGGATATCCATATGCACGAAAGCACTGTAAGCAGGGTAACCCTTAATAAATACCTTGCCTGCGAGCACGGAATATTCAGCTTCAGGTTCTTTTTCTCAAGTGGCCTTAAAAACTCTGATGGTCAGGAGGTATCATCAACCATTGTCAAGGAGATGATAAAAAAGATTATCGAAAGTGAAGACCCAAGAAAGCCTTACAGTGACCAAAAGATAGCGGATCTCCTGAAACAAAAGAATATAAAGATTGCACGCAGGACAGTTGCCAAGTACAGAGAGGAACTGAAGATACCTTCCCACTCGAAGAGAAAAAGGGTTAATCTCTCGTAAGAGGTCATAAAACAAATAGTGAGAAAATAGAAGTATGCGGAGGAGAATATGAAAATCAAGGTATACCTGGAACCTAGTGAAGAAGGTGGGTATACAGCCATAGTTCCTTCCCTGCCTGGCTGTATTTCTGAGGGCGATACAAAAGAAGAGGCGTTAAAAAACATTAGAGAAGCCATTGAACTTTATCTGGAACCTGTGGAGGATGATAGGTTAGCTATTGCTCAAGCAGAGGAAGTAGAATTAGCAATATGAGCAAGGTTCCGAGTCTAAATTATGACAAGGTTATTAAGGCATTACAAAGAGATGGATGGGTAGTAGTTAAGCAAAAAGGTTCTCATATCAGAATGCAAAAACATGTAGTGAATGAAGTTTTGAAGATCATAGTTCCAGCACATAAGCCTATAAAAAGGTCAACATTATCGCATATATTGAAACAGGCAAGGATATCGGTTGATAGTTTTTTGGAAAAATTATGATTTTGCTAATTAATAATTAACAATCGGAGGTTGTCATGAATGTGAAAATCTATGGTCGTCATCTTGAAATCACACCAGCCTTAAGGGACTACGCACAGTCAAAGGTTAAAAAGTTTGACAAGTATGTGTCCAACATCACCGAGGCCAACATCACACTTTCAGTTGAGAAGTATCGTCACAAGGCTGAGATCCAGCTAAGGGTAAACGGTGTGATAATTCAGGCTGAAGCTGTAACAGGTGAGATCTACGCCTCTATTGACGAGGTAATTGAAAAACTTGACAGACAGATTAAGAAATACAAGGGCAAACTGACTGCCCACAGAAAGGAAAACAAAGCCTCATCCTCCACTGAAACAGAGGTTAGTGAGGAAACACCTGAGGTAAGGATTATCAAGAGAAAGAAGTTTGCCATGAAGCCCATGACCGTTGAAGAGGCGGCAATGCAGATGGAACTTCTTGACAAGGACTTCTTTGTCTTTACCAATTCCGATACAGACCAGATAAATGTAATATACAAGAGAAAAGACGGTGACTTTGGATTAATTGAGCCAGAATAATAAAAAAGTCAATGCCACCCTTTACAGGCCACCATCTCTGGAAACAGGGATGGTGGTTTGTATTGTATGAATAACCATGGCAGAGGATTTGAAAAAACGAATAATCATCGTTACGGGCCTTTCAGGGGCTGGTAAGTCAGTAGCACTCAGGGCACTCGAGGACAGCGGTTACTTCTGTATTGACAACTTCCCCCTTCCGCTTCTTAAGAACTTTATAACCCTGAGTGGGGAAACACAGAACATGAAAAACATAGGACTGAGCATTGATGTAAGAGAAAAGGAACTTCTTAAGGATGCTGAAAAGATTATATCCGAGATGAAGATGCTTCATCATGTGGAGGTTGTATTTCTTGAGGCAGAGCCCTCGGTGCTTTTGAGGAGATTCAAGGAGACCAGAAGACCCCATCCGCTTTCTGAGCAAACAGATATGGATGTGGAAGAGGCCCTTAGGCTTGAAACTGAATACCTGAACCCCCTAAGGGAGATAGCTGACAGGGTAATAGACACATCGTCCTATACACCTCATCAATTAAGGGCACTTATTACAGAGACCTATGGTGACACTTCAGAAAAGAGCTTTTCTATTAATCTCATATCCTTTGGGTTTAAGTTCGGGATCCCCCAGAACATAGACCTGCTCTTTGATGTAAGGTTTCTTAAAAATCCCCACTTCGTTCCCGAACTCAGGGACTA
>WFMM01000157.1 GCA_015484595.1 Nitrospirota bacterium | reverse complement strand
TGGTAATCCTTGACATGATTGTGAAAGATGGCCTCGGTGCTATGGAAGTAATTAAAGAGTTGAAAAAGATTGACCCATCAGTGAAGGCAATAGCCGCAAGTGGATATAGTGATTCCATGGGCAAAGACTTCAGGACACAGGGATTTCAGGCAGTGTTAACAAAGCCTTTCAGGCTTGAAGGGTTTAAAGATTTGCTTAAAACAGTACTTAAAGTTGAATAGGTGATAAAAATAATGAAGAAAGAAAAACAGTGGAGTCTTGGCCTTTTAAAAAGATACAGTGTAATAATTATTATTTGCTGGACTGTTATTATAGTTGTATCCTTTTTATGGAATTATTATCAGATAAAAGAATGGACTAAAAAGGTCGCTTTAGAGGTTGCACAGGCCTATTTTGAAAAGGATATAGCATTCAGACTCTGGGGCGCATCTCACGGTGGAGTTTATGCCCCTGTTAGTGATTGGTCACCACCAAATCCCTATCTAAAGCATGTTCCCGAAAGGGACATAATAACCCCTTCAGGTAAAAAACTGACATTAATTAATCCAGCCTATATGTTCAGGCAGATGTTAACGAAGTTTACTCCTCGAACAGGAGTCGTGGAAAGGATAACCAGTTTAAAGGTTGTTAACCCTATTAATACACCCGATGATTGGGAGAGATCTGCTCTTCTTGAGTTTGAAAAGGGCAAAAAGAAGGTGGTTTCTTTTACTGAGTTAAACGGAAAACCCTATATAAGATTAATGAAACCCTTTGTAACAAAAAAACCCTGTCTTAAATGTCACGGCTTTCAGGGATATAAGGTTGGAGATATCAGAGGAGGAATCAGCATATCTCTGCCAATGGAGCCCTATCTAATCATAGAGAGGAGTTCACTGAAAACGATATTTGTTTCTCACTTGATAATATTGCTTCTTGGATTTGGCGGGATTTTCTTTGCCTATGTGAATATTAGAAAACATTTTGTTAAACGGTTGGAGATGGAAGAGTCTTTAATAAAACAATGTAACTTTACAAATACTGTAATTAATTCATTAACCCATCCGTTTTATGTAATTGAAGCTAATAACTACCAGATAGTGCTTGCTAACAGGGCAGCCTCTGAATCCTTTAGTATGGGTAATAAGACATGTTACGAATTAACTCATAATAGAAAGACCCCCTGTGATGGAAAGGAGCATCCCTGCCCTATTCAGGAGGTTACACGAAATGGACGCATGTATTCGGTAGAGCATATACACTATGATAAGGATGGAAATGAAAGGAACATTCAATTGTATTGCTATCCTGTTTTCGATGAACAGGGTAAAGTGACACAGGTAATCGAGTATGCAATAGATGTTACAGATAGAAAAAGGCTCGAAAAACAACTTCTTCAGGCACAGCGACTTGAGGCAATAGGAAGACTTGCAGGAGGAGTTGCCCACGATTTCAATAACATACTTTCAGTGGTTTTGGGCTATTGTGAGATAGCCCTTAAAAACCTTCCCGAGGGTCATCCTGTAAGAGAGCACATTAAAACAATAGAGAAGGCAGGAGAAAGGGCCTCTACTTTAACCCAGCAGCTGCTTGCCTTCAGCCGCAAGCAGGTTCTTGAGATGAAGGCGGTGGATATTAATAAGGTCATCGATAGTATGGCCAAGATATTAAAGAGGATTATCGGTGAGGACATAGAGCTTAAACTAAATCTTGAGTCGAAATCAAAAACCCTTGTAGACCCTGCCCAGATTGAGCAGGTAATAATGAACCTTGCAGTTAATGCAAGAGATGCAATGCCTGAAGGAGGTGCTTTGATTATAGAGACTCAGGATATCGAAATTGACAGACTATCAGCAGTTAGAAAGGGTGGCATAGAACCAGGGCCATATGTGGTAATTTCAGTAGCTGATACGGGTATAGGTATACCTGAAGATATAAAAGAGAAAATATTTGAACCGTTCTTTACAACCAAAGAGAGAGGCAAGGGCACAGGACTTGGCCTTTCAACTGTTATGGGAATAGTTAAACAGCATCAGGGACATATTACGGTTTATAGCGAGACAGGAAAAGGAACGGTCTTCAAAATTTATCTACCAGTCACTGGAGATAGTGAAAAAACAGAAGATGCAGTGAAGGATTCAAGAGATGAAAAGCCGAGATATGGAAAAGAAAATATCCTGGTTGTAGATGATGAACCGACGATAGTAAATCTATTAAAAGAGAGTCTCCAGTCTTTAGGATACAGGGTGTTTACTGCAAGCTCAGCTGAGGAGGCATTGCAGTTTAGTAAGAATAAAATAGAAAGGGTAGACCTATTGATAACTGATGTGATACTGCCTGGGAAGAACGGAAAATACCTTGCTGATAAGCTTAAGGAAATACACAAAGACATAAAGGTGATATTTATGTCAGGGTACAGTGAAAATGCCATCGCCCATCATGACATATTGCAGGAAGGGACACATTTTCTGCAAAAACCCATTGCTCCAAGCAAGATTTTCAAGAAGCTAAAAGAGATTTTTGACTGAAATATGATGACAAATTTGACAATGTCCTGGTCATTGTTTTAATATATTTTCAGCGGGGTAGAGCAGCCTGGTAGCTCGTCGGGCTCATAACCCGAAGGTCGGAGGTTCAAATCCTCCCCCCGCCACCAAGGATAGACCTTCCAGAGAGTTAAAGGCTTTTGCCAGACCGTTGATAACCAAGCCATCCTTGCTTTTCTCTTCCCATAAAAAAACAGGTCCTGTTCTGAAGTATTGTCTGTTTCTTCTTTCTACCTTCTATAGTCATATTATTTGCAATTTAAGCATCTTATTGCATAAAATATATTTAAAAATGTGCAGTTTGATATGATTAATATTGTTTTAGGGCATAGGGCAGAAAGAGATGGTCTTTTAAAGGAAGGTTATGTCCTCAGAGAAGGGCTTGAGCAGGCAAGGCAGAGCTTGAGGAATAAACTTATTAAGGTCATAATTGGGCCAAGGAGGGCAGGTAAGTCTGTCTTTGCAATTCAGATGCTTAAGGGTAAAAATTTTGCCTATCTCAACTTTGACGATGAACGGCTCGTTGGCTTTTCTGATTATGATGATTTAGTGAAGGCTATTGTTCAGGTTTATGGAAAAACAGAGTATCTTCTCTTTGACGAAATTCAGAATCTTCCCAACTGGGAACTTTTTGTAAACAGACTCCAGAGAAAGGGATACAATCTTATAATCACAGGCTCAAACTCCAGGCTACTGAGCAGAGAGCTTGCCACTCACCTGACAGGGAGGTTTATTGAGTTTCGTATATTCCCTTTTTCCTTTAATGAATTTTTAAGAGCAAAGGGGTTTGAAGTCAATGAGAATATAGAACTTAAAGAAACGCAGGGGGTATTACTAAACCTGTTGAATGAATATCTTACGACAGGCGGATATCCAGAGGTAGTCCTTGGAGAGATTGACGAAAGGGGTTATCTGTCAACCCTTTTTGAGAGTATTCTTTTTAAAGACATTGTGAAGAGGTATAACATAAGATACGCAAAAAGGCTGTATGAACTTGGTTGTTATCTCATTACTAACCACTCTGGAGAATTCACTTACAACAGACTGAAGAACATTCTATCATTCAACAGTGTGCATACAGTGGAAAATTACATAAATTATCTCACCGAAGCATTCCTCATATTCACCCTCAGCAGGTTCTCCAGTAAATTGAAAGAGCAACTAAAAAGCCCGCGAAAGGTCTATGCCTATGATCTGGGAATGATCGATGCAATAAAATTTAGAACCTCTCCTGATACTGGAAAGTTAATGGAATCCCTGACCGCAATTGAGCTGTTAAGGCGAGGCAAAGAGATATACTATTACAGAACAACCGATGGAAAAGAGGTGGACTTTGCAGTAAAAATGGAAGTGGCTGGTTTTATTTGACAAAGGAAATCAGAATCTTTATCATAGTTAATTATGAAAAACAGGTGGTTTCATCCCTTCGGGCTATTGTTTTTGTTTGCCCTCGTCCTTTTTTCTGCCCCGCAGGTCACAGCATCAAATATCAATCAGGTCTTTATGTCAAGGATTTACTACCTAAACAGTTACATCAATGAAGATGCCCTCTTTTTCAGGGCCATACCCTATGAGGAGGAAGCTACACTTGATACAGGTCTTAAGTGTGACATCAAAGCAGGCTCTGCAGTATCTGAAGAACACTACAGGGAGCCCTTAGACGATGGTGGCAAAGACTATGTAATCCTTGCTGCCTATTCGGAAAACAAGATCATCAAAAGCTATGTTGACAGAGAGATCAGACAGTACACCACGAAAAAGAGGCGCTCCTTCTGCAGGTGGCTTGCCCGTTCAGGGAAATACATCGAATTAATAAAGCAGATACTGCGAGAGGAAGGGCTGCCTGAGGAGCTCGTTTATCTTCCGCTGATAGAAAGTGGCTTTGATACCAGGGCCCGTTCGCACGCAAAGGCAGTTGGCCCCTGGCAGTTTATCTCTGCCACTGCCAAAAAATACGGTCTTAAGATAAACTACTGGGTTGACGAACGAAGAGACCCGATAAAGTCAACAAGGGCTGCTGCAAGGTATCTAAAGGACCTTTACGATATGTTTGGTTCCTGGCCACTTGCCCTTGCTGCCTACAACGCAGGAGAGGGCAATGTAAGGCGTGCCCTTCGGAGAACAAAGACGCGAAACTACTGGAGGATTATCAGGACGCGTTATCTAAAAAGGGAGACCCGAAGCTATGTGGTTAAGTTCGTTGCAGCAGGTATTATAGCCTCTAACCCTGAAAAGTACGGCTTTAAAGAGTTGAGCTTTTACGAGCCTCTTAGGTTTGATGAGGTCACAATCAAAAAGCCTGCATCGCTTAGGTTTATTGCCCGTTGTGCTGGCACAACCCTTAAAAAGATAAGAGAGCTTAACCCAGAGATTATCCGCTGGTGCACACCTGTTGATGAGCCAAGCTATGTAATCAGGGTTCCAGAGGGCAGACGAGAGAGTTTTTTAAAGTGTTTCAACTCTGCTCCAGCCTCAAAAAGGATGCCCAGGGTGCCTTACATAATCAAAAAGGGTGACACCATTTACGAGATAGCAAAAAGGTTCAGGATAAAAAGAAGGGAGATCTTTGCCCTGAACAAGGGAATTAATCCAAGAAGGCTGAGACCAGGAAGGATGATATATCTTCCACCCAGGAAATAGAGGTTCGGAGAGGGGGCTCCTTATTCTTTCTTTTTCCCCTTTTCTGCCTTTTCCGTTTCTTCTTTTTTAGGCTTTTCTTTTTTAGTCTTTTCTTCTGCTGGCTTTATCTTTGCCTCTGCCGTGGTCTTGTATGGAGAGGTGGGAAACTCCTTGACTAACAGTTCGTATTTCTTTTTTGCCTCATCTTTTTTACCAAGAGACTCAAGTATCCTTGCCTGTTCAAAAAGGGAGACATCCTTCAGGTACTGGGTATCACTGGTGTATAGCTCATTAAGCACCTTCAGGGCCTCTTGTTTTTTGTCCTGATTAAGAAGTATGGTTGCCTTCTTAAGATATGCAAGGGCAAGGATTTCCTTGTTGCCCTTAAACTTGGTAATAATTGTATCAAGTGATTTCAGGGCATCACTGTAGTTTCCAAGTTTATACTGTGTGTTGGCTATGTAGTAAAGGCTTTCAGCTGAATGGTCCTTTTCGTAGGCCTCCTTAAACTTCTCAAGCGCCTCTTTAAGTTGCTCCTTGCCTTTTTCTTTTTCAGAGCTTGTGCTGGTTAGTAATTTGTAACCTTCGTAGGTCAGGTTATGAGCCTTTTCAGACTTTGAGCTCAGGTAATTAATGGTAAGGAAACTGAGAAAAAGCAAAACCACAATGGCAAGCCCTGCAAGATGGACAAACCTTTTATTGTCAAGATAGTAGTTTTTGCAGATTTCAAAGACCGTCAGGACCTCTTTTTCTGGAGCAGTCTTTTTGGTAACCCTCTTCTTGATTGGCTTAGGCATTAATCTTTCCTCCCTGGATTACACTCTGGATATCAACTCTTCAGCATTTGAGAATACTTTATTTACCTCACTGGAATCAAGCCCTGCAGCACGGAGCACCTTTTCAGCAAAGTCCCTGTCAATGAGGTCAGAAGGTGAGTGGGCATCGGTATTTATAACAAGCCTTGCGTTGTGTCTTCTTGCAAGGGCAGCCACATGACCGTTTGCAAGGCTGTGTCCCTTTCTGGCAGTTATCTCAAGAAAGACCCCTCTTTCAGCAGCAAGCTTTACATCCTCTTCGGTTATCAGGCCAGGATGGGCAATAATATCTGCACCACCAAGTATGCCAGCCCGATTTGTCCCCTCTGCTACAGGCTCTACTATGGTCTCGCCATGGATTACCACAATCTCTGCACCAAGTTCACGGGCGTGCTTGATCTTGTCAGGTATCAGTTCTGGAGGCACATGGGTGAGCTCTGTTCCAGCCATTACCCTTATGGGCAGTATTTCGTTAAGCTCTCTTGCAATCCTCAGGACCCTCGGGATTATAAAATCCATGTTTGAGGAATCCATGTGGTCTGTGATGGCTATGGCCCTTATACCCTTAATCTGTGCCCTTCTTACCAGCTCTGCTGGTATTAGTTCACCGTCGCTGAAAACCGTATGGGTGTGAAGGTCTATCATCTTTCTCCAAGAAATTCATCAATTGTAAAGATGCTGTAAAAGGGGTAACCCTTTTTCATGATGTTTTCTTTTCCGTTTTCTTCACATCTGTCAAGCACCGCAATAACAGCCAGTATCTTAAGCCCCTCCCTTTCTGCAGCCTCAATGGCCTTAATCGTTGAGCCTCCGGTGGTGACCACATCGTCAATGATGATAACCTCGTCACCCTTCTGGATATTACCCTCAATCTGGCTCTGAGTGCCGTGTCCCTTTGGCTCTTTTCTGATAACGAAGGCTTCTATAAAGTCTTTCATGTCATAGGAGTACCGAGCCACAGCAGTGGCAATTGGGTCAGCACCGAGGGTAAGGCCACCGATACCCTTTGGTTTAAGGTTCAGTTCCTTTATCTTTTCGTAAATTAGCCTTCCTACAAGATACTGACCCTCTGGAGAATAGTTTACCTTTTTAAGATTAAAGTAATATCTGCTTAGCTTACCAGAGGAAAGTCTGAAGGATGGTTTTTCGGTCATTTTAAAGGCACGCTCACTTATCAGGCTTCGCAGTCTTTCTCTGGGGTTCATTTATCTGTCTGGATAACCTCCTTCCTGATAGTCTCCTCTATTCCCCTGTCAAGGTCGTACTCGGGTTGCCAGCCTAATACCTCCCTGGCCCTTTCATATGACAGGGCACTCCTTCTTAAGTCCCCAGGCCGTGCCGGACCCTTGTGAGGGTTATCAAAGGCTTTATCTACACAAAGCCCGTGGGCTCTCATCTTCTGAAGAATCTTTCTGTATAGCTGACCAGTGGTGGTCTCTCTGGATGTGCCAATGTTTAGTATCTGGTTGTCTGCCCTTTCAAGGGCAAGCAGATTTGCCCTTACCACATCGTAGACAAAGCAGTAATCCCGTGTCATTCCGTCAGGCTCTTCAGGGTAGTGGTATATGGTTGGTAACTGTCCCTTTGAAAGCATACTCATAAAGATGGAGACCACACCAGCCTCTGCATGGGGAACCTGACGGGGCCCATATATGTTGGCATAGCGTAGTACCGTGTAGTTAAGCCCGTACTGTGCATGGTAGTATCTGAGGTAGTTTTCAGAGGCGTATTTGGTGATTGTGTAGGGGGAAAGGGGTTTTGGCAAAGTCTCTTCGTCGGTGGGTACCTTTTCAGCCTCTCCATACACTGCCCCACCGGTAGATATGAAGATAAACTTTTTAACACCCTGTTTTACAGAATTTTCAAGAAGGTTAAGTAGCCCCATGATGTTTACATCTGCATCAAAGCGGGGATTCCTGACTGATTCAGGAACAGACATCTGAGCAGCGTGGTGATTAACCACATCAGGTTTTTCTATCTCAAATATCCTTTCTATAACTCTGTCCCTAACATCGGATAGATAGAACTTTGCACCTGGATTAAGGTTTTCAAGCTTTCCTGTAAAGAGGTTATCAACCACCACCACCTCGTGTCCAGCTTTTATGTAACCATCCACCACATGAGAGCCTATGAATCCTGCCCCTCCTGTTACAAGTATCTTCATGCTCCCTCCTTTAAAGGATTATCCCCTGCTCCAGTATTGAATAAATTGTTTGTATATGTATTCGGGGTTTTATCTTTCCCTTTAACACAGGCTCTTTAATCATGCCCATAATCATCTCTGTCAGCACCT
The DNA here is from genome assembly GCA_015484595.1 of Nitrospirota bacterium. Taxonomy (GTDB): domain Bacteria; phylum Nitrospirota; class Thermodesulfovibrionia; order Thermodesulfovibrionales; family JdFR-85; genus JAADIE01. The sequence continues at coordinate 15,453 of WFMM01000157.1, read as the reverse complement.
TAATATCTATGTCTTTTCGGAACTTTCCTTTTTCAACCCCTTCTTTTAAAAGGGACTGAAGAAGGTCCTTTACCGTGCATATCTTCTGATAACAGTTGCTGAGTTTTTTGTTGAAGAGTTTTCCCTCCTCCTGCTGTAACACCAAAAAGAAGGTTCGCTTTTCGTTGAAGAAACTGATTAGCTCGCTGATAAAGAGCTTTAGGTTTTCCACAGGGTCATCTCTTTTAAATCGCTCATTTAGCCTTAGGATCATGGTATCGAGTCCTTCGTGTAGAAGTGCTGCATAAAGAGCCTCTTTAGACTTGAAATGATAATAGAGAGTCCCCTTTGCTACCCTGGCCTTCCGTGCAATCTCATCCATTGATACCCTGTGATAGGGCTTTTTTGAAAACAGGGTCATTGCAGTGTTGAGGATAACGCCTCTTTTTCCGGCGGAAACCTTCATAAAAAATATTATATCGACTGGCCAGTCAAGATGTCAAAAACATTTATAGATGAAAAAACATCTTTATATTTTCCTCTTCCTTTATCAGGGCATCCTCTATCTGTTTCAGGTCTTCTTCATTAAACCCTATGGCTGAAAGCAGTTCTTCTGTATCGTCATTGTAGATGCCATCTGCAGCAATATTTTGACGAATCTTTTTAACCGCTGCCTCTGCAAGAAGTACCGAAACGGCCAGCCCTTTGTGTTTTTCAAGACCTTCAAGGCTGTGATGAAACTGGACGGGATAGATAATCTCTTCAGGAAAGTGGGCATCCTCGAGAAACCACCTTCCCACCTTGCTGTGTGTTACTCCAAATCTTTCGGTTTCTTTTTCCATGAGATTTTCCTCAAACATAATGCCTTTGTAATCTTCTTTGTATGTAAGATAAAGCACAAGCCTGCCAATGTCATGAAGCAGCCCTGCAAGAAAACAAACACCACCGTTGGTTAAAGCGATTTTTTTGCTAAATATGTCAGAGACAAAGGCCACTTCAAAGGCGTGAGCCCAGAACTCAGTCAGATTCCGAGCTTCGGTTTTACTAAAAAGATGTACCACCGTCGTGCTTATGGCAATGCTTTTTACCAGGTCAAAACCCAGAAACATCACAGCCTGGTCAATGCTGTTAATCATGCCTGTGTGTCCAAAAAATGGAGAATTTGCCATGGCAACTATCTTTTCAGCTACTGCCTGATCGTGTTCAATTACATGACTGAGGTCCTCAAAGGTGGCCTTATCGTTGCTGATAGTTTCAATCAGCCTTCGCATCACCACTGGGATGGTTGAGAGGCTTTTGGTCTTTTTTATGTCCCTTTTTACATCGAACATATACTTTCCCTGACACTGTTAAGAAAATTTCTGAGCTTAGAAATTGTAAGTGGCTTTTCTATCACATAGACCCTTTCGTCTTCTCTAAACCTGTTTAAGATAGTTGATGCTAATTCACCTGTAAGAAGACAGAGCCTTTTTCTGTCTATAAATTGTGATGCCCTGTTTATAAACTCCATACCGTTCATCTCAGGCATGTTGTAATCCACTAAGACTATGTCAGGACAGGAGTTCTTTATTATCTCCAGTGCCTTTTTTTGAGACTCACACACAATGCACTCCTCACCAAGCATCTGAAGAAAATCCGATAAGAGTTCCCTTATCATTGGGTCGTCATCTACTACCAGCACCTTGAGGGTGCCATTCTGTTTTGCGTTAGCATCTCGTAACGGGATGTTTATCTTCAGAGTTATAGAGTCCTCAGAGTACTGAGTAATCAAGGAACCACCAGATTGCTCGATCAGGCTCTTTGTATAACCTATGGAAGCTTTTATTCTGTCTTTTGTGGAAAGCTGTATAGATAGCTCTGCAGAGTCATCGTTTTTTATTACAGAAAGAAATATGGTTTTTGGGTATTCCCCTTTGTCGTGGAGTTTAATTATCTCCATAAAAATATAAAGAAGTGCCCTCAGAAAGTTCTGACAGTCCCCTTTTATAAAAAGTTCCTCTTCAGGCAAAGAATAAGAGATGTTCATACTTCGTATCCTGAGTTGATACTCTAAGAGTTCTGCGACGCGATTTATTAAGTCCTGAACGCTAAGGTCTTCTTTCATATCAAGAATCCTCCCCTCTCCAGAGATTATTCTTAAGTATTCCAATGAGGTCTTTAGTAATGCCTCAAGCTTTTTAAGGTCAGGTCCAGATGATACATCCAGGCCGGATATAGCCTCCCTTAAGAGTTCCTTTAGCAGCTCTGTGCTTTCGTTCTGTTTCATAGTAAGTACTATATCGGCAAAAAAGCCCCCAAACTTTAACTCCTTAAATTTTAAGACAAAAAATATTTTATATCAAGCTAAAGTTTTTTCCCTCTTAGCCGATAAGTCTGATTAAGGAGGTAAAACAAAATGAAAACACTGGGGGTAATATCAAAGAGATATCCAGTAACACTTCTTACAAAGACCATCTTTCTTATATTCATCGGTGTTGTAACAAGTGGTTTTATACTTTATTACACATCCCATGTATGGATAGGTCACACATACTCAGAAGGACTGAGAACCCTTGCCACCTTTAAACAGCTACTTGTAAAGAAAACGATACTAATCTATATGACCACCTCGATATTTATACTGGCGGGCATTGTAGTGCTGACGGTTATGTATTCTCACAGGATTGCAGGGCCTCTTTACAGACTAACTGTCTCCTCAAGACAGATTGCCAGGGGAGACCTGACTTTAAAGGTCAGGCTAAGGGAGCGTGATGCAATCCATCCACTGGCAGACTCCTTTAACGAGCTTACCGAGGGATACAGAAACAGGGTTTTGAAGATCAAAGGCTATGCCAATGAGTTAAAAAGGGTTTCTCAAGGGCTTGACATGGCAATAGACAAAGACGATCCCGAAGAGCTCAACAGGGCAATAGATGAGCTATCCCGAAGTGTAAGAAAGATCAAAGAAGACCTTAAAGAGATTAAATTATGAGAAGGATTGGTTTCATCGTCTTTCTGGTAATTTTATCAGCAATGGTTACCATTGTTTTTTCTTTAGTCAAAACCCCTCACGGTTTCACAGACAGAGAGTGTGTGCTCTGCCATGTGGGAGACCCGAGAAAGGGAAAGGAAAACATGGCTCTGGTAGCACCTGAAAAAGAGCTATGCATGAATTGCCACGAAGACCTTGAGGAGACGCTTTCTCATCCAACAGATGTGGTGCCAAGGACAACGGTTATACCTTCGGACATGCCACTTATTAATGGAAGGCTTAGCTGTTCAACCTGCCACGACATCCACATGCCTTACAAGAATGCCTTTGGCAACCCAACCCACTTCCTGCGAAGGGCTGTAAGGGGGAGGCAGTTCTGTGCAATCTGTCACAACCAGGGTGGTTTTAATGAGATGTGGGCAGATGGGCATGAAAGCAGCATGCAGGAAGCACATCTTAAACCAAGGTTTTTTGCCCTTGACAATGCAGGCCCTATAGACCCTGTGTCAGCAGAGTGTCTTTCCTGCCACGATGGCTCTATGGGTAAGGCTGCTCCTGTGAAGGCAGGACTCTGGCAGCACTCAGACCCGCTCTTTGGCCCCACCCAACAGCCTTACACAGGGGTTCATCCGGTTGGCATAGATTATGAAGAAAGCAGAATGGACCACGACGACCTGAAGCCATCCGTTATGATTCCAAAGATGATAAAGCTTGTAAACGGTAAGGTCAGTTGTATATCCTGTCACGACCCTTACTCTAAAAAGAGGGCAAAGCTGATCTCTGACAACCGAAATGGTGAGCTTTGCCTTGGTTGTCATGATAAATAAAGGGAAAAAAGAGATGAGCAGACCCTACAGGAGACGAAACTACTTTATTAATAAGGACTTTCAGGGCAGGTTTGTATTGATATTCGTGGCCCTTGCCTCTATTGGTGGTCTGATGGCTGTAGGGCTTTTTAACTACCTTGCCCAAAAAAGGATTGACCTGATAATGTATTCCATCCATATTCCCGCAAAGAGGATCAATGAACTGCTCTCTTCTGACATGCTCTATGCAAATCTCTTTTCCTTCTTTATCGTCCTCTTTTTCCTGATTGCAGCGATTAACAGGCTTTCCTTAAGTATTTCAGGCCCCCTTTACAGGATAAGAAAGGATCTGAAGGAGATTGCCCGAGGAGACCTCAGTTTTAACATAACCCTTCGCTATAAAGACGAGTTCAAGGACTTTGCATCTGAGCTTAACAACATGATTGAAAACCTAAGAGAATACTTCACCCAGACCGGAAAGGACATCGAGATTATAGACAGGTATGTCAGGGAGATAGAGCGTAATGATGACAAAAGGGATCTGATAAAACTGAAAAACCAGCATATAAAAGAGCACATTGAGGAGCTGATAAAAAGGACCGAACAGTTTAAAGTATAGGGTGTAGGGGGTAGCGTGTAGGGAGTAAAAAAGACATGGTGTAGGGGGGGAGCGTGTAGGGGGAAAGAACTTGAAAAGTCTTAAATCTTAATGTTATATTTATTTACCAGTTAGGCGCGTAGCTCAGGGGGAGAGCGCTACCTTGACGCGGTAGAGGTCGACGGTTCGAAACCGTCCGCGCCTACCATTTTCCTTAAATTCCTGCCACAAAAGATACTTAAATCGGTTATTATATTTCCCCTATGAAGGAAGATCAAGGAAGATGGCGTTTTGCAATAGACCGGGGTGGAACCTTTACTGATGTGGTTGCCCTGTCACCTGAGGGGGAGTTCAGGAGTATAAAGCTTCTGTCTTCCTCGCCAGAGTACGAAGATGCCTCGATAGAGGGAATAAAGAGGATCCTTAACTACCAGGGTTCACCACTTCCAGAGAAAATGATTGAAGCAATAAGGTTTGGAACCACCGTTGCAACCAATGCACTCCTTGAACGAAAGGGCGGAAAGGTTCTCCTCATTACAACAAAGGGCTTTGGAGACCTTTTAGAGATTGGGTATCAAAACAGGCCTGACATATTTGCCCTTTGTATAAAAAAGCAGAGCAGGCTTTATCATCAGGTGCTTGAGATAGACGAAAGGATAGACAGCAGTGGAGAGGTGGTGGCCCCCTTAAGGAGTGAGCAATTAAAGGAGAAGTTAAGGGGCATTGACAAAGATGCCATTGACTCTGTGGCCGTGGTTTTAATGCATTCCTGGAAAAACCCCGTGCATGAGCTTCAATGTGAGGAGCTGCTCAGGGAGGAGGGGTTTGAGGAGATATATCTATCCCATCGTTCAATGAACACCATAAAGATAGTTACCCGTGGGCAGAGTGCTGTGGTGGATGCCTATCTTGGACCTGTGCTTCAGTTGTATCTAAGGGGGATAATGAAGGAGGTTGGCTCTATTCCGGTTGAGTTCATCATAAGCTCAGGTGGACTTAAGAAACCTGCTAAGCTTACAGCCAAGGAGATGCTTCTTTCCGGGCCTGCTGGAGGAACAGTTGCAGCAGCCCATGTGTGCAGAGGTCTTGGTAGAGAAGGTGTAATCGGGTTTGATATGGGTGGGACCTCTACAGATGTAAGCCGCTTTGACAGGGACTTTGAGATTGTTCACGAAACTACCATTTCTAACATAGAGCTTAAGACTGACATGATACAGATAAACACCGTGGCATCAGGAGGAGGTTCAATCGTAGAATTTGATGGACAGAGGCTGAGGGTAGGGCCTGAGTCAGCTGGGGCTTATCCAGGACCTGCCTGTTATGGCTTTGGCGGTCCTCTTACTGTCACCGATGCAAATCTCATTACAGGCCGTCTGGTGCCAGAATTAATGCCAAAAACCTTTGGACCTCAGAGAGACTCTACGGTTGACATCTCAGCTTCGGAGAGGGCTTTTAAAGAGCTTACGGAAAGGATAAACTTTGAGACCTCCTCCAGATACTCTCCACAGGAGATTGCCCTTGGAGCCCTCAGGATAGCAAATGAAAAGATGGCAATGGCAATAAAGGACATCTCTGTGTCAAAGGGTTTTGATGTAAGAAGATATGCCCTTTTGTGTTTTGGCGGTGCAGGTGGACAGCATGCATGCCAGGTTGCAGATATTCTCGGAATTGATGAGGTGATTATACATCCACTGTCAGGGGTGTTTTCTGCCTATGGCATAGGGCTTTCAAGACGAAGTGAAAGAAAGGCAAAGACCATTCTTATTGCACTCAGGGAGCTTTCGGAAAAAAGGCTTGAGGCAGAGTTTGGAAAACTCCTTGATGAAGCGGTGGAAAGCTCTGGAAACCCCGCTTCTTACAGGGTGAAAAGGGAGCTTGACATAAGGGTTCGTGGCACAGAGCACTACATCACCGTGCCCTACAGGGGGCTTAAAGATTCAGAGAGCATCTTTGTAAGCCGTTTTAAGGAGATTTACGGGTTTTATCCTGAGGGCCTTACACTTGAGGTGGTTAATCTAAGGGTTGAACTCTATGAGGAGGATGACTTCTTACCCCCCTATAGGGGGGCCGGACAGACAAAGGGCAGGCCCGAGCCTTTTAAGTTTCAGCCCCTGTACTCAGCTGATGGTGTTTATACCTGTCCTGTTTACATAAGAGGTGAACTGCCCGATGGGTTTTCTCACGATGGTCCTTTGATAATTGCTGAAGAGCATTCCACCACTGTGGTTGAACCTGGCTTTAGCGTTAAGGCATTATCTGACGGCACAATGCTTTTAAAAAGAAAATCCCATCAAAAACGAAACAGGCCATCCAGTGAGCACAAAAAGCCTGACCCCATACTGCTTGAGGTCTTTCACAACCTGTTTATGGCTGTTGCAACAAAGATGGGGCATGCGCTCCGAAACACGGCTCACTCTGTAAACATAAAGGAGAGGCTTGATTTCTCCTGTGCCCTTTTTGACGAAGAGGGCAATCTGGTGGCCAATGCCCCTCACATACCCGTGCATCTTGGGGCAATGGCAGACGCAGTAAAGGCATTGATTGAGCGCAGGGCTAAGGAGTTCAGACCTGGTGACATATACATTACGAACAACCCTTACAGAGGTGGCTCCCATCTGCCTGATGTAACTCTGATAGCTCCTGGTTTTAGGGATGATGGCACCCTGAGTTTTTTTGTTGCAGTCAGAGGACATCACGCAGACATAGGTGGCATTACCCCTGGTTCAATGCCTCCTCAGTCAGGACACATTAAAGAGGAAGGGGTTCTTATAGATAATCTCCTGATTGTCAGGGATGGAGAGTTTTTTGAAGACCTGATAAAAAGGGTGCTTACCAGGCATCCCTATCCGGTGAGGAATCTCCCTGAGAGGCTTTCTGACATAAAGGCACAGATTGCAGCCTGCAGAAAGGGTATTGCAGAGGTTGAGGCCATTGCAGGTGAGCACGGCTGGCAGAGGGTAACACAATACATGCGATTTATTCAGGACAATGCCGCATTTATGGTTAGAAAGAGGCTTCAGGAGTTTCTAAGACACTCTGATGAGTTCTCAGGTAGCTTTTCCGACCACCTCGACGACGGAACAAGGATATGCCTTAGGGTAACCATAAAGGCCGGGGAAAACCCACCTGAGAGCATCGAGGCGGTCTTTGACTTTTCAGGAACAGACAGGGAGCACGAAAATGACAACCTCAACACCCCCATCTCGGTTACACGCTCAGCAGTGCTTTATGTATTAAGGGCCATGCTAAATGAGGAGATACCCCTTAACAGTGGATGCCTGAGACCTGTAAAGATAGTTGTTCCAGAGGGCACCCTGCTTAATCCCAGATACCCTGCATCAGTGGCTTCAGGTAATGTGGAGACCTCACAGAGGGTGGTTGATGTGGTACTTGGAGCGCTTGGGATTGCTGCCGCATCGCAGGGGAGCATGAATAACCTTCTTTTTCAGGTAGAAGGTGAAGCCCCCTATTATGAGACCATAGGTGGTGGTGCAGGTGCCATGGATGGATGTCCTGGTGCATCGGCTGTCCAGGTTCATATGACTAATACACGCATCACAGACCCTGAGGTGCTTGAGGTAAGACATCCTGGAGTGAGGCTTAAGAGGTTTTCCATTCGGCCTAAATCAGGTGGAAAGGGGCTTTACCCTGGTGGAAATGGTATAGTAAGGGAGATAGAGTTTTTAATGCCCTCGGTGGTCTCTGTTATCTCAGAGCGGAGGAGATACGCCCCTTACGGTGTAAAAGGTGGTGGCAGCGGATTAAGGGGGGTAAATCTTTTAAGGAAAAACACAGGGGAAATAATCAGACTTCCGCATCGGTTTACCCTGAAGGTATCGAAGGGAGACTCGATAATAATAAAGACCCCAGGTGGAGGAGGTTATGGAAAGACACCAACTCAGGCAGATGATAGCGGATTACATGGAAAAGGGTTTTCTTGAAAACATCATAGATATGTTCAAACACGACCCGAGTCTTTATGAGATGATAGGTGAGCTTATAAAGGATGAAAGAATGAGGGTAAAGCTCGGGATTACTGCACTGATGGAGGAGCTTGCTAAAGAAAGACCTGATGAGGTCAAAAGGGCCCTTCCCTCACTTTACCCATTGCTTAAGGACGAAGACCCCACCGTGAGGGGCGATGCAGCTAACCTGATTGGTATCATCGGTGAGCCAGAGGGCATTGAAAAACTCCGTCCCCTACTTAAGGATGAAAACCCCCAGGTCGTGGAGATAGTGAAGGAGTTTTTGATATATTAATAAACGGAGGTGAAAAGATGCCCATATACGAGTTTTACTGCAGTCATTGTAACACCATATACAACTTCTTCTCCCGCAGGATAAACACTGAAAAGGTGCCCTCCTGTCCAAAGTGTGAAAATCCAAGGCTTCAGAGGCTGGTCTCAAGGTTTGCAACGCCCAAAAAACGGGATTCTGACTCTGGAGACGACGAGGCCCTTGAGGGACTGAACATTGATGAATCAAAGCTTGAGCAGGCAATGCACTATCTTGAGCGTGAGGCTCAGGGTATAGACGAAGATGACCCCAGGCAGGCTGCCCGACTTATGCGCAATCTGACAGAGATGACAGGGCTTAAGCTTGGAGACAGGTGGGAGGAGGCACTGAGCCGACTTGAGGCAGGTGAAGACCCTGAGGCCATTGAAGAGGAGCTTGGTGATATGCTTGAAGGAGACGATGAGGAGATGCCCTTTAAAGAGGCAAAGAGGCTCAGGGCAGGTAAGAAGAAGGCCCCACCAAGGGTTGATGAAACCCTTTACGAGTTATAGATAGGGCGAAAGCATGAAGGCAATCCCATCTCGGAGCTTCAGAGGCAGAGAGCGTCTTTTAATGCCTGGTTTGTCAAGCTCCTTTGCCTGAGACATCTTTTCTTTGATAATCTCAAGCACCTTCTTTGCAAGCTCCGAGTCATAGCACTCTATGTTAAACTCAAAATTAAGCCTGAAGCTTCGGGCATCCCAGTTACCTGAGCCTATCAGAACCCACTGCTCATCAACAACCATGATTTTTGAATGGTCAAAGGGGGGAGGGCTCAGCCAGACGCGGCAGTTTTCGTTAATTATCTGTTCAAGGATGTTAAAGGATGCCCATTTTATAACAGGTATATTATTCTTTTCAGGTAGCAGGATGTCTATCTTGACTCCTCTTAGCGAGGCAAGGTTAATTGCAGAAATCAGGTTATCCTCTGGAAGGAAGTAGGGAGTAACGACCTTAACAGAGTGTCTTGCCACCGTAAGTGCGCTGTGAATGGTAAGGAGGTGTTTTTCGTAATCCTCATCAGGCCCATCGGGTATCCCTCTTGCCCAGACAGTTCCCTCAGGCTCTATCCAGGGAAACCACCTCTGACCTTTAAGCACCTCTCCAGTGCAGAAATACCAGTCTTCTGCAAAGACCTGCTGCATGTGTCTTACCACAGGCCCCTTTACGAGAAAGTGTATGTCCCTGATGGGTGAGGAAGGGTTAATCCCTATCATGTGGCCCTCCCTGATGTTCATTCCACCTGTAAATCCAATACGGCCGTCAACGACCATTATCTTTCGGTGATTGCGAAGGTTAACAAAGGGAAGCCTTGAAGGTATCAGGGTTGGTAGGAAACGCACTGCATCAATGCCTGCCTTTTTCAGTTTTTTCGTAATAGGCGGGATGCTGTATCTGGCTCCCATGTCGTCTATTATTATCCTTATAGCAACCCCCCGTTTATGTGCATCAGAAAGTGCAGAGAGAAACATCTCTCCAGCACGGTCGTTGTCAAAGATGTATGTGGAAAGGTTTATCGTATCCTGAGCCTCGTTGATTGCCTTTATCATCTCCGGGTATGCAGTGTCTCCGTTTACCAGAGGAACTATGAGGTTTCCTGGAAGAAGGGGAAGCTCGGTTATCCTGTCAATCATCATTGAGAGGCTTCTGAACTGTGCCCGTAGAGGAAGAGAGCCCTGTGAGAATTTATCCTGTGGAAGATTAAAGCTCTTTGCCACCTCACTTACAGAACTCCTTAGCATCCTTGCCTTTCTTTGAATCCTGTTTATACCAAAGAGCAGATAAAGTATTGCACCAAGCACGGGAACGAGCCATATTATGCCTATCCATGAAAAGGCAGAACGGGCATTCTTTTTTGTAAGAATCACATGCACAGATGCCAGGGTAGAGACCACCAGGGTAAGCAGTCCTGCTATCTGAGGCCAGAGTTTTAAGATCATACTGCTGTTATTATAACCTTCCTGGGGCTACTTCACAAAATATTCATGAAATCTTCATCTTTATTTCAAAATCTTTCGCTACTATAGGTGCAGATGATGAGGCTGCCTTGCAGCCTGAATTATAACACATAGAGGAGGTATCTGTTATGAAAAAGCTACTGGTAACACTGACCGTACTAACAGTACTTGCAGTTGGAGTGGGGGCCTTTGCCTTTGGCCCAGGATGGTTTGGTGGGGGGCCAATGATGGGTTATAGTGGTGGAACTTGGTGCACAGGTCCAGGAAGCTGTTTTAACGGAGGTGCCTATGGGCCTGCTTACGACAGCAAGTTTCTCAGGGACACCAGGGAGTTAAGAAAGGAGCTTAACGAAAAGAGGTTTGAGTACTTTGAGGCACTTAGAAACCCCGAGACCAAACCCGAGACCATCACAAAACTCCAGAAGGAGATCTGGGACCTTCAGCAGAAGATCTACGAGAAGGCACCCCGCACTGCTTACAGAGGTGGATTCGGTCCATACGGTGCACCCTGCTGGCAATAGTCCTTTAAAGTGTGCACCCTGCAAAAAGTTCGCAGGGTGCACACCTTCTAATTTTTTAAAGGTGCCCTTTTAGACCCTATTAGTAAAATTACAAAGGCTGAGCTTAATGCACCCATAGTGTTTGCAATCTGGTCGTAAAGACTGAATGAGCGGTAGGGCAAAAAATACTGAACCACTTCAATGAGGAAACCATACATAAAGGCAGCAATCGTAATGGTGGCGAGTGCCTTTTTTGTTCTGTTTTTAACGGAAAGGTAAAGCAGGACTACAGAGGTAAAATAAAACACAAAATGAACTAACTTGTCAGAGACATCGTAATCAATTCCCTCTGTGGGAATTATTGAAAGAACCGTTATCGTTGTAAACCATAGAAAAGTTGCAAGCCTAAATAATTTAATAATAACCCATCCCTCCTAAAGGTTTTTAGATGCTACGAGCCCCTCTTTTAATATAAGCACAAATACGATGGTAAGACCAATCAGGACGCCAAATATGTTAATGAGGTGTAAGTAAAGCAGTATTGCAAGCACTACAAACATGACCATAAGCCTGAAAAAACTGAAAACAATCAGCCTTCCCTTTGCCACATTGGCAGTTCCAGGACGAATCATTGCATTAACACCCCAGTGGATTCCCTTCAGGTTGGCAAGGGCCAATAATCCACCGACAAGCACTCCGAGGGGCATCCTTTTCCAGTCAAAAAGTGCTGAAAACAAAGCAACAACAATCAGCAGGACCGCTGCCTGTCTATTTATTCTCTTTACCATCTCCATTTTGCTGACTCCTTGCAAATCTGAATAACTCTCTGAATCCAGAGATTATCCCGAGTATAAGGAAAATAAAGGTCAGATAGGGAGATGTCCCAAAAAGCTTATCGAGCCCGTAACCAATGGCAAGCCCCACAAAGGTTGCCACCACCACATTAAGTGGGACCGTGGATGCCTCCAATATGTTACGCCAGAGGCTTCTCCTTTCCTCTTTGTCCTTCATTCTCCAAACAACTCTTCGTAATCTGAAAGGACGATGTCCTTTGTAACAGATGCAAGCTCTTTGTAAAAGTCGGTTTGAGCCCTTTGGTGCATTATATCACAATACCGTGGTACCCATTTCATTATGTGCTCATTAAAAAAGCTCCTTAGTTCTTCGATCATATTGTTTTCAAGAAGATAACTGACAAAGAGAAACTCTATAGCGATGTGGTCAGGAGGAAGTTCGGTGGAGTTGTCATCTAACTGAAGGCCACAGGCCCTGTAAAAGTCTGCAACCTCCTCGGTGGTTTCATTCCAGTAAGAAGGGGTTTCTTTGTAGTTGTAAAGGGACTCAACAGGTGTCAAAGGGTTTGCAGGTCCGTAAAAAAGCTGTGTGTAGTCTTCCACGACCGTATCAATTGGGTCTTTAAGCTCCACTTCCAGCTCCTCCCTTAACTGTTCTAACATCTCCTCGTTTGGAAGGGTAGTGAAGATATTTGCAAGCAGTTTATAGGTCTCTGCAAGCTCCTTATTGTAAGAGTCAAGTATCATCCCTTCAGTTTAACCCCCACTATTGATATCCCCTCTTTGTCTGCAAACCTGACCACCTCTTCTCTGTCAACCAGTATGGTTTTTTCAGCCTCAGCAGCAAGCACCGCTGCCTTTACCTCCTTCATTACTTTCAAGGTCTCCATTCCCACTACAGGGACATCGTATCTCATGTCCTGCTGTGGTTTTGCCACCTTTACCACCACTGCTTTTTCGCCTGCCAGTGCTCCTCCCCGTCTTATTGCTTCGTCTGTTCCCTCAATAGCCTCAACTGCCATCACAGCCCTGTCTTTTACTACCACGGTCTGCCCGATGTCAAGCCTTCCCATCTCCTTTGCAATCTCTACACCAAACAGGATGTCTTCTTTTTCGTTTTTTGTGGGTTTTCTCTTCGTCAGAACCCCTTCTTTGATAAACAGCCCTTTACTGAATGCGGCTGTTTCAAGCAGTTTTATACCCTCTGATTCCAGCTCCTCTGTTATTGCCTGAAGTATGGTGTCGTCCTTTCTGTCTGGAAGTTTCATGAGCACCTTTATTGCCCTCAGGTCAGGCACCAGTTTGCTTTTGTAAAGGAGGGTCTTTGAGACCTTTCCTACCATAATGACTTCCTTAACACCCTCCTTTTTAAGGGTCTTAATAAGCTTGCCAAATTTACCGACATTTATCCTGTAAACCCTGTGAAAGTCACCATTTACACTGTCGGCAATAGGTTCAAGACCAATAATTACGACCTCATAGCCAAGGCGTTTTGCCTCGTTAGCTATGGTTATCGGGAGCCTTCCCTTACCTGCAATTATTCCTATTTTTTTCATTACAGAAGCTACTTGCTGTTTGTTGATGGACGGCAGATACCCCTGCGGTTTTTATTGATAAACTCAATAAGGTGAGCTATCTCGTCTGTATAGGGTAGTTCTTCCTGTATCTTTTTCAATGCCTCCTTGAGGCTGAGCTTTTCCCTGAAGAGTATCTTATATGCCTGTTTGAGCTCTGAGATGGTCTCATCAGAAAAACCGTTTCTCTTAAGCCCTATACTGTTAAGTCCATAAAGGGATGCCCTTGGGCCAGAGGCGGTCATATAGGGTGGCACATCCTGTCCTACCCCACTGAACCCCCCGATCATTGCATAAGCTCCTATGCGTGCAAACTGATGAACCGCTACAAGCCCCCCTATGACCACATGGTCCTCTACCTCCACATGACCACCCAGTGTGGCTGCGTTTGCCATTATAACATGGTTTCCTACCTTGCAGTCGTGGGCAATGTGCACATAGGCCATCAAGAAATTGTTATCTCCCAGGGTGGTGTATCCATCTCCACCAACCGAACCTCTGTGGATGGTAATGTATTCCCTTATGGTGTTTCCCCTGCCTATCTTTACTCCCGTATCCTCTCCTTTGTACTTAAGGTCCTGCGGTGGTAGCCCTATTGAGGTAAAGGGGAATATCTGATTGTCTTTTCCAATTTCTACCCTTCCTTCTATCACCACATTGTTGTGAAGTATGGTGCCAGAGCCGATTTTTACCTTTTCCCCGATTATGCAGTAGGGCCCTATCTTTACATCTTCGTCAATCTCTGCACCTTTGTGAATGATTGCTGTTTCGTGAATTTCTGTCATCTTATATCTCCCTGTCTGTCACCATTGCTGTGAATTCCGACTCTGCTACCAGAGTGTCTCCAACATAGGCCTTACCGGCAAATCGCCAGATGGTCTGTCTTCCCCTCAGTGTTTCAATCTCCAGTCTTAACTGGTCACCCGGTAAGACAGGCTTTCTGAACTTAGCCTTTTCAATGCTTAGAAAGATGGTGTTTTTCCCCTGAACCCCTGACTTATAGGCAAGAACACCAGAGACCTGAGCCATTGCCTCGATTATCAAGACCCCTGGCATGATTGGATTTCCAGGGAAGTGTCCCTGAAAGAAGGGCTCATTTATGGTGACATTCTTAATGCCAACTGCTCTTTTCCCTTCTTCAAGCTCTATGACCCTGTCAACCAGTAAGAAAGGATATCTGTGAGGAAGCATACTCATTATCTCTTTGATGTCAATCATCCTTTTCCTCCCTTAACTTTCCAATTAATTCTTCTATCTTCTTTAGTCTCCTTTCCATCTCAGGGAGTCTTTCAAAAAGAATGCTTGCCCTTAGCCACTTTGAGTGCTCTATGGCAGGTGTGCCTGAGTACACGCCTTTTTTGTATTTTTTATTAGAGATGCCTGACTGAGCCGTTACGATTGTGCCATCTTCAATGATTGCGTGGTCAGCAACTCCAACCTGACCCGCAAGGGTCACATAATTTCCAATCTCGGTGCTTCCAGCAATTCCAACCTGTGCAACGATTATGCAGTGTTTGCCTACTTTCACATTATGTGCAATCTGGACAAGATTGTCAATCTTTGTGCCCTCTCCAATCAGCGTAACCCCTGTGGTGGCCCGGTCAATGGTAACACCAGCACCAATCTCTACATCGTCTTCGATCACCACCTTGCCTACCTGTGGAATCTTGTGGTGTCTGCCCTGGTGGAATACATAGCCAAAGCCATCAGAGCCAATTACTGTGCCAGCATGCACCCTTACCCTGGAACCAATGGAAACATTATCCATTATCGTAACATTTGGGAATATGACCGTGTCGTCACCAATGCTTACCTCTTCGCCAATGAATACACCAGGGTAGATAATGGTTCGTTCCCCTATCTTAACACCCTCAGAGATATAGGTGCCAGGATAAACGGTGGCTGACTGGCTGACCATGGCTGAGGGAGCAACCATGGCACCCTGCATTATCCCTTTTGGCCTGTGTTCTTTTATGTAAAAAAGCTCCAGTGCCTTAG
>WFMM01000156.1 GCA_015484595.1 Nitrospirota bacterium | reverse complement strand
GTGCTTCCCTCTGGTGTATCACTTATGCTTGAGTCACTCTTTAGGATTTACTCCCTAAACAGAGACGGCAGGTTTAAAGAGGTATTTGACAGGGCATTATCATCACTAACACCACAGATAAACGAATATCCCCAGATGTACACCTATCTGGTCAGACTCCTTCTCCGTGAAGGCCTTTTTTGATGTAATCAAGCACATAGCGAGGGATTTCTCCCCTTGAGAGATACACCTTGAAGTCTTCCTCAACCTTTTTTTCTGAAAAGCCCCAGTCCTTTGCAGCGTATCTGAATATGTCGTAATGAAGACACCTGCGCCAAGACCGCAGGGTATCTTCGATATGTAAGGAAGTTTTATTTTCATCATATTCGCTCGCTAAACCCGTGGCAAGACCACGGGACAATGCCACTTGCCGCAAGGAACGAAACACCTGGAGGCAAGTATGAAATTAATTATTTTACTTCCTTACATTGAGATGCCCAAAGGGCAGATTTATGCGCTCGCTGTGCATATTCACTGCACTGAAGCCTTCTTGCCAGATTAAAAAGCATCTCGCTTTCAGACTGTATCTTTAAGGCATTACATTATATGTAATATCACAGTTTGCCTTCCCTGTGAGGCTTGTTTATAATTAGATAAACACCAGATGCAGGAGGATGACCATGATTTGGGAGCCAGAGTTTGAACAGATGAGCCGTGAGGAGCTTGAGCAGCTTCAGATTGAAAGGCTTGAAGCCACAATTAACAGGGCTTACCTGAATGTGCCCTTTTACAGAAAGAAGTTTGACGAGCTTGGAATAGACCCTGACCAGATAAAGAGCCTTGATGACTTACGAAGGCTACCCTTTACAACAAAGGATGACCTGAGAGAAAACTACCCCTACGGCATGTTTGCCGTGCCCCTGAGAGAGGTGGTAAGGATACATGCCTCATCGGGCACCACAGGCACTCCAACTGTTGTTGGATATACCAGAAATGACATAAAGACCTGGGCTAACCTCGTGGCAAGGATACTCACGGCAGGTGGCGTTACAAGAGACGATGTGGTTCAGATTGCCTTTGGTTACGGCCTCTTCACGGGCGGCTTCGGGCTTCATTACGGAGCAGAGCGGGTGGGAGCATCGGTTATTCCCATTTCAAGTGGTAATACCGAAAGACAGATAAAGATAATGCAGGACTTCAAGACCACCACCCTTATCTGCACCCCAAGCTATGCCCTGGTAATAGCTGACACCATGTACGAGATGGGCGTAAATGTAAACGGTCTTTCTCTTAAGTATGGCCTTTTTGGAGCAGAGCCCTGGTCGGAAAAGATGCGCAACGAGATAGAGGAAAAACTGAAGATTAAGGCCACCGACAACTACGGCTTAAGTGAGGTTATGGGCCCTGGTGTGGCAGGAGAGTGTCTTGAGCAAAAGGGGCTTCACATAAACGAAGACCACTTTATAGTGGAGATTATAAACCCCGATACCCTTGAGCCAGTTAAACCAGGTGAGGTTGGAGAGCTTGTTATCACCACCCTTACAAAAGAGGCATTTCCCATGATTCGTTATCGCACGAGAGACCTCACGAGGCTCATCACCGAGCCCTGTGCATGTGGAAGAACCTTTTACAGGATGTCAAAGGTTCTTGGACGCACCGACGACATGCTGATTGTAAAGGGAGTTAATGTCTTTCCTTCTCAGATTGAGACTGTGCTTTTTGAGATTGAAGGCACCGAGCCCCATTATCAGATAGTGGTTGACAGAAAGGGACACCTTGACGAACTGACCGTTTATGTGGAGGTCTCTGAAGATATATTCTTTGATGAGATGAAAAAGCAACAGGAGCTTATCGATACCATAAAACGCCGCCTTGCATCAGAGCTCGGTATTTCTGTTGAGGTAAAACTGGTAGAAAAGAAGACACTCCAGCGGTTTGAGGGTAAGGCCAAAAGGGTGATAGACAAAAGGAACCTGACAGAGTCCTGACGACCCAGGTAAATTAAAATGGCATCAGGCCAAACTACAAAATACCTGTGCCTGATATGTTACTTTTTGAGCTCGTCAATCATCTCCTGAACTTCTTTGTAGCCCTGCTTATAGAACCCCTCTTCCTCAGGGTCTAATTCATGCAATAAACGCAGAAATTCACCAGCATGCTCTTTTTCCTCGTTAGCAACATCAATTAGTACCTTTTTGGCAAGCTCATTATCCGTGCTTTCCGCAGTCTGCTGATAAAGCTGGATTGCCTCATACTCAGCAGCTATCATAAACCTTATTGCCCTTACAAGCTCTTCATGGGTAAGCTTTCTGTCATTCTTCAGAACATTAAAGGGATTACAAAACTCGGGCATGGCGTACTCCTTTCTTTTTTAGGTAATAAAGGGGTTTATCTAACCACTCTACTGTCTTCATTATAGCAAAAATAAAGGACAGTGAAAACCCTATCTAAAAACCCTTATAGTGAGACTCTACTCAACCCTCCTCCAGTATTTAGCTCTGTGATGACTCAGGCCTTTCTTTGAGATGACCTGCTCGTAATAAATACGGCGTTTGATGTAGGAAATAAAATGGCGATCGAGATAATCCTGAAAGAGGTTATAAAAAAGGATGCTCAGGATTAAACAAAATGAAAAAATAACACTAATTGTTAACTTTTTCTGCTCTTTCATGAAAATGCCCATGATGTATCATATAACAATTAGCAATCCCTTCTCAGTAATGCCGAAAGAAGTTTCCAAAGAAATCTAATTTATTCGATTATTTTATAATACTGGCCTCCTTGCTTGCAGTATTATAATAATTTAAAGTAGACTTATCTAAACATGCAGAAAAGAAGAAATAAAGCTGAAACAAAAAAGGCCTTGCTTGAGTCAGCCCTTCAGCTAATATCCGAAAAGGGCTACCTCGGTGCAACCACCCGTGAGATTGCTGAAAAGGCAGGGGTAAGCGAGATTACCCTATTCAGGCACTTTGGCTCAAAGGAGAGGCTCTTTGAGCAGTTACTCAAGCAATATACCTTTCTGCCAAGGCTGAAGGAGCTGATTCCAAGACTAAAAGGGCTTTCTCTGGAAGAGGCACTCTTTGAAGTGGGTGTGACCTTCTTTGATACCCTCAAGGAACGCCAGGGGCTTGTAAAGATAATGCTTTCGGAGATAAACCTATACCCTGAAAAGATAAGGCAGATTTACACCCGATTTATTGAAGAGCTGGTTGACACCCTCGGAGAGTTCTTCCATGAGCTTCAAATAGAAGGCCTAATAAAGAAGTTTAACACAAAAAGAGCAGCACGGTTGTTTCTTGGGATGGTCTTTTCCTTCTTTCAGTCAGAGGTGATATTGAAAAGGAAATCGGTCAACCCAGAGGAGGTCAAAAAAACCATCAGGGAGTATGTGGATATCTTTCTTAACGGGGTTAAGAGTTGACCTGTGTATGATGTTACACAAATTATGAAAGAGTTTTCACAGGGCTAAAGAAAAATTATTATTTTCCGATAGGTTAGTAATGGGTATAGATTTTGCTTTTTGTATAACATGGATATGCTCAGAAGAGTTTTAATAAATCAGGATGATTTTTCTGGACAGACAGGTGTAACTCTGGTCGAGTTGCTTATAGTATTTGTTATTCTGGGGATTATGATGACCTTTGGAGTGGCAGGGTACCGGAGTTATTCAGCAAAAAATTCAGTAAGAAGGGCTGCCAATGAGCTGCTTCAGAACATGCGGCTTGCAAGAACCATGGCAATCAAAGAAAACAGAGACTACAAGGTGATATTTGATTATAATAATCAGGTTTATCGAGTAGGCTATGATGGTAACAACGATGGCGACCTGCTTGACAACCAGGATGGATTCTCCAATGGTTCTGTAAAAACCGTGGATATTCAAAGCATCTATGGTTCCAGCATCGTCATGGGAAGTGGTAATTTTAAAACCACCCCTCCTAATGGACCAAATAGTAGCACTATAGCAGACGCTGCTTCTTTTACTTTTAATCCAGATGGCTCAGGTGGTCCAAACGGTTCAGTTTACTTTCAGCAGATACTCAGGGGATATACCTATTGTGTAAGGCTTGCAAATGCGGCAGGAAAGATTGACCTTTATGTGTGGGACGGTGACAAGGACAATAATACTCTTACAGGATGGACCGAGGTAAGATGAAAAAGATTTTATTTAAATTTAAGGAAAAGGGCTTTCCTGTTCAGAAAATGAATGGATTTACTCTTATTGAGGTGATGATAGCCCTTGTGGTATTGCTCTTTGGAACACTCGGTGTGATGGCAATGCAGTATATGGCTGTAAGTGGTAATGCAGCAAGCAGGGAGCTGAGGGTTGCCACCACACTTTCTCAGACAAAGATAGAGGACATTAAAGCTACTCCCTACACCTCCATTACTTCAGGAACCGATACACCACAAACTGCCTCTACTCTCACAGGAGGGATAACCTTTACCAGAAGGTGGTGGGTTGTGGCAAACTGTGTTGACCTATCACTTAGCGGGGATGATGGCACCTGCAGTGGCAGTATTACTGCTTCCTGTTCCACAACGCTAAACAATGCATCAGCCATCAGAGTGAGAACCTGCTGGACTGACAGTGGCGGGAATAATCACTCAGTAACTCTTGATACAGTGAGGTGGAATGAAAGTGCTACCCCATAGTATAAAAAACAGTAAGGGTTTTACACTTATTGAGTTATTGATTGCTCTGGCAGCGAGTCTCTTGCTGGTAATAGCGGCCTATGCAACATATATAGCCCAGAACAGGTCATACAATGCCCAGGAGGATGTCTCTGAGATCAACACCCAATCAAAGGTGGCTGCTGACATGATAGCAAATGACATCAGGGCATCAGGTTTTGGTTTACCAGAGGACCTAGCAGTGGATTCAATAAATGGAAGGACCACGAAGATTGTGGTCTTAGACAGCACTAACTCCACTGATGCCATCACGATATTGGGAGGGTTCAGGCAGATCGGAACCCTTGCAGCAGATGCAGCGCTCGGCAGTAACACTATTACGATTAACAACACCTCTGGTATAACTCTCAACACTAATGATAAGAAGTACATAAATATCGACGGCGTTACCTTTGCAGAGATTACCGCTATTAACGGAAATACCTTAACCCTTGACCGCGGACTTGACCAGGATTTTTCTGCAGGCAGGCCAGTTTATCTTGTAGAAGATGTAACATACTGTGTGGATGCCAGTGGAAATCTTAGAAGGATAAGAAGAAATGCCAATATGACAACATGCTCGGGTAATACAGGTTCTGACTCAGAAATTATAGCCCAGAATATAGAAGACCTTCAGTTTGCCTTTGCAGAGGACTTAAACGGAGACGGGCTTCTTGATGCCAATGATGATCAGGATGGAGATAACGATTTTGATGGAGATGATTTTATTGATGGAAGTTCGGTTTCTGATTTTTCGCAGGTTCTTGCTGTCAGGATAAATGTTCTTGCAAGGGCAGAGAAACCAGACCCATCATTCAGAGGTCTCGGAAACCCACCTTCATCAATCGAAAACCGCGCACATGCTGCCACCAACGACAGTTACAGGCGCAGATGGTGGCAGAGTGTGGTCGCTCTTAGAAATAAATCTTAAGAGGGTATATGTATGTCAGGGAGAAGAGATTTAAGGACAGTAAGGGTAATGAAGAAAGAGGGGTATATCCTTGTAACCACTTTACTTATTCTGCTTGTGCTTACAGTAATCGGTTTTGCTGCACTGGGAACAAGCAGGATAGAAAACATGCTCTCTGGAAATATCAGGCTTAGAGAAACCACCCTGTCAGGTGCTGATTCAGCAGTCGATGTCTCAGCACCTATAATTGAGCATGCTGTAAGGACACAAAACATAACCGGTTATACAAATATAGTTAATGATAACTCTCTTGCAACAGAATTACGACAGACTTCCTTTGATAATGATTCCATAGACGCAAATCCAGATATACAGTATAGCCTGAATGGCAAACAGGTAGATGTTGATATTGACAAGATGTATGTAAAGAGGGTAGGAGGCACAGCGATTGAGTATGCCTCAGGTTATGAGGGTGCTGGCAAGAGCGGAGGCAGTAGCTTTTATGCTTTTTACAGGATAAATTCTAAATGTACTGGTAATGTCTCTTCTGAGGCCATGGTAGGAGTAATTTACAAGTATGTACCGAAGTAACTAAGTGGGCTGTTTAAGAAAACATAAGGTTTAGGCCGAGGCCTCAAAGGGCTTTGCCCCTTTGGAAAACAAATTAGAAGTTTTTAATTAAAAATCACTTAATTTAAAGCATGTCGAATAGGCTTTAACGAAAGTAAGGAGGTAAGTATGAAGATAAAGATAATCTTTTTAAATGTTATATCAGTTGTTGCGCTATTTGCATTAATCGGGATTGATTTATCTTATGCATTAGATAATCTTATATTGAATGGAGTAGTTAAGAGTGTAAACCATAAAAAACAAGAGATTACAATAGATGTGAAATCTGGAAGCTGCCCTGGAATGAGAACCTTTCATATCGATTCTGCTCAACAGGGTCTCAAAAAGGACATGATAGGTAAAAGAATCATCTTTTCTATAGATTCTTCTGTATGTAACGATCAAAAGGAACATACAATAAAGATCATACCTCCCAAAGGAGGCTTACGATGAGAAAATATTCCATAATATTAATGATATTGTTTTTTGTGCTGTTATCATCTGATAAAGTTTTCTCACAGGTACTAAGTGATTATGAACAAATGCCACCATTTGCTTCATCCACAGTGGTTCCGCCAAATGTCTTGCTTGATATCGATGTCAGTGGAAGCATGAGTTGGTATGCTTACCTTTCAAATTATGATCCAAACACTACATATGAAGGATATTTTATTCCTGACAAACTTTATACCAGAGATTCAAATTATATCTGGACAGAGACAACCGGAACCGAGAACTGCTATAAGACTTGGTGGTTGGGGGACTTAACGGGTATATGTTCAGGTAATTATTTGAATTGGTATTACATGACGCGAATTGATTTAGTTAGATGGGCAATAACAGGTGGAAGGCCTGCAAGTTGCACAGGTTCACATACATTTGATGCCAATTACTGCGATCCTGAACTCTGGAATCAACCAGGCAATACCGGTGTAGGAAAGGTTGGAACTGTATGTAATAACAACATCGATGTTAACGCAGATGGCAATCCCGATGGAGGCTGCATCCTTTTAACCTATTTGGGAGAAGAAATAAGAGTTCCATGGAACAGGATAAATAACAGTCTTGCTTTTCAATTCAAAACATTTTCGTTAAAACCCAGAATGGGTGCAATGTTTTTTAGTGGTTCTGGAATACGTCCAGAAAAGGTATATATTGGTGATTTTACTTCTCCCAATTCAACAAACTCACAGTTCCCTTATATGAATCTAATAACATATATAAACTCAACTGAACCCTCAGGCTCAACACCAACAGGTCCAGCAATGTGGGATACCCTTAATTATTTTGCACAAAACCAGCCACAATATGGTGGATTTACTCCTCAAAGTGGAACAGGTGATTTATGGCGTAATCCGCTATATACATGCGAACAGGGTGGAACAAACTGTGTATTTACTCCTTGTTCTAAGAATTATGTAATCCTGCTATCTGATGGTCAATGGAATACCCCATCATGTGACATTGGCACAGGTTTCCAGAATAGCTCTTCTGATCCTGTTGTGCCTGCATACGAAATGCATCATGGTTTTGTAAATCAACCGACTGGCGAGATGATTAGTATAAATTCTGTTTACACAATAGGATTATTCCTTGGCGGAACAGGCGAACTATCGTTAAAGAATGTAGCAATGTATGGTTCTTTTGAGAATTCAACAAAGACCTGGCCTGACAGTCTACAAGGATTTCCCTGGAATTCATGTAATATGGATGATTGTGGGTGGGGTAGAGGAAGCGGTTGTACTTCTTTACCTCAATCTTCTGAAGATTGGGATAAAGACTCTAATTCAGTACCAGATACTTTTCAGAATGCCCAGAATGCTACAGAAATTAAGGATACGATTATGAATGCTGTTTTAGATATACTTAAACGGTCCTCTTCTGGCACGGCTGTAAGTGTGCTTTCTACAAGTGGTTCAGGTGAAGGAGCAGTATATCAGGCATACTTTTATCCTGAAAAGACCGAAGGCACTGAGTCCAGAAAATGGCTTGGCTATCTTCATGCCCTGTTTGTGGACCAATATGGAAACCTTCGGGAGGATACAGATAGTGACGATACCCTTACTCTTAGTAGTGATTACATAATAAAAATGAGGTTTGTTCCATATCAGGGCACTCTTGTTGATAAATACGCTGATTCGGATGGTGACGGAGTGGCTGATTCTACTATACCTGACTCTACAGTCACTATTGATGAAGTCAAGACCATATGGGATGCAGGCAAACAGCTATGGCAGACTTCACCTTCAAACAGAACCATCTTTACCACCACAGATGGAAACACAAAGATTGACTTTACAACGACCAATGCATCAACACTCAAGCCTTACCTCAGAGCTGCTGATACCACTGAGGCAACAAACATGATTAACTGGATAAGAGGAAGTGATATTACCGCAACTGATACAGGACATCCAAATGGATATCGCAAAAGAGACATAACTTTAAATGCAACGAATAATGTCTGGAAACTCGGTGACATAGTCTATTCAACACCTACTGCAGTTAGCAGGCCAAACGAGAATTACGATCTACTCTATGGTGATACGAGCTATACAGATTTTAGATCTAAATATCTTCACAGAAGACAGGTGGTCTATGTAGGTGCAAACGATGGGATGTTACATGCTTTTAATGCAGGATTTTATGATGAGGACAATCACAAATTCTGCACCGCCCTTGACAGTAACTACCATTGCACTTCAGGTGGCAAAGCACTTGGGGCTGAACTATGGGCATTTATTCCCCGTTCAGTGCTTCCGCACTTAAAATGGCTTACTGACCCAGACTATACCCATGTCTCTTATGTTGACCTTAAGCCTAAGGTGGCCGATGTGAAGATATTTGCAAATGATACTACTCATCCAGGTGGCTGGGGAACCATTTTGATTGGTGGCCTGAGATATGGCGGAAAAGATATCTCCTGGACATCAGGCTCAAACACCTATAGCACCTCACCAGAATACTTTGCAATTGATATCACCGATCCAGACAACCCACGACTATTGTGGACATTTACTGACCCTGATCTTGGATTGACCATGTCTTATCCAGCAATTGCAAGAACCTGTTCAACAGGTGCATCTCCTACATGCAAGTGGTTTGTCGTCTTTGGCAGTGGGCCGACAGATTATGATCTAAACTCCAATCTAACCACCTTCCAGACAAATCGTGTTTTTGTTCTTGATATATCCTCTGGTTCAAATGGTGTTATCACATCTTGGACATCAGGTAGTAACTACTGGAAACTCTTAACTACAAGTCCATCTGGAAAGACAGGTTATCTTGCAAACCCGGTAACAGTAGACGTGGATCTTGACTATGATACTGATGTTATATACATAGGCGAGAACTATCAACAGGGAACCAGCTGGAGAGCACGGATGTTAAGGATAACAACCAGTAGGGGAACATTAACCAATCCATCTAATTGGACAATCTCTACCCTGATAGATATAAATTCAGCAAATCCCACATATGATATATCAAAACAGATAACATCAGCACCTTCAGCAGCTATGGATAGAAGAGGACATTTATGGGTCTTTTTCGGGACTGGAAAATATTATGGTTCAAACGACAAAAATCAGGTTGACACCGGTTCATTTTACGCAGTTAAGGATGGCTGCTGGGATGCAAGCTGTACTACATCTTATACCTCATTACTTGATATATCAGGTGCAACAGTAAAGACCGACGGAACCGTAACGGGTATAACCAACAGCTGCACAGGTAATACACCTATTTCAACCTGGGCTCAACTATCAAGTGCAGTAAGTGGATGTGATGGATGGGTTATGAATTTCTCCACTCTTGGCGAAAATGTCGATTTTACTGGTGAGACCCTTTTGCACAATGGAGAAAGGATAATATCCAAACCCCTCGTGCTTGGTGGACTAGTTACCTTTACCTCCTTTATTCCTGGAACAGATGTCTGTTCAGTGGGTGGCGACAGCAATATCTATGCAGTTTATTATGAGACAGGCACAGCTTATAAAAAATATGTCTTTAAAGAACAACAGAGCAACCCACCTTCAAATAATGTGGTGGCAAGGGTAAAGAAGCTTGGCAAGGGTATGCCTTCAACTGTCAGTGCCCAGATCACTTCTTCAGGCACCACTAAAGGATTTGCACAGCAATCAACAGGA
The DNA here is from genome assembly GCA_015484595.1 of Nitrospirota bacterium. GTDB lineage: Bacteria > Nitrospirota > Thermodesulfovibrionia > Thermodesulfovibrionales > JdFR-85 > JAADIE01. The sequence continues at coordinate 3,711 of WFMM01000156.1, read as the reverse complement.
GCAATTCTGGAAATAGAAAGTATAACTCCCTATTCACTAAGAAGCGGAATAGCAGGCTGGAAGAATAAGGAGATACCCTGATAAATGAAAAGGAAAATTATTATAACTTTTATCATGTTCTTTTCTCTGGCATTATTAACAGGATGCCAAGGCAAAAAACAATCTGTATCAAAGGCACGGAGGAAAGAAAAGACCTCATATACTTTAAGAATTCTTCCTCCAAAGGCTACAAAGGATTCTGTAATTCATGTTGAAAACCTCCCTAAGGGTTTAAAGCACGAACAGCTAAACTGGTTGATAAATGGTATTCCAATAAATGTCCATCAAACCAGACTTGATGGTAGATGGTTCAACAAATCCGATGAGATTCAGGCCATGATAGAGATAGCAGGAAAGAAATATCTCTCTAATACAATTAAAATTCGAAACACCCCGCCGATGATAGTTAGAGCGGAAATTATTCCGTCAAGACCTAAAACTGATCAAACCCTTGAAACAAAGATAGAAACAAAGGATGTAGATAATGATACGGTCAGTCTATCTTATAAGTGGTATCTTAATGATAAACCTGTAAGTAATGATAACTATCTTTCTGTTCATACCGTGCGAGGAGATAAAATAAAACTGATCGTTACTCCCTTTGATGGAGAGGATTATGGTCAAAAGGTTATATTAAAGAAGACCATTGCTAACTCTGCACCAAAGATACAAACCGATAACAAACCATTTTTTGATGGAATAAATTATAGTTATCAAGTAAAGGCCCTTGACCCTGACGGAGACAGGCTTACCTATTCATTGAAAGATGCTCCTCAGGGCATGAAGATCAACCCTGAGACAGGACTTATCCAATGGAAAGTGCCAGAGGATGTCTCAGGCAATGTGCCTGTTCAGGTGGAAGTAGACGATGGTCACGGAGGAACAACCCTTTATAGTTTTGAGATAACCATCAAAAGGAAATAATCAGGATGTCTGTTGCTGAAAGATGGAAGGGGACAAAGCCAATTAAGCTAAGCACGCAGGATGCCTTGGCTCTTGTAATAGAGCTCTTAAAAAAAGACAAACGCATACTGATATGTTATCTCTTTGGCTCACGGACTTCAGAAAACAGACCCCATTCTGACCTTGATATTGCTGTATACACCTCATCTGATTTTTCCTGGCAGGACTATTATCTCCTTTACGGAGAAATCACAAAGGCCCTTAAGTCAGACAGGGTTGACCTCATATGGCTTAATAATGCAGAGCCCATACTGAGTTTTGAGATTATAAGAAACGGAAAAGTGATTTACCATGTTGATGATGACCTGCTTAATGAGTTTGAGTTAAAAACGAAAAAGAATTATTATGATTACAGGCTCTATCTTAAAAAAAGAAAAGCCCACTGTTAGGAGGTAACGAATGGTTTTCAGGAAGGAGGCTCTGATAAAAAGAATAGAAAAGCTCAAGGAATACAGACACGACCTTAAAGAGTTTGGGGAGATCTCCTATAATGATTATCTAAAAAACAAGCAAATACGATACACTATTGAAAGGCTTTTGTTTCTTATATCCGAAAATATACTGGACTTTCTTGACCATATCCTTTCAAGCAGGTTTGAAATAATCAGTGATAGTTACGAAGACATTGTCAGCAATGCACATGAACAGGGTGTAATAACTGTTGACCTTTATTCAAAGCTCAAAGGTCTTGGCGGTTTCAGAAATGTGCTTGCCCATGAATATATGTCTGTATCAAATGAAGAGGTTTACAGAAATTTACAAAAGATGCTTTCTATAATTGATGAAATTATAGTTCACTTCGAAAGATACATATCCTGATTCTTTAAACCATAAATAATTGGTTATCAAGAGATTTGTAATCAGACCGATATCACTCTTTATCTGTCAATGCTGCAATGCCTGGAAGCTCCTTACCCTCAAGTAGCTGGAGCGTGGCACCGCCGCCTGTGGATATAAAGGATATGCTGTCTGTAACACCTGCTCTGTGAACAGCAAGGTCTGTGTCACCGCCGCCAACAATCGTAAGGGCATAGGCATCTGCCACTGCTCTTGCCACCGCAAAGGTACCACGGGAGAAGGCATCTATCTCAAATACACCCATCGGGCCGTTCCAGAGTATGGTCTTTGCGTTCTGTAAAGCCTCAGCAAAGAGCCGTGCCGTTGCAGGGCCAATATCAAGTGCCTTCCAGCCCTTTGGAATCTCCAGGGTCGGGACGATCTTTGTCTCAGCACCTGGTTCAAGGCTCTGGGCAATAACGCAATCAACGGGCAGGTAGAACTTCACCCCCCTTTCCTTGAGCTTTTTCCTGATGCGCTGGGCTGTCTCTAACATCTCATCCTCAACCAGTGAGTCTCCAACCTCATAACCCATTGCCTTTATGAATGTAAAGGCCATTCCGCCGCCTATCAGGACCTTATCCACATTGGACTCAAGGTTTTCAAGCACCCCGATCTTTCCAGAGACCTTGGCTCCTCCAAGTATTGCAACAAAGGGTCTTATGGGATTGTTAACAACTCCTTTTAGATACTCTATTTCCTTCTTAAGCAGAAAACCCGCAGCAGAAGGCAGGTGCTTTGCAATGCCAACTATGGAGGCATGTGCCCTGTGGGCTGTGCCAAAGGCATCGTTGACATAGTAGTCTGCCAGAGAGGCAAGCTCCTTTGCAAAGGCCTCGTCGTTTTTGGTCTCTCCCTCGTGGAAACGGAGGTTTTCAAGTAGCACCACATCACCGGGTTGCATCTTGTCAACGATGTTTTTAACCTGTGGCCCGATACAGTCAGGGGCAAATACGACCTCCTTGTTAAGTAGCCTTTTGAGTCTCTTTGCCACAGGGGCAAGGCTAAAGCGTGGGTCGGGCTTTCCCTTGGGGCGGCCCAGATGGGATGCAAGAATCACCTTTGCACCCTCGTCTATTGCATAGTTTATGGTCGGAAGTGCTGAGCGTATTCGACGGTCGTCTGTGATATTGAGGTTTTCGTCAAGGGGGACATTGAAATCAACCCTGATAAACACCCGCTTTCCTTTAAGGTCAAGATCCTCTATTGTAAGTTTTGTGATGACATCCTTAATCGGTGCTGGTGATGATGAGTTGGCAACCATAACAACCTCCTTTAACTCTTCTTGATAATATACTGGATCAGGTCACGGAGGCGGGAGCTGTAGCCCCACTCGTTGTCATACCATGAAAGCACCTTGACCATTCTTGACTCTATTACCTTTGTAGAAAGTGCATCAACAATGGAGGAGTGGTCGTTGCCGTTAAGGTCGATTGAGACCACAGGCTCCTCTGTGTACTGAAGTATTCCCTTCATGGGACCTTCTGCAGCGGCCTTTAGTGCTGCGTTCACCTCTTCAGCGGTAACATCCTTTTCGAGCTCTGCCACCAGGTCAACCACAGAGACATTGGGAGTGGGCACCCTGATAGCCATTCCGTCAAGTCTTCCCTGAAGCTCTGGAAGAACAAGCCCAACCGCCTTTGCAGCACCTGTGGTGGTGGGTATCATGCTCATTGCTGCTGCACGGGCCCTGCGGAGGTCCTTGTGAGGCAGGTCAAGTATCCTCTGGTCGTTTGTGTAAGAGTGAATGGTGGTCATCAATCCCCTGACAATGCCAAATTCATTATTCAGCACCTTTGCAATAGGTGCAAGACAGTTCGTGGTGCATGAGGCATTAGAAATGATGTGGTGGTTTTCAGGGTCTAACTTTTC
>WFMM01000155.1 GCA_015484595.1 Nitrospirota bacterium | reverse complement strand
TTGATGTATCAAGCCCCCCGGGGGTGTCAAGCTCTATGATCAGTGCTGAAGCCCTCTCTGCGTTAGCAAGGTCAATACCCCTCTGTATATACTCTGCAGATACAGGATTGATAACCCCCTGAATGGTCAAGACATAGACGATGCTTTTGGCAGAAAAGGAAACGGTGCTGAAAATTAACAGAAAAAGGGGGACGATAATTATGCTGGATAGTTTCTTCATCATCTTTATTATCACAAAAAAATAAAAATAATTCCACTTAAAATAAATGTTTTCTGGATAAAGTCTGATATGTTAAAATTACTTGAAATAATCTTTTAAAAAACAACTCAGGCTGGAGGCTTTATGGCATCTGTGCACAAACTCCCAGTAGGCCCCTGGAGGGCTATTATTGAGACTGCCTTTTATGCTAACTCTGTGCGAAAGACCAACATGGCAGAACTATACAGGCTTGCCACCAAACAGCCTGATGTGGTCACCACATCAGAGCCCATGTATAAGCCAGAAATTTACGGTTTACCCAAAAATGCAAGGGTGCTTGTGTCCAACGACGGAAAGGTGGTTGGAAGGACTGCCAAGGCACGCAGACTGGTAAGGGAGATGGGAAAAGACAGGGATATGTATCAGGGCCTGCTCAGGGAGGCGGTCTACGAACTTAATCGTAGAGAGGCACTCTGGCTTGAGGGTATTGTGGGTCTTCATCCTGACTTCATGTTAAAGGCACACCTTTTAAGCCCTGTTACTGACGCAAAAAACATGCTTGACTGGGGCTTTAACTTCACACCCTGGATGGAGCCCTGGATTTCAGAATACAAAAAATCAAGGGTAATAGATGAACCTGACATTCTTGTGCTTGCAGACCCTGAGTGGCGTCATCCTGACTTCCCCGATGGTCTGGTCATAATTGACGAGACCGAAAACTGTATAGCCATCCTTGGGATGCGATATTTCGGTGAGAGGAAAAAGGGCACCCTTACGCTTGCCTGGACTGCTGGGGTCAGACACAATATGGTTGCCTGCCATGGAGGCATAAAGACCATTGGTAACAACCCGCCTGTTGCGGTGTTTGGCCTTTCAGGCTCGGGTAAGTCCTCTATTACAAACAGCCTTGACCACGAGGGAACACTGAAGAAATCTGAGAAAGTTACTGTTATCCACGATGATGCCTTTTTGATAGACCTTGACAACAACATCTCTGTTGCCCTTGAACCAAGCCTCTTTGACAAGACCGATGCAGTCAGGTACAGGGACCCCCAGATAAAGTACTTCTTTACAGCCCAGAATGTAGCGGTCACGCAGGAACCAGATGGCAAGAAACGGCTCGTTGCCTACGATGTGAGAAACCGTAACGGTAGATGTATAAAATCCCGTGACATGTTTAATCATGCAAATGCCTGTGAACGGCCTGGATATGTAATCTGGCTTCAGAAGGACCCGAGTCTTCCACCCATTTGCAGGGTAAAGGACCCCGGGCTTGCGGTATCGATGGGAGCTTCGCTTTGTACCATGAGGGCAAAGGGTGTGGAGAATGTCCCCCCCGAGGAGCTTAAAAAACTGGTTATCGAGCCCTTTGCAAACCCCTTCAGGGTGCATCCGCTCGTGAGAGATTGTCAGCAGTTTATGAAGCTCTTTAAGATGGGTACTGAGTGCTACATAATGAACACCTACGCCTTTGGAACACCCGGAAGGCTTCAGGACATCCCCAAGGAGCTCTCCCTTAAGATAGTGACCGAACTTATCCGTGGCAACATCCAGTGGAGAGACTGGAGGTCCTTTATGGGGCTTCAGATACCCAAAAACGGTAAGGAACTCTTCGGAAGCGACTTTGACAGGAAATACAAACCTCCAAAGGACGAAGAGTACCTCGAATACCTCCGCGACAGGATGCAGGACAGGATCACCTTTCTTTCAAACAAAAGAGACATTGACCACGATATGGACAGTGCCTTTATTGATCCTCTTGTCGAGGCGAGGTCAGTAATAGACAAGATACTTCATCCAATTTAATAGAGTATCCTCAGGTGATAGAGCACTACATAAGACAGATAGCCCTGATGGCAGTGCCCCTTCTTGCTGCCGTTACCTTTCATGAGCTTGCCCACGGATATGTGGCCTATCGTCTTGGGGACCCAACTGCAAAGCTTGCAGGCAGACTCACCCTGAACCCGATTAAACATCTCGACCTTATGGGAACCCTGGTTTTCATAGTAACCAGGATGATTGGATGGGCAAAACCTGTGCCTGTAAACCCCTATAACCTGCGAAATCCAAAGAGAGATATGATATGGGTATCCCTTGCAGGGCCTGTAACCAACCTGTTAATAGCCGTGCTTTCTGCCCTGATTTACAAACTGCTCATTGTATTGCCTGTTAGTAATCCCTTTTTTATAAAAAAGGTACTTGTTCCTTTGGCGCTTATGTTACAGCTGAGCGTTGTGTTGAATATCGGGCTTGCCGTATTTAATGCCATACCAATTCCACCTCTTGACGGAAGCAAGATCCTGATGGGGCTATTGCCACCACGGCAGGCAATGGCTTACAGCAGAATCGAACCCTATGGATTCTTCATTATCCTTGCACTTATCTTTCTCAGGGTGGTAGATTTTGTGATATTCCCCCTTATAATATTTCTTAAAAACCTGTTAATTTAACGAGGTGAGAGATGAAAAAGGTCCTGCCCTTAACAGTACTTATCGTGATCGTTTTTTTACCCCTTAAGGCAACCTCCAAGGTCAGGGTTTCCATCTTGGATGCTCACAACAGATATGTAACCATTTACAACAAGGGCTCTTCGGTTTTTTATGAAGAACTGCCCGTGCATCTTCCAAAGGGCGAAGGCGTTTTTGAGATAACCTCTCTTCCTTCAAGCATCAAAGAAGACTCAATAAACATCATTGAGCCCCAGGGGTTCAGAGTATTGTCCTATTCCTTTTTTCCACCTAACCTGAGCCGTAAAGAGATTCTTAAGAGGTATCTAAACAAAAAGGTCCAGCTCATTGTCTGGGACAAACAAACCGGCCTTCCCCACTCATACGATGCAATACTGCTTGGCAGAGAAGGAGAGTTCTTCTTTAAGATTGGAGATAGGGTCTTTTTAGAGCATCCAGGCTCCATAGTGATACCAGAGATACCTGGAGAGCTTCACGGTAAGGGCCTTTTACAGGTAAACTACAGGGTCGACAGAGACAGGGATTTAAACATACCGGTTTTATACCTTGCAAATGGCATTAACTGGAGGGCCTTTTATGTTATGACCCTCCTTGACAGTGACAGGGCAGAGCTTAAGTGCTATGCAAGGGTGGAAAACCATACAGGCCGCAACATTCAGGATGCCCGAATAAGCCTCGTAGCTGGAGAGCTTCACAGGGCCTACGAGCAAAAAACAGGCGGTATCCGGCTAAAGGCAATGGCTTTGGAGGGCTCTACACAGGTAAGACAGACCTTTGAATACCATGAATATCCTGTATCAGGGAAAATAAGCCTCTCAGATGGAGAAAGCAGGGAGGTACTGCTTTTTTCCTCAAGTGCAGTCAATTACAAAAAGGAATACATTGTTCAGAGTTCAACTGATTTTTATCCAACCTTTGTCCCTTTAAAAAGAGCAATTCCTGTTAGGGTCTTCATTAAATTCAGAAACAGACCCGGGCAGGGCAGAGCAATACCCATGCCAGCAGGACTTGTAAGGATTTATAGTCTGATAGAGAGGAACCATCCTGTATTGCTTGGTTCAGACCAGATAGAGCACACCCCGGCGGATGAAGAGGTAAGTCTCTTTGCTGGAGAGGCCTTTGACATAAAGGTAAAAAAGCGACAGACCGACTTTACACGGATCAGCAGAACTGTTTCAACAGGCACCTATGAAATAACTATTTATAATCATAAAAGCACCTCTGTTAAGGTTAAGGTGATAGAAGGGTTCACAGGACAGTGGGAAATCATCTCAAGCAGTCATGAATACAAAAAAACCGACGCCAATCATATAGAGTTTAATCCATTGGTGTCAGCAGCTTCAAAGGTAACCATTACCTACCGTGTTCAGTTTCGTCATTGATTACTCTATCCTTAAAAAATGTTACCCTATTAAGCATCTCTAATCCCATATAAACCTCTTCAGGGATAATCTTATTAACCTTGATTTTTTTAAGTATTCCCTGCTCCTCTTCTTCAGTAATAAGCCTTTCTCTGATGACAAGCTCCTTAAAAAGCAGTATCTCCTTTAACTGGTATAGTCTTCGCGGCCCTGGCACCAGTGCATGGACATGCTCCTTTGAGGCTATCCATAGCAGCACACACACTGATAAAGGAAGGCCTCCTTTTGAGGCAAGCATTCGTAACCTCTTACATCTTTCCACAGTTTCCTGATCCATAAAGTAGGGATTTCTTCTCCTTATATCTCTTTTTGTAAGGGCATCCCTGCCTTCAGAGCTTCGGCCTGAGCCAAGGAGCCCCTGCTCAAGGGGCGATACCACGCAGTTTATGCAGGAGCGTTTCCCTGCCCTGAGCACTCTGTCTGTGCGATGAAGTGGATTAAAGTGCACCTGATGGGGTATGTCCTCGTATTTGGAAAGATATTTTTTTACCTCTTCTTCTGTAAGGTTTCCCACTCCCCAGAATCGTATAAACCCCTCGGCTTTTAACTGCTTGAGGGCATCGATGCTTTCAGGCAGAGGTACCCGGGGGTCGGGCCAGTGAAGCTGAAGGAGGTCTATGTAATCGGTCCTGAGCCTTTTGAGGCTTTCCTTTAAAGCCTCCCTGAGGCCCTCAGGTGAGCCGTCGTGAACCACCTTTCTACCCTGCCATTTAAGTCCGCCTTTGGTGGATACAAAGAAGGATTTCCTAATCCCTCTTATTGCCTTTGAAAGCAACTCCTCTGAACGGCCGTGGGCATAAAACCCTGCGGTGTCAAAGTGCCTGAGACCCTCCCTGATGGCAAGCCTTAAAACTTCAAGTGATTCCCTTTCATCGTGTGGCCCAAAGCCCTCGCCCCCCATACTCCAGGTGCCTATCCAGAGCCAGGCCATCTCAGGGGATACATCAGGTTCGAGGGGAAGAAGTCCGTCTTTTTTCATAAATATCGCTTTTCTCTTACATTCATATATAGTTTTTTCTCTGGCCTTACCCTTCCAATACTAAAGCGTTTGTAGAGGTTTTCAGCAAATAGGTAATCAAGCTCCTCCGGACCATGTGGTGAATGCCCGAAAACCCTCTCCCAAACATCCCACCTCTCCATGCAGAGATAGACCATCACGGGTTCACCTCTTAAGTGCCTCTTAAGTTCATCATAAAGCAGCTTGTACATCTGCAGCCTGAGGGGTTTTACATACCTGGTCTTGTTGTCATCGGCACTTACCATCTCTGAGAGGGTTATTCTGGTTTGGGGATGGTTTCTCTCAATTAGTCTCTTCATCTCAGGGTTGAACCTTAAAGAGCCTACGGATATCCAGGCTATCTGCTCGGGCCTCAGGAAACTGAATATCTGCCTTATAAGCTGTTTGTATCCCTTCTGCCAGTCTGGATAATGAATCATGGGGTCAAAGTGTAGCCCTATCAGATAGCCTGCATTCTGAACCTTCTGCATGGCATCAAGTCTCTCAGAAAGTGTGGCAGTGTAAAGCTCCTCTTTCTTGACCACATCTTCCGGGTTTAAAGACCAGGAAACCACGGTCTTTCCTTTATGCTCAAGACAGAGAAGGTGCTCCACCCGTGAGGACTTTGTCTTTA
>WFMM01000154.1 GCA_015484595.1 Nitrospirota bacterium | reverse complement strand
GATGACTTTGTGGAGCTTCAGGGCGACAGAAAGTTCGGCGACGACCCTGCCATTGTTGGTGGCATTGGCTCCATCGGCGGGCAGACCTTTTACATAATAGGACACCAGAAGGGCAGGGGCACCAAGGAGAGAATCAGGAGAAACTTTGGACAACCCCACCCTGAAGGGTACCGTAAGGCACTGAGGCTCATGAAGCAGGCAGAGCAGTTTTCAAAGCCAGTGCTAACCTTTGTTGACACCCCTGGCGCCTTCCCGGGTATTGGTGCAGAAGAAAGGGGGCAGGCAGGGGCAATTGCAGAAAACCTCCTTGAGATGTCAAGGCTCAGGACCAGGATAATCTCCATCGTGATAGGTGAGGGCGGAAGCGGTGGAGCCCTTGCTCTTTCTGTTGCTGACAGGCTTTACATGCTTGAAAACTCTATCTATTCGGTCATATCACCTGAGGGATGCGCTGCCATACTCTGGAAGAAAAACGGCGAAATAGGCAGTGCTGAGTACGAAAAGGCAGCCTCTGCACTTAAGCTAACGGCAAAGGACCTCTACGAGCTTGGTGTGATTGATGGGATAATCAAGGAGCCCCAGGGTGGTGCCCACAGGGACCCTGACGAGATGGCAGAGACCATAAAAAAGAAGGTGCTTGAAACCTACCACGAGCTTAAGGATATCCCCCTTGAGGAACTCGTTGAAGGCAGATACCAGAAACTACGCCGCATTGGTAAGCCCCAGGGCTATACCGATTGAACAAAATCCTTCCCTTTATCCAAAGACCCTTTTAAATATAAAGTCTACATTTCTCAGGTAATAGCCGAGGTCAAAGATCTGCTCAATCTCATCCCCTGAAAGATACCTCAGGACCTCCTCGTCCTCCTTGAGCAGCTCCTTGAAGTCCCTTTTTTCCTGCCAGCTCCTCATTGCGTTTCGCTGCACTATCTGGTAGGCCTCCTCACGGGTAAGACCCTTTTCTGTAAGGGCAAGGAGCATGCGCTGGGAGTTGTAAAGCCCAAAGCTCCTTTGCATGTTTTCCTTCATCCGCTCAGGATAGACATGTAGCCCTTTGAGGATGTTCTTAAGTCTGTTTAGCATGTAATCAATCAGGATGGTGCTGTCAGGGATAATGACCCTTTCAACAGAGGAATGTGATATGTCTCGCTCGTGCCAGAGTGCCACATTTTCCAAGGCAGCCAGTGCATTAGAGCGAACCACACGGGCAAGCCCTGAGAGGTTTTCGCATCCCACAGGATTACGCTTGTGCGGCATAGCAGAGGAGCCCTTCTGCCCCTTTGAAAAGGGCTCTTCTGCCTCCAACACCTCGGTGCGTTGGAGGTGCCTTATCTCAACTGCTATCTTTTCAACACAGGCAGCAATCAGCGCAAGTGTCAGCAGATACTCGGCATGGCGGTCGCGCTGCACCACCTGTGTGGCAACAGGCTCAGGCTTAAGGCCAAGCCTGTTAAGCACCTTCTCCTCTATCTCGGTTGGTATGTTTGAGAAGGTGCCCACTGCACCTGATAGCTTTCCAACAGAGATGACCTCCCTTGCCCTTTTCATCCTCTGGAGGTTTCTCTTTGTGTCCTCGTACCAGAGGGCAAACTTAAGACCAAAGGTCATGGGTTCAGCATGCACCCCGTGGCTTCTTCCCATGCAGGGGGTGTCTTTGTATCTGAAGGCCTGCTCCCTGAGGACCTCAAGCAGTGCCTGAAGGTCATCAATTATGATGTCTGCTGCATCACGCATAAGAAGTGCAAGTGCCGTATCGAGTATGTCTGAAGAGGTAAGCCCCTTGTGAATGTATCTGGACTCAGGCCCCACATGCTCTGCCACAGAGGTCAAAAAGGCAATAACATCGTGTTTGACGGTCTGCTCTATTTCGTCTATTCTCTGCTCATCAAAGCCTGCCTTTTCCTTAATCACTTTAAGGGCATCCTGTGGGATCTCCCCAAGCTCTGCCCATGCCTCACAGACCGCTATCTCCACCTCAAGCCACTTCTGATACTTACTCTTTAGTGTCCATAGCCTTCCCATCTCCTGCCTGGTGTATCGTGGTATCATCTTTCTAAGACCTCCTTTTTTCTTTTGAGTCAACCATTATGGTCACAGGCCCATCGTTTATTAGATGAACCTTCATCATCGCGCCAAAAATACCGCTTTCTGTCTTTATCCCACGGGCCTTAAGCCTCTTTATAAACTCTTCGTAAAGGGCCTCTGCCCTTTTGGGCTCCTCTGCACGGTCAAAGGACGGACGGTTCCCCTTTCTGGTCCTGGCTGAAAGGGTAAACTGGGATATCACAAGGGCCTCGTAACCCCTGTCAAGCAAAGATAGATTCATCTTACCAGAGTCATCCTCAAAGACCCTGAGGTCTGGTATCTTCTTTACCAGATAATCAAGGTCCTCCTCGGTATCACCCTTTAGAACGCAAAGGAATATAAGCAGCCCCCTGTTGATACTTCCGACTGGCCTGCCCTGGACCTCAACCCTGGCCTCTGATACTCTCTGCAGCAGGGCAAGCACCTATGGGTTCCCCTTTTCCCAGCGGATTGCCCTGTCATAGTGTTTAAACCGCCTTTCAAGCTCCTTAAACTCAGGGGTGTGCACAAGACGGCGGCCATCCTTAGTGCGTCTTATACCAAGGTAGGCATGAAGCATCTCGTGGTATATCACATACTCAAGATAATAGCGGGGAACCCTGGGGCTGTCAAGGATGGGATTAATCCTGATGGTGCGGGTCTCGTAGTTGTAACTGCCCAGGGTGCGTTTTCTCACAGCATACCTTCGCTGTCTTCTACCCCAGGTGATGGTGAGGTCGAGGGCTCCGTTAAAGTACTCCCTGTTTAGTTTTTCCATTATCTTTTTGAGGTTGTAAACCCTGCCCTCGGGCTCTATCTTTGCGATGTTTCTTGCCTGTTTCCTTACCCTCCACTGATTCCGTCTGAAAAACTCATTAATCAGCGGGGTCTTCATGCCAGGGTTCCTGATGAGCTCTGCAATCTCGTAAATCACATCAAGGGGTGCCTCTTTAAAGAGCCTCTGAATCCGCAGTAGCACCCTGTTTCCCTCGGTTTTAAAGCTTATTATGCTGACACGGTTGTTCGTGTAGGTTATGCTTATCTCTTTTTTCGTTCTGCGTTCAAGGATCCTCTTAAGGTTCATCCCCTTTTCTCCAGCCTGAAAGTTGTTCGTAAGAGTGCCCTGCCATGCCCAGGCCGGGCTCTGTGGCACTTTTCTTAAATGGAAGGTATGTCTAAGATTATAGCAAAACAGCCGAGATTTTCAATAGCCTTTTTAAGTCAAAAATAGTATAATAAATAAAGTAATAGGTTTTTAAATTTTATTAAACGGCTCAAACGATTTAAACGGTTCAAACTGCTCAAACGGTTTAAACGGTTCAAACCATCTAATATAAACCCGGAGGTATAGATTATGAAGACATCAACACAGAGGCTAACAGCCACTGATAAGACCTGGGAGGAGGAAAGTGGCTTTCTTGCCTTTCTTTCAAAGGTCCCCTCTGAGGTAAAGAGGTTTGAAGAGAGCTTCAGAATGGGGCTTCACTACATCCCGGTGCCGCCTGAGGAGATTGACGGAAGTGAAGACAGGGCTCAGAGGACTGCCTTTGTGGTTGTGAGGAAGAACAGGCTTTTACCTGAAAGGGATTACTGCCTTTATGCCGTGCTTGAGGGAAGGGTGCTTGAGGCAGGCTACGGAGTTTACCGTGATGGGCTGATAACCACGGTTAAGGAGCTAAAACCCCTTACTGAGTTTAAAAAGGCAGAGCTCACTCTTTACGACTGGTTAAGGGAGCTACTCAGGATATCCTGTGAAAAGCCCTAATCTCTGATTACCTTAACTATCACCCTGCGGCTGCGAGGCCCGTCGAACTCACAGAAAAACACCGACTGCCAGGT
>WFMM01000153.1 GCA_015484595.1 Nitrospirota bacterium | reverse complement strand
AAAGTGCCCCAAGCACAGATAAAAGTGAAACAGTGTCTATAACTGCTATGGAGTTCACATTTCTTTCCTTAAGAATACCCTGTAGCACCATAACGAAAGGGTGAGGTTTGAAAGTGCATACAAAAGATGCTCTACATGGTTAAAAAGGTTCTTAAGAAGAAAGCCCTCCACAATGCTGAAAAACCACCCACCAAGAACAAAATAAAAGGCAAGCAAAAATAGCCCTGCCTCGGGTATGTATTGATATATCCTTTTTTCAGTCCTTATAAATAATAGGGTTACTATGCCAACGGCAAAGACCGTTAATTCCACAAACTCTATCATTGCCCCTCTGTCTCCTTTAATGGGTCGTCATATAGAGGCTCTAAGCCTGCCTCTAAGAGCTGTGCCCTCAGTTTTTTTATAACCTCCTTCAGTTCGGCCATCCTTACTTCCCGCTGGGAAAGTGAGTTTATGATACTCTGAAGGTTTTCAGTTCGCTCCTTTACCTTTCTTTCAAGCTCTTCCTGATAATGTCTCTTCTCTGTAATGTCCCTTGTAACGGCAATGATGGCCTGCACATTTCCCTTTTCGTCTTTAACTGGTGTTGCATGGGTTTCAACCCATTTTACCGAGCCGTCAAAACCCTTTATCCTGTATTCAAGAGAGGCGTTTTTGCCACTTAAAAGCTCATTCATAAATGCCTGATACTCCTCTCTGTGGTCCTGATGAACGATAAGAAGGCATTGTTTTCCCTTTAAGGAGTCAGAAGATTCAAGGCCGATCATCTTTAGCCCTGCAGGGTTCATGTCAAGCAGTGTACCGTCAGGTTTTGTTATCTTAACGCATTCAGGCTCTTCGTAAAATATGGTTTTGAACCACTGCTCGCTTTTTTTGATTCTTTCTTCGTTTTGTTTTTTCTCTGTAATGTCTCTCACGATCGCAAGGACATATCTTTTTTCTGTGCCATCCTGAAGCGTGAGCTCAAAGGGCCTGAGCCTTACCTCCACCGGGAACTCCCTTCCTTTCCTGTCCTTTGCAACCCATTCAAAGTCCTGGGGTTTCCCGTCGAGAGCCATCCTGAGTCTTTTCAGGGCCATCTTTGGTGTAAATCCCTTTCCCATCATTGCCTCTGGTGGGAGGTTTTGAAACTCCTCAAGTGAAAACCCGTAGGTCTCTTCAACCCTGTGGTTTATGTCAACTATCTTTCCTGTTTCGTCGTGCACGAATATCATGTCAGGACTGTTCTGAAAGATAGCCTCCAGATACTGCCTCATCTGTCCTATCTCGCTGTATCTTTCGATTAACTCCTCGGTGGTGAGTTTTATCCTGCGGCGGAGGTAGAGATTTGCTATTAAAAAGGATATCAGCACACCAAGGAGTCCACCGATTACGATATAAACCCAGTAGGGAATAACCTTTTTTTCAGGCACGCCAAGCCATCGGTCAATGCTTTTGTAGTAGATGGACTGTTCGTCCTGTTTCAGGGCAAGGAGGTTTCTGTCTAACCTCTCTTTAAGGGCATTGCTCGTTTTGCTTTTTTTCGAAAGGGCAAACCTTATCTTTACTGGTGAAAACACAATGGGGGTTGCTTCAACCGAGGGAAACCTGTTGATGTTAATGGCCTCGTAAAGACGGTTTACCACCCCTGCATCCACTTTGCCCTCAGAAAGGGCTTTGAAAATCTCTTCGTAGCTTTCAAAAAATTGTATCCCTGGATATAGTTCGAAAGAGGTTATAAGGTCAACGAAGGGTTCGGTGTAAACATCGTCTTTGAGTATTGCCACGGATTTTCCCTTAAGGTCAGGGATTGAGTTTATGTTAGAGCCCTTTTTTCTGCATATTACAGCCCAGTTTACTATTACATCTTCGTCAGTAAATAAAGCCCAGCGAGACCTTTGCTTTGAATAGGCAATTGCAGGAAGGATATCGATTCTACCTTTTTTTAAAAGCCCCAGGCATTCACTCCAGTTACATGCCCTGTAGCGTAGCCTCAGGTTTTCTTTCCTGGCAATGTACTTAAGCAGGTCTATGAAGAGACCTTCTGGCCTTTGGGGGTCATCGTAAAATACAAGTGGCGGGTTTTGATAGACTCCCACCGTGATGGTAGCCTCCTTTGCCACCACTAAGGGGATAGAAATGAAAGACATTAAAACACTCAACAGGCAGGCCAGAATTGTTTTCTTACTCATCCTATATTTCCTTAAGCGGGTCGTCATATAGAGGCTCTAAGCCTGCCTCTAAGAGCTGTGCCCTCAGTTTTTTTATAACCTCCTTCAGTTCGGCCATCCTTACCTCCCTTCCTGCCATCAGGTTTACCGCCTTTTGTAACTCCTTTGTCCTTTCTTTTACCCGCTCTTCCAGCTCGTTTGCGTGGCGTTTTACCTGCTCGTAGAGTATGGCATTGTAAAGTATAAGTGCAAGCTCGGCTGCGAGGGTTTCAAGAAAGCCATACCACTTTTCTATATTAACCCTTCGTTTAAAGCCTATGCCAACCACGGCTATTGGGTTTTCTTCCCTTATTAACGGAATGGAGATAAAGGAGACCATGCCAAGTACCTTGCAGGCACTCAAAAGCTCAATGGATGAGCTCTGTAAGTCTTCTGCAAAGATGATCCTTTTTTCAGAAAGAGCCCTTCCGCAGAAACACTTGCCTGGTTTTACCTCCTCAGTGGGTATGTGCTCAGCGCCTATGTAGTCCGTAAGCCTGAAGGTATTACCCTCTCGGATAAAGAACTTTATTACATCTGCACCAAGAAGTGCCCTTACCTCATTTAGAACCACCGAGGCAAAGCTCTTTATGTCAAGGCTTTCCTGAGCCCTGGTTGTGATGCTGTTTAGAACTCTTAGCTGTTCAGCCTTTGTTGCAAGTTCGTTCTGCACCTTTTTAAGCTCTGTTATGTCCTTGGCAAAGTGAACGCCACCTACAATCTTGCCCTTACTGTCGTAGATTGGAGAGACCGTAACAAGCAGGGTTTTGTCGATGTTTTTGTATCTTATCTCTTTGGTTGAGGGCTTTCCTGTCTTAAGTGCCGTGACATGTGGGCAATCAGGCCAGGGTTGGTTTAAGCCGTGAAAGAGCTCGTAACACTTCCTGCCAATAATCTTTTCAAAAGGTAGATTAAATGTTTCTCTAAAGCTTTTGTTTGCCTTTATTATGTTAAAATCGCAATCTTGAACAGAGACCATGTCTGAGATGGAGTCAAAGGTCAGTTCCCACTGCTTCTTTGAGTTTTTCAGGACCTCCTCTGTCTTCTTTAGCTCAGTGATGTCATAGGCAGTGCCTATGATGGCAGGACTTCCCTGATAGATTATCCTGTCTGCAGAAAAGTCAACCCACTTTATGGAGCCATCCTTCGTGATTATTTTAAAGGAGTAGTTTTTCGGAGGGTTATCACCCCTTAGACGGGCAAGCCCTCGCTGTTTTACCATCTCCCTGTGGTCAGGATGAACCAGATTGTAAAACTCAAGCTCCTGAGCCTCCTTAAGGCTGTAACCTGTGAGTTTTTCAAAGGCAGGGTTTACATATATGAACCTCTCAGCGGTGATGAATATGCAGGTAGAGGTGGTCTCTGCTATGACCTTAAAGAGGTTGTCTGAAGTTATTGAACTGGTTTCATTCATAAACTGCACCCTCTACATTATACTCTATAGTGGGGTTATTTTGAAGAGAGATGCTTTTTTATGTTAGATTGTTTTATAAAACTGCAACCCTCAAGGAGTAAGACATGATAAGACTACTGATATTCGACCTTGACGGCACACTAATTGATACATCAAAGGACATAACAGAGGCACTTAACCATGCCCTAAGGCCCTTTGGCTATCCGCCTTTAACTGAAGACAGGACCAGGAAACTCGTAGGAGATGGAATCAGCAGGTTGATTGAAAAGGTAATCGGTGAGGGTAAGGAGGAGTTTGAAAAGATAAGGGATGGCTTTCTTGAATATTACAGTAAACACATAGCAGACCATTCCGTGCCCTATCCCCATGTGGTTGAGACCCTGAAGATGCTTGAGGGTTACAAAAAGGCAGTGGTAACGAACAAGAGAGAGGAGCTTGCAAGGGATCTGCTCAAAAGGCTTGGTATGATTGGCTTTTTTGACATGGTAGTTGGCCCTGACACGGCAGGCAAGTCAAAGCCTTCAGCAGCACCAGTACTTTATGTGCTTGAGCAACTGGGCGTAGATGCAACTGAGGCATTGATGATAGGAGACGGCCCGACAGATATTAAGGCAGCCCATGGAGCAGGTGTGAGTGCAGTAGCTGTTGGTTATGGCTATAAGTCAGAGGAAGAGCTGAGGGAGGCAGATTTTTTTATGAAAGAGTCAATAAAAGAGTTACCGGCCCTTCTTGAGAAGCTGAACTCGGGTAGATGAATTTCTTTAAAAGGGCTATTCTTCAAAGAAGACAAACTCCACCCTTCTGTTTTTTGCCCTTCCTTCAGGTGTGTCGTTTGGTGCAACAGGCCTTGTATCGGCAAACCCTGCGATGCTCAGTTTTTTGGGGTCAATGCCCTTTGACTTAGTAAGAAATCTAAGCACCGACAGTGCTCGAGCCATAGAGAGTTCCCAGTTTGAGGCATATTTGGGACTTTTTATAGGGATATTGTCCGTGTGTCCCTCTATGGATACCCTGTAGGGGAACTTTTTAATAAGATCTGCTATTCTGTCGAGTATGGGATAGGCATCGGGCTTTAAAGAGGCATCTCCAGGCTGAAAAAAGAGCCTTCCCTTAACCCTGAGTATTACCCCTCGTGGGGTTGACTCAAAGTTGATGTCGTCCTGAAGGCCACGTTCCTCTATCATTTCCTTTATATCATTACTGAGTTGCTGGTTTACACCACCTGCCCCCTTAGCAACTGGTAGGTCAAAGTTTGCAGGGGTGGAGGACTGCTGAAATAGACCAGTACCAACAGGCATAAAACCGAGGGCCTGCTGTATGGAGCCCATGGCATCACGGAACTTTGTAATGTCCATAGTAGCAAAGGAAAGAAGCATTATAAAAAATGTAAGAAGCAAAGTGGCCATGTCAGAGAATGTGGCCATCCATGCTGGGGCTCCCTCTCCACCTCCACCGCCAACTTCTTCTTCATCTGGCATGGATTAACCTCCTTTTATCACTTTTTCTTTCTCTTTTTCGGCTCTATAAAGGCTATTAGTTTATCCTCAAGAATGGTCTGGTTTATGCCCTTTGTTATACCGTCTATACCGTTTACGATAACCTCGAGGTTGACCTTCTCAAGGGCTGTCCTGTTTTCAAGTTTTTCTGCAATAGGGTTAAAGACCAGAAATGCCATTACAGCTCCGTACAGTGTAGTAAGAAGTGCAACAGCCATTGCAGGCCCAATAGTTGAAGGATCATTCATCGTCCTTAACATCTGCACCAGACCTATCAGTGTTCCAATCATACCCATTGCAGGTGCAGTTGATCCCATGAACCTGAAGATCTTGTGCCCTGTTGTATGTCTTCTTATCAGGGAGTTCATCTCAATGGTCATGGTCTGGATGATCTCCTGGGGCTCTATTCCGTCAACTGCCATCCTTATGCCACGGGCTAGGTAGGGGTTGTTGATCTTTTCGTTTTCAAGGGCAAGCAGTCCTCCTTTGCGGGCCTTTGCTGCGAGGTCAACTATCTGTTTAATGAGCTTTTCAGGTGGCTCTGTTTTGTCAAAAAAGGCATTCATCGCCACTGAGATTGCTCCAAGCACCACATTCAGTTTCTGCATAATAAGGGTTGCCATAATGGTTCCACCAACGACGATTATAATACTCGGTATATTTATAAAGGCACTCAGAGGGCTGCCCATTGCAATGGACACTATGACAAGGGCAAAACCACCGATTAAACCTATCAGGGTTGCTATATCCAAGGTATCCCACCTCCTTGTGAGAACTGATGCATTAAGGTATCATTCTGTATATTCTTATCGGATGAAAATTTTAAAACTTTAGAGCCCTGCCTATGGTATTGATTTGCCCGAAAAACAGGTGGTTTAGTATACTTACCTGATGGTGTGCAGAGGAAATTCTCATCTCATTTGGTCTTAAAAAGAACATGACAGGTTTTTACATTGCACTGATAGTCTCCTTTTTGTCTGCCTTTCTGGGAGGATTCCTGAACCTGATTAACATCAGGTTCAGCAGGGAGTGGCTTAAGCTATCGAACGGTTTTTCTGCAGGGCTTCTTATAACCATCTCTCTTGCCCACATGCTTCCGGAGGCAAGGCTTGAGGTGAATTATCTTTATGCAGTTTCAGGGTTCGGAATATTCTATCTGATAGAGGGTTTTACCCGCTCTGGCTCCTGCTCTGATGCCCACTGTCCTGAAAGCCACCCATCAGGTGGGATGATTGCATGGTCTGGGATGAGCTTTCACGCCCTGATTGATGGCCTGGCAATGGGGGTGGGCTTTGGCAAGTCAACCGAGCTTGGAGTGATTATTGCCCTTGCCATCATGATTCACAAAGCACCCATCGGGTTTTCCCTCACAGGCATACTTGCGTCACGGGGATACAGGTACCGGGATAACCTGCTCTTGCTTACGGTATTTTCCCTTCTCACCCCCCTTGGTGCTCTGATGGGTATGTTATTTTTAAAGGTAGATAGCCTTGTGCTTTACAAGGCACTTGCCTTCTCGGGCGGTACCTTTTTACACATAAGCGTTTCAGAGCTACTTCCTGATGTGCATGCAGAAAGGAAAAGGACTATTTTATACTATGTTATGGCAGGCATAATCGTAGGGATTCTGCCAAGAGTTTTTCATTTAGGAGGGTAAAGATGGAATACAGAAATGCCTCGGAGTGCTGGAGCGTAATACAATCCACCCTGAACAGAGACCTTCTTTCAGTAATTGAGAGGTTTGCAAGGGAAAACTTAGAGCCCACCCACGTGGTCTTTGGCACATCAGGGTGGCGGGGTGAAATAGGAACTGACTTTACCTTCAGAAATGTGGCGGTGGTCACAGAGGCTATAATCAATGTGCTTAAAACCAAAGACGAGGCTTTGAGAAAGGCCCTTGGTGTAAGGGATTTTGATGATGTAAGAAAAAGGGGGATAGTGGTTGGGCATGACAATAGATTCCTGGGTCATGAGTTTTCAATGGAGGTGATAGGGAGACTTAACCGTGAGGGTATCAGGGTGTTTTTTGCAGGTGAGACCACCACGCCTGAGATATCTGCCTCTATAGAGATGCTCGGTGCAGCCTGCTCGATTAATCTTACCCCTTCTCATAACCCAAACAACTATTCAGGCCTTAAGTTTAATCCATCCGACGGTGGTCCGGCTGGCCCTGAGATAACCAATGCCATACAGGAGGAGGCAAACAGGCTGATGAAGGAGGAGGCACTCGAAAAGGGAGTGTCTGAGCCAGAATACGAAAGTATTGATACAACCAGTTTGTACATGGATTACATCAGGCAGAGGGGAACCCTTGACATTGAAAAGATAAGAGCCTTCCTGAGGGAGGAGGACTGTCTTGTGGTTATTGACCATGTGCACGGAGCCACCCGTGGAAGACCTCAAAGGTTGCTTAAAAGCACAGAGATGGGTCTTGATGGAAAGAGGGTCTTTTTCCTCCGCACCGAGGATGACTACCTCTTCGGTGGCGTAGCTCCGGAGCCCTCTCCCAAGAACATGGTGAATGTGGAAAAGCTCCTTGGAAGTTCCAGGGCCACCTACAGATTGGGTGTGATAATGGACCCTGACGGCGACAGAATCCGTTTTGCTGACCACAGGATGCAGATTCCCATGAATTACTTTGGTGCCATGGCACTTCACTTTCTTTATCATTATAAAGGGATAAAGGGAGTTGCCGTAAAGTCTGTGGGAACCAGCAACTTCGTAAACGCCATCTGTAATGCTCACGGCATCCCTGTGCGGGAGACAAAGGTGGGCTTTAAGAACTTCCGTCCCTACATGCTTCCCGATGCCAGCGAAAGGGCGATCGTCTGTTTTGAGGAATCCGATGGCATCTCTGGCTACAATCACACCCTTGAAAAGGATGCCCTCTTTGGACTTTTACTTGCGATTGAGATGATGGCAACCACAGGGAAGAACCTTAGTGAGTATCTTGAGGAATTAATGGACAGGTATGGCCATTACTATCCTGACCGCTCTGGCATCGAGGTCGAACGCTCTATGGCAGGGCCAGCACTCAGGGAAAGGATAGACAGGATTAAGGACAGATACCAGGTGGGCTCAACGATAAAGATTGGCAATAAAGAGCTTGAGGTGGTTGAGTTGATAACCATAGATGGGGTGAAGATTGTGCTTGAGGATGGCTCCTGGTTTATGATAAGGCCTTCAGGCACAGAGCCAAAGGTGCGTTTTTACATAGATGCAAGAGACCCTGATGAAAAGAAGGCAATATTTGCAACAGCCGAAAGACTGACCAGGGAGGCGATAGGAGGGGCTTTGCGTTAATTGCGTTCTTTGCGTTGATTGCGTTTATTGCGTTCTTTGCGTTAGTGAGTTTGGAGTTTGGGATTTAAAGTTTGGGATTTGTTTAGTATTTAGGATTTAGAGATTAGGATTTGGTTAGTGGTTATCGTGTTAATAAAGTTGGTAGCGTTATTTGCGATTATTGGGTTCATTGCGTTACTTGCGTTTATCGCGTTGGTAGTGTTGTTGGGATTATGGGGTTGATAGTGTTGAGAGAGTCTTTTTACTAAACACTCAAAACTAAAAACTCAAAACTCAAAACTACCCCCTACACGCTACCCCCTACCCCCTTCTTAAATATCAGCATACCCAGTGGTGGAAGGGCGATGTTAATTGAGAAGGGTCTGTTATGGATGGGGTTAGGTATAGCCTCCACCCCTCCAAGGTTTCCCACATTTGAGCCACCGTAAAGCTCGGAGTCACTGTTTAGAATCTCTCTGTAAAAACCTGGTTCAGGCACACCGACCAGATAGGTATGCCTTGGGACAGGGGTGAAGTTGAAGACGAAAACCAGGAAGTTTTCATTGTTGTTGGCCCTTCTTATAAAGGATATTATGCTTTCTTCCACATCTGAGAAGTCTATCCACTCAAACCCCTCATGCTCAAAGTCCTTCTCATAAAGTGCTGGCTCAGAGAGGTATATCCTGTTTAGGTCTCTTACATAGTCTCTGAGTTTTCTGTGCATCTCGTCCTCAAGGAGTTCCCACTGGAGCTGACCCTTTGAGTCCCATTCATTAATCTGTCCAAACTCTCCTCCCATAAAAAGGTGTTTCTTACCTGGATACCCAAACATAAGGCCGTAAAGAAGCCTGAGATTTGCAAACTTTTGCCACCTGTCGCCTGGCATCTTTTCAAGAAGTGACCTCTTTCCGTGAACCACCTCGTCGTGAGAAAGGGCAAGGACAAAGTTTTCAGAAAAGGCATAAAGCAGAGAGAAGGTCAGGTTGCTGTGATGGTACTTTCTGAAGATGGGGTCTTTCTGGAAGTACTCCAGCGTGTCGTGCATCCAGCCCATGTTCCACTTAAAGGTAAAGCCAAGGCCGCCAACATAGGTTGGCCTTGAAACCCCTGGCCAGGCAGTTGATTCCTCAGCAATGGTAACCGCTCCTGGGAAGTAAAGGTGAAGGACCTCGTTGAGTTTCTTGATAAAGTCGATTGCCTCTAAGTTTTCTCTGCCACCGTACTGGTTGGGAACCCATTCGCCCTCCTTTTTTGAGTAATCCAGATAGAGCATCGAGGCAACTGCATCCACCCTGAGACCATCGATGTGGTATCTGTCAAGCCAGAAGAATGCCGATGAGATAAGGAAGTTTCTAACCTCGTTCCTGCCGTAGTTAAAGATAAGGGTGCCCCAGTCTTTATGCTCTCCCTTTCGTGGGTCCTCGTGCTCGTAAAGGCAGGTGCCGTCAAATACCCTGAGGGAAAAGTCATCCTTTGGAAAGTGTGCAGGGACCCAGTCCATTATCACGCCAAGGCCTGCCTGATGACAGGAGTCAACAAAATACATAAAGTCCTCGGGCCTGCCATAACGGCTTGTTGGTGCATAGTATCCTGTGCATTGATATCCCCAGGACTCATCAAGTGGATGCTCTGTAACGGGCAGAAGTTCAATGTGGGTGTATCCCATCTCCTTTACATAGGGGATTAGAAGTTCTGCAAGCTCACGGTAGTTGTGAAAGGATCCATCAGGTTTTCTCATCCATGAGCCAAGATGCACCTCATAGATGTTCATGGGTCTTTTAAGTGGGTCTGTCTTTCGGCGTGCCTCCATCCAGTCAGAGTCATTCCACCTGTACTTATTGATGTCGTAAACTATGGTGGCAGTCTTTGGACGCTCTTCAAAGTAAAAACCGTAGGGGTCGCTCTTTATTCTAATCTCTCCGTTTATTCGTGATTTTATCTGATACTTATAGAGCTCTCCCTCGGAAAGGTCAGGCACGAATATTGTCCATATCCCTGATGAACCAAGGGGGTTCATCTTATGAGTTGATGGGTTCCAGTCGTTGAATGAACCTATCAGGCTTACCTCTTCTGCATTTGGTGCCCAGAGGGCAAAGTGTACTCCTCGGATACCGTTTATTTCGACCAGATGGGAGCCTAATTTTTCGTAAATCCTGAGATGGTTTCCTTCACCAAACAGATAGAGGTCGTAATCGGTTATTATGCAGAGATTTTCTTTTTTGTCCACTCAACAAGCCCTCCTGCAGCTATCAACTCCTGCATAAAGGGAGGTATTGGTCTGGCAGGGTATTCCTTCCCTGTGGTGAGGTTTTTAATCAATCCCCTGTCAGCATCTATCTCTATCTGGTCGCCCTCTTTTATGTCATCTGCTGCTTCCGGGGACTCAAATATCGGAAGACCGATGTTAAAGGAGTTTCTGTAAAATATCCTTGCAAAGCTCTTTGCAACCACTGCCTGTATGCCAGCAGCCTTTATCGCTATGGGGGCGTGCTCACGGGAAGAGCCACAGCCAAAGTTCTTGTCAGCCACGATTATATCACCAGGCTTAACCTTTTTGGGAAACTCACTGTCAGCATCTTCCATCACATGCTTTGCAAGCTCCTTCGGGTCAGAGGTATTAAGATAGCGTGCAGGTATAATGGCATCGGTGTCTATATCTGCTCCAAACTTCCATACCCTTCCTTTGATTATCATAGTAAAGAACCTCCCTATGTGTTTGTGCAGGTTTAATAAACCTGTGTTTAGTGAGAATTTATCTATTATAAAATATTCTGTTAGATACTGGCTGCTTTGGCCCTCCAGGCTGTTTTTTTATTTAATCGATTTGATATGATAGTTAATGAAAAAAGGAGTTTTGTTTTGCTCAGGCTTGAGGATGGCATAGTTGAACTTTACAGAAAGGTGGCAACCTCTTTACCTGCTGATGTGGAGGATGCCCTGAGAAGGGCCATTGAACTTGAGGATGGCATCACCAGGGAATCCCTTTCAAAGATCTTGGAAAACATAGAGATTGCAAAAACTGAGGGAAGACCTGTCTGTCAGGACACAGGCACCCCCACCTTTTATATCAAAACACCAAGAGAGCTCAGTCAGAGACAGTTAAGAGAGATAGTCATAAAGGCTACCCGAAGGGCAACCAGAGAGATACCTCTCAGGGCAAATGCGGTGGACTGTGTAACAGAGAAAAACTCTGGCGACAACACTGGCCCATACTTCCCGATTATATATTTTGAAGAAACCGATGAGAGTAGACTTACTATTGAACTGATGTTAAAGGGCGGGGGTTGTGAAAACCTCGGACAGACCTATAAACTGCCGGACGCCCAACTGAAAGCACAGCGTGACCTTGACGGTGTAAGACGATGCATTGTGGATGCGGTCTTTAAGGCTCAGGGTAAGGGATGCCCGCCTTATACGATTGCAGTGGCAGTAGGAGCTACAAAGGACCAGGTAACCTTTCTTTCAAAAAAACAGCTTCTTAGAAGGCTTGACGACCAGAACCCGATACCTGAGCTTTCCCGATTTGAGCAGGAGGTAAAGGAGGAACTCAACAGCCTTGGCATAGGACCCCTTGGTTTTGGTGGCAAACACACAGTCCTTTCCGTTAAGATAGCCTGTGCTGCCCGACACCCTGCATCTTACTTCGTAGATGTCTCTTTTTCCTGCTGGGCAAACAGAAGAGGACGGCTGGTGTGGGGATAATTTAGGGTGTAGTGGGTAGCGTGTAGGGTGTAGGGGTGAATAAATACGAAATTCTAATATCTAAATTCTAAAAATTTTAGGAGAATTGGAGAATTAAAAATTTGGGGTTTGGAGATTGTTTAGTATTTAGTGCTTAGAGTTTAGAATTTAACACATTATGGAGCCGAAGAGGATAAAAACACCTATTGATGAAGAGACCGTAAGAGGGCTTACCGTTGGAGAGTTCGTCCTCTTAAGCGGAAGGGTCGTAACAGGCAGAGACAGGGTGCATAAGTATCTTTACAAAAAGAGACCTGAAGAGGTTGACCTGCCTGTCAGTCTCGAAGGCGCAGTCCTTTACCACTGTGGACCAATTATTAAAAGAGTAAACGGAGACTTTGAGATAGTTTCTGCAGGCCCAACAACAAGTATCAGAATGGAGATGTATGAGCCCTGGGTAATAAGAAATTACGGCATCCGTGGGATAATTGGCAAAGGTGGCATGGGCAGGGAAACCCTCGATGCAATGAAGGATGCTGGCTGTGTTTACATGCATGCTATAAGCGGTGCAGCAGCCTACCTTGTTAAAAGGATTAAAAGGATAACCTCCGTATGGAAGGACGATGAGTTTGGCGAAACAGAGGCAATGTGGGTGCTTGAGGTAGAGGACTTTCCAGTTATAATAACCATGGATACCCAGGGAAACAGTCTGCATGAGCAGATTTTAAAGAGGTCTGAGCAGAGATACAGAAACATTATCAATATATAAAAACAGTTATGCAGGAGGGATTATGAATGAACCAAAAAGAAAGGCAACCCGTTATCCCATATTTGCCATAGCAGAACTTAGACTTTCTAACAAAGAGCGTGTGACCACAATGGTTGATAATATATCCATGTATGGTCTGGGTCTTTACTCCTTTGTTCCTTTGAAAAAGGGCGAGCCAGTTTCAATAGAGATCAAGTTTGTAGAAAAGGGTGGACAGGAAAAGGCTGACCATGTTGAGGGAGAGGTGGTATGGAGTATTAAACAGGATGAGATTTACTTCGTAGGCATATCCTTTACGAGAGAGCTCTCACCAGTGAACCAGCCTGAACTTTACGATTACTTTGTTAACATAATGTCTTACTATGAGTATTAGTGACATAAGGTAAGGGGCAGAAACCAACTTCGTGTTGCGCCCCCTACACCCTACACGCTACCCCCTACACCCTCTAATTACCTGCCAAACTCCCTGTCAATCGAGAGTTTAATCTCCTTGATGCTTTTTCCCTCTTTAAAGAGCTGGGAAGCCCTCAGGGCCTCCTGTTGGCAGAGTAGTCAGCCTGCACCGTGGGTTTCAGTAAAGCAACTCAGCAGGCTTTTGTGATAAAAGGGTGGCTCGTCGCAATTACAGTAACATCTTACCTGGTCAAGCACCTGTGGGTACTTTGCAGCTGCAGCGTATGCAGCCCTCGTCATACCAGTAAACTGTGCAGGGTTAAGCACAGGCCTTGTTTCACCACCCTGGATGTTAAAGGATGTCTTTTTTGCCTCAACCGATTTTTCACCACCAGTGAAAAGGACTGCTGCTACACCGGCTATCAATATCAGTAACACCGTAACGATTAAGCCACTGTTACCCTTCTTTGGTGGTGCCTTCTGATTTTTTCTTTTTTGTTTTTTTGCGCTTTTTTTAGCCATAAA
The DNA here is from genome assembly GCA_015484595.1 of Nitrospirota bacterium. Taxonomy (GTDB): domain Bacteria; phylum Nitrospirota; class Thermodesulfovibrionia; order Thermodesulfovibrionales; family JdFR-85; genus JAADIE01. The sequence continues at coordinate 3,049 of WFMM01000153.1, read as the reverse complement.
AACCTCCCTTGGCTTGTTGGTCTTTTGTAACTACTATAATGGATAAATGTGAAGAAATTATGAACGGCCTATCGGAAGGCAGGCTGTGGCGGTGAGGTCTTCTGAAGCAAAGATTGTGGCTTTATAATAGTAAAGGCCTGCAGCGGCAATCATGGCTGCATTGTCTGTGCAAAGGCTTACAGGTGGAATGATGAGGTTTATGTCAGAGGCCTTGGCCATCTCGGTCATCCTTTCTCTTAGCCTCCTGTTTGCAGCCACACCACCTGAAAGCACCAGGGTCTTGAGTCCTTCTTTTTTTAGTGCCCTTTCGGTTTTTTTAACAAGCACATCAACCACTGCCTCCTGAAAGGAAGCGCATACCCTCTTTATGTCTTTTTCAGAAAGGCTCTTCCCTTTACCAAGTTTTTTAACTTCAAGCATTACGGCGGTCTTCAGTCCGCTGAAGCTCATGTCAAAGCCCTCGTTCAACATGGGGCGTGGAAATCCAAGTTCGTCCTTTGTGCCTTCAGATAGTCTGTCTATAACAGGGCCGCCAGGGTAGGAAAGCCCAAGGAGTTTTGCCACCTTATCGTAGGCCTCTCCTGCTGCATCATCCCTTGTCCTGCCAAGTTCCCTGTATTTTTTGAATCCATCCACCCTGATAAGGGATGTATGTCCGCCAGAGACCACCAAAGCCAGAAAGGGAGGCTCGGGGGGGTTTTTTTGAAGATTGGCTGCAAAGATGTGTCCTTCAAGGTGATTTACTGCAACAAGGGGTATGTCACGACAGAGGGCTACGGCCTTTGCAAAGCAAAGCCCAACGAGCAAAGAGCCAATTAGCCCTGGACCATGGCAGGCGGCTATGACCGTTATGTCATCAAGAGACACCCCTGCATCGTTCAGTGCCCTTTCCGTGACTGGCCATATCATCTCTATGTGTTTTCGTGAGGCAAGCTCTGGCACGATGCCACCGTATGGGGAGTGTACCTTTATCTGAGAGGACACTACATTTGAAAGGATCTTCTTACCGTCCTCCACTACTGCAACCGATGTATCGTCACAGGATGTGTCTATTCCAAGTATAAGCATCCTTTACTGATTAACGATGGTTGTGCCCTTTGGTGGATGGAATTGAAAAACACTGCTGTCAATGTCAGGGTTTATACTGTAGTTGTTTATCTCAATTACAGTCTGATTACCACTTGCGTCAATAAGTTCAATTTTCTTTATTAAGTGCTCCTTGGGTGAGATGGTGAGTTTTATTTTTTTAATCATTAATCCGTCCTTTTTGGGTGTAAGGATGATACTGTCTTCAGATTCAGTTATCAGAAAATCCATCTTTGAGAGGTCTTTGGCAAGCAGAATCCTGAGGGGTGATGCAGAAAGTCCCATGCCTTCGGTCTTTGTTATAAATGCCTGATTTTCTTCTGGCTGATAGATTATCACCTTTTCACCAAGTATGTAGACCACATCGGTGCTTTTTGAGGTATAAACCCACTTCATCTTATCGGGTGACTTCATGTAGAACCTTCCCTTAAACACCTGTGTCCTGTCTATGTCTTTCATGTAGGTCTTTTGCACAAAAGTACCCGTAAGGGTCTTTATGCCCTTTAGTGAGCTTTGAAGCCTGTTATAAAGACCTCCGGCCACTGATGAGGCAGAAAAAATAAGCAAAAAAAGCAGAAAAAAGGAAGCAAGTTTTAACTTCATTAACACTCCTTTTTGGATTGATTTATTGTTATAATATCACAGTCTTTAAACTTTCTACATCATCACTTTGTTCAGGGAGGTGTAATGAAGGCATTAATCTTAAGTGGAGGGAAGGGAACGAGACTGAGACCCCTCACTCACACCATGGCAAAACAGCTCGTGCCTGTTGCAGGAAAGCCCATACTTGGTTATGTGCTTGATCACATAAGTGAGGCAGGTATAAAGAATGTTGGTGTGATAATCTCTCCTGAGACAGGTGATGAGGTCAGAGGGTATCTTGGAAGTGGCAACAGGTGGGGGGTGAGGATAAAGTACATCCTTCAGGAAGAACCCCTTGGACTTGCCCATGCCGTAAAGACCGCAAGGGGCTTTTTAAAAAATGACGACTTTGTCATGTACCTTGGTGATAACCTTCTCAGAGAGGGGGTAAAGAACGCAGTGAGACGTTTCAGGAGAGACAGACCCGATGCGTTGATATATCTGAAGGAGGTAGAAAATCCGAAACAGTTCGGAGTGGCTGCACTGAATAAAGATGGAAGCATCAAAAAACTGATTGAGAAGCCAAAAAGACCGCCTTCAAATCTTGCACTGGTTGGGGTGTACATCTTTTCCCCAAGGATACACGATGCCATTGACAGGATCAGGCCTTCAAAGAGAGGGGAGCTTGAGATTACCGATGCAATTCAGGAACTTATTAACATGGGCTATAAGGTGGTCAGTGAGATACTAAGTGGGTGGTGGCTTGACACAGGTAAAAAGGACGACCTTCTTCATGCAAATACCATTGTGCTTGATGAGTACATAAGGACATCTGTTAACGGTAAGGTTGACCCTGCTTCAAAGATTACGGGAAGGGTGGAGATAGAAAAGGGTGCCACTGTGATAGGCTCAAGGATTCGTGGGCCTGTAAAGATATGCAGAGGTGCTGTGGTTGAAAACTCTTTCATAGGACCCTATACAAGCATTGGTGAGGATGTGAAAATAAAGGACTCTGTGATTGAACATTCGGTGATATTAAGTGGTACCTGTATAGAGGGGATTGAGAGGCTTGAAGACAGTCTCATAGGAAGAAACGCCAAAGTTGTAAAAGACCACGACCAGCACAAGGCACTGAGATTAATGATAGGTGATGACACCACTGTGGAGGTATAGCTATGGAGTTTAAAGAGGGAAACATAGAAGGTGTGATTTTAAAGGAGATGGCTGTTCACATTGACAAAAGGGGATGGCTTACCGAGCTTTTCAGGGAAGACGAACTACCACAGGGTTTTAAGCCTGTTATGGCCTATATGTCCTTAACCTATCCAGGCATCACCCGTGGTCCCCATGAACACAGAGAGCAGACCGATTACTTCTGTTT
>WFMM01000152.1 GCA_015484595.1 Nitrospirota bacterium | reverse complement strand
GAAAGCAAAAATGTCTTTACAGAATAACCAGCATGAGTAAGTTCCCTTGCTATTACCAGACCATCACCACCATTGTTACCACCACCTGCAACCACAGTGATCGGCTGTTCTATAGAAAATCTATCTTTAATCCTCCTTACCACTGACAGGCCTGCCCTTTCCATGAGAACCATTGAGGGGATTCCTATTTCTTCAATGGTGTGCCTGTCTATCTCTTTCATCTCATAGGCAGTAACTACCTTCATAGGACCTCCAATTTTTTCTCAATTATCACAAAAGCCACCGCATAATCACCATTGTGGCTAAGGCTTAGATGAACCCCTTTGTTAGTTGATATCATTCCTAATACCGATTCAGCCTTACCGTGCAACCTTAAAACCGGAGAACCTGAGCTATCGTTAACAGTCTCAATTTCCCTCAGAGATAAGACCTCGGTGGTCGAAATAGCCTTTATAAACGCCTCCTTGGCAGCAAACCTCGCAGCCAGTGAGGGATAGGGATTTACCCTTTTAAAGCAGTACCTTCTCTCCTGTTCTGTAAAAACCCTCTCAAGAAACCTATCACCCCATCTTTGCACTGCTTCCCTGATTCGGCTAACTCTGACTATATCAACACCTATTCCATGGATAGTTCCTTTTTTCATTACTCTATTAATGCCTTCATCTCTCTTACGGCCTGCTCAATTCCAACAAGCAGGGCCCTTGAAATAATGCTATGGCCAATGTAAAGCCCCCTTAGTTCCTCTATCTCAGCAATTGGCCTTACATTGTAGTATGTAAGTCCATGCCCCGCATTTGCCTTGAGTCCCACATCTACTGCAAACTTTACTGCCTCAATCACCCTTAAGAGCTCGTGTCTTTGATGATCACCTTTTGCATTTGCATACATACCTGTGTGTATTTCAACCATGTCAGCCCCGATCTCCTTTGAGACATCTATGTCCATAGGATGAGGATTAATAAAGAGGCTCACAGGAAGCCCTGCGTCATGAAGCCTCTGTATTACTTCTTTAAGGTGCTCTTTTTGCTCAATAACATTCAGCCCGCCTTCGGTGGTAAGTTCCTGACGCTTCTCAGGCACCAGTGTAACCATATCTGGCTTTACCTCAATGGCAATCCTTACCATCTCATCGGTAGCAGCCATCTCAAGGTTAAGCTCAACAGGCACCACCTCACGAAGCAGTCTTAGGTCTCTGTCCTGAATATGACGTCGGTCTTCCCTCAGGTGAACGGTTATCCCATCGGCGCCACCCAGGATGGCAAGGGTGGCAGCCATCACAGGGTCGGGCTCAAAGGTCATCCTTGCCTGTCTTACTGTAGCAACATGGTCAACATTTACTCCAAGATGCATACCCCTGTATCCTCCTTTTTCTATTTATTAAATCTCACCCCATAATCTCCTTTGCCTTTTTTCTCCCTGCCTGAAAGGCCTTTTTGATCTTCTCTGGTTTAAACTCAAGGCTATCCATGTACTCCCTGTCGGGCTCGAAGACCCTCATCTGAACATATTTCATTGACTTCTTCATATGGGGAAATTTAACTTTTGAGAAGACCCTTTTCAATGTATCATCATCAAGGTACCGGGAAAGCTGTTTTTTGAGGTTCTCGGTCTGTTTTATGTATTCGTTAATCTCAGAGGCATACTTGAGATCCTCTATATAAATCTCCGTGGTCATTATCTCTACAGAGCGTTTCAGTATCTCCAGTATATTGTCGGTTTCAGAGGTCTGAACCTTCTTAATACTCAATGGTGAAGAAAGCACCACATATACCTCATCGGTGCCATCCTTTTCTGGCAACTCTTTCAATGCCCTGAAGGCATCCTGAAGAGGCGTTATATTTCGCACTCCACCGTCAACGTAGAGTTTGCCCTTATGCCTTACAGGACTGAATATCACAGGTATAGCTGTGCTTGAAAGCACAAATTCCTTAAGTGAAGGGCTGTCCTGGTTCACTGCTATATACTCTCCGGTATTTAAAGAGACAACCCCGATACGAAACTGTACTCCCGAGTCTTTTATCTCCTTTTCATTAAGATTCTTCTGGATCTTTTTCTTTAATGGGCTGTTATCGTAAAGGGCAACGAGACGAAAAAAGTTCCAATCAAGCCTCCTGAGGTATATGTCGTCGTCTGATTCAATGCTAAACCATATCTGCTTTAATTGCTCTAATTTTTCCTTTAACCCATCATATCCCTTCCCCTGACTCAGGAAAGAGGCATTAAGCGCACCCGTTGAAACTCCACAGATTACATCAAAATAAATGCCGAGATCATTAACAAGATAATCCACCACACCGAGCTCAAAGGCGCCTTTTGCGCCACCACCACTTAAAACCAAAGCCCTGTTACCCATCAGTCTCTCTCCTTTATCTTTAGTAATGTCCCCCGCTTTCTGGTCCCGTATCGAAAAATGGTCACCCCCTTACAGCCCTTCTCATAGGCAAGCAGGAATGCCCTTGCTACATCCTCAGGTGTTGCTTGCACCGGCATGTTAATTGTTTTTGACACCGCATTGTCTGTATATTTCTGAAAGTTAGCCTGCATCTCGATATGATCCTCAGGTGCAATCTCATGGGCAGTAATGAAAAGTGCCTTTATATCATCAGGCACTCCCTTCAGCCCCTTAAGATTACCCCTTGAAATCACAGCCCTTTCAAGCCTTTTATTGTAGAATCCTCTCTTTTTTGCAAGCTGGAAAAAGTATTTATTTATCTCCATAAATTCACTGTCTAAAATCATTCGCTTATAGGCAAGGGCAAAGAGAGGTTCAATGCCGCTTGAGCAGTCGGCAATAATAGAAAGTGTTCCTGTTGGTGCAATGGTGGTTGTGGTAGCATTTCTTAGCTCCGGGCCACCCTTAAAGTCGTATACAGAGCCTTTGTAATTAGGGAAAACCCCCCTTCGTCTGGCAAGCTCAACTGATGCCTCCTTGGAAGAACTTTGAATGAATTTCATTATCTTTCTTGCCAGTTTAAATGCCTCTTTCGAGTTGTAAGGTATCCCCATCAGCACAAGCATGTCAGCCCATCCCATAACACCAAGGCCTATTTTGCGGTTACCCTTGTGCATACGCTCTATCTCTGGCAGGGGGTATTTATTGGCATCTATGCAGTCATCAAGGAATCTGACAGCAATGAAAATGTCCCTTCTTAATGCATTAAAATCAACAAATGGGCTTCCTGTGTTATCAATGATCGAATTGCGAACATACTTTGAGAGATTCAAGGAGCCAAGCACACATGCCTCGTAGGGTAGCAGAGGTTGTTCACCGCAGGGGTTGGTGCTTTCTATCTGTCCAATGTGAGGAGTGGGGTTTGCCCTGTTTATACGATCAATAAAGACCACACCAGGGTCACCTGTCTCCCACGCACTCAGAACTATCTCATTAAAGACATCCCTTGCCCTGAGTTTGCCAACCACCTTACCTGTTCGTGGATTGACCAGTTTGTAATGGGTATCTCTCTTTAATGCCCTCATGAATGTATCGGTAATTGCCACCGAGATATTGAAGTTTTCAAGTTCCCTTGACTGCCGTTTAACCTTGATAAAATCAAGGATGTCAGGATGGTCAACCCTTAGGATGCCCATGTTGGCACCCCTTCGGGCCCCACCCTGTTTGATTACCTCGGTGGCTGTATTGTATATCTTCATAAAAGAGACAGGCCCACTGGCAATGCCACCAGTGGATTTCACTATGTCTGCTTTTGGCCTGAGCCTTGAAAAACTGAATCCTGTGCCACCACCGCTTTGAAGAATAAGAGCAGCATTCTTTAAGGTATCGAATATACCTTTCATTGAGTCATCCACTGGAAGAACAAAGCAGGCTGCAAGCTGACCAAGCTCCTTGCCGGCATTCATCAGGGTTGGAGAGTTTGGAAGAAACCTGAGGCTGGTCATTATCTCATAAAACTGCTCTTTCCAGTACTCAGCATCCTCTCCATAAATGGCCTCTGCAGAGGCAACATGGGAGGCCACCCGCCTGAACATACCCTCGGGGGACTCCACCACCCTTCCCATCTGGTCCTTAAGCAGATACCTTGCCTTTAAAACCTTTAGGGCATTTTCCGTAAGCCTTAGCATAGATAAATTATACAATAATTTAACTCTAATGCCATAAATAAAAAACTCAGCAGTAAATCAATATTTGACAATTTTAAAGTTGTTCTTTAAAATATCAACATGTATATCTCAAGGGAACTGTCAAAAACATTTAAATCAGCACTTAAAAAGTTTCCTTCTATAATAATTACTGGCCCCAGACAGTCGGGCAAGACAACCTTTGTAAAAAACGAACTTAAAGGTGCTGATTATGTGAGCTTTGATTGCCCTGTTGAAAGGGATTTTGCAAGACATGACCCGGTGGGTTTCCTGAAGAGATTTAAGAAAAAAACTGTAGTAATAGACGAGATACAGTATGTGCCTGAGATAATTTATTACATAAAATCAGACATAGAGCAGGCAAGACATAAATACGGTAAATGGGTATTAACAGGTTCACAACAGTTTACTCTCATGCATAAAATTTCTGAGTCCCTTGCTGGCAGGGTGGTAGTGTTGGAGCTACTTCCTTTTTGCATAAAAGAGGCTTTCTCCGCAAGAAGAATGGACCTTGAACAAATCCTGTGGTATGGCCTATACCCTGAAGTCACATTAGATCCATCAAAAAGAGACCTCTGGATAAGGTCCTATATAAAGACCTACCTGGAAAGAGATGTAAGACAATTGATGAATATAAAAGACTTGAGGTTGTTTGAAGAGTTTGTTTAATTACTTAGTGCCCAGCATGCTCAGGTCTTCAATCACTCTTCCCTGTCAAGGAATGTAGGGGTATCGGTTCCCACTATAAAGTCCTGGATAGGTGTATTAGAGGCGTCTTATATTGTTTATTTTCTCAGACCCTACTTTAAAAATTACGGGAAAAGGATTATAAAATCACCAAAGATGTATTTTTTAGACCCATCAATAGTATGTCTTCTGACAAGGCAACCTTCTCTAAAAGCATCGATATCCGGGGCAATGGGAGGTGCATTGTTTGAAGGTGTTATTGTTTCAGAGGCAGTGAAAGCATATTTAAACTCAGGTAAAAGTCCTGATATCTTTTACTGGAGGTCTCATGATGGTCTTGAGATCGACTTAATCCTTCAGGTAAAGGGAAAACTGATGCCTGTTGAGATAAAACTTACATCTACGCCTACCACTGGTCACGTCAACACTCTTGAGAGATTTAAAAAAATAGTGGGTAAAGACTCCTCTGAACAGGGATTGTTGGTTTGCAGAGTTGATAAAAAGACAATGTTACCCTTTAACAATATAGCACTTCCCTGGAAGGAGTTTTACGGGTTTGTTAAGAAATTGATTAGATAAAACAGTTTTTATTGAATGATTCGTTTGTTTTATAATTTTAACAACAATGAATAAAGATGAAACCTATATAAGACGGGCCGTAGAGCTTGCAAAAAAGGCTGAAGGCCACACAAGCCCGAATCCGATGGTAGGTGCTGTATTGGTTAAAGGCGGACGGGTAATTGCTGAAGACTACCATCGTGCACCTGGCACCCCCCATGCCGAGGCCCTTGTGCTGAGTGAAGCAGGCCCAAAGGCAAAAGGCGCCACCCTTTATGTAAGCCTTGAGCCCTGCTGCCATACAAAAAAGCGCACCCCACCCTGCACAAAGGCAATAATTGCCTCAGGCGTTAAAAAGGTGGTTGTTGCCATGGTAGACCCAAACCCTCAGGTCTCAGGAAAGGGAATCAGGGAACTAAAAAGGGCAGGGATAAAGGTGGTCTCTGGTGTGCTGGAAGAAAGAGCCAGGAAACTCAATGAAGCGTATATAAAGTACATCACTGAGAGGGTTCCCTTTGTAACCCTGAAGGTTGCAATGACGCTGGATGGTAAGATTGCCCTCCCCACAGGCGAGTCAAAATGGATAACCGGAGAGAAAGCCCGCAGGGTTGTACATCGTATGCGGGCTGCCTCAGATGCAATACTCACGGCAATAGGCACAGTAAAGGCAGACAATCCTCAATTGACTGCACGGCTGAGGGGGGCTAAAAGCCCTGTTAGGGTAGTAATAGACCCTGAACTTGAAACACCTCTTGAGGCAAACATACTTAAAATGCCACCTAAGACAATTCTTGTTACAAAAAGAAAAAACAATTCAAGGATATCAGCATATAAAGACCTTGGAGCAGAGTTCATCTTTTATGAAGACTCTCTTGATCTTAACGATCTAATGACGGAATTAGGGCGTAGAGAGATTACCTCTTTAATGATCGAGGGAGGCTCCTCCCTTTCATCTCATGCCCTGCACGATGGTGTGGTTGACAAAATCGTCTTTTTTATAGCACCTAAGATAATATGTGGCAAAGACTCATACCCGGCTGTAGGTGGCATAGCCTGCCCAAGCCTTCAGGATGCATACAAACTCAGAGACCTTAAGGTAAGGCGGGTGGGAGAGGATTTAATGATTGAGGGGTATGTGGTAAAATAGATTGCTATGACATCGCAATTAAAATTGTTTAAAAATAAAAATTCCAGACTTGTAACCTTTAAAGAGGCAAGCCTCTGGGCCTCAAAATACCTGGACCGCCCAGTTACAGTTTCAAATATATCTTATCTCGTTCAATATGGAAGAATAAAAAAATACAAAAACAATGGTAAAACACTGGTAAATTTAGACGAGTTAAAAAATTATTATGATTCTCAAGTAGATCTACAGGGGTGGAAGGATGTTTTGGGAGAAGAGTTAAACTGGCATCTGTCCTTTGCACAGTACAAAGAATCTGAAAGAACCAAGCATGTCCATAGATTACATCCTTATAAGGGTAAATTTATACCTCAACTGGTAGAGTATTTTCTGGATTCTCACACTGACAGATTTAAAACCAAGGTTTATTTTCAAAAGGGAGATATTGTCCTTGATCCATTTTGTGGTAGTGGAACAACACTTGTTCAGGCAAATGAACTCGGAATGCATGCAATTGGCATTGATATCTCTTATTTTAATGCCCTGATTTGCAATGTTAAAATTGCGAAACATGATATATCTGAACTTGCAGATACAATTAAAGAAATAACCCGACACTTTGAAGAATTTATAGTTAATCGCAATAATATTGCCTTTGAGGAAGAATTACTTGAAAAACTCTCGGAATTTAATAATAAATTTTTCCCTTCTCCAGAATTCAAAAGAAAGGTAAGAAGGGGAGATATAAATGAACTTGAGTATTCCAGTAAAAAGCATCAGGAGTTTTTAAAGATATACCAATCTCTTGTTAATAAATACAACATACAGGTAAAACAAAAAAGTAATAATACCTTTCTTGATAAATGGTTTTTACAACCAGTTAGAGAAGAGATCGACTTCTTGCAGCATGAAATAAATAAAATAGATGATGAAAAAATTAAAAATGTTTTAACAATTATCCTGAGCAGAACAGTAAGGTCATGCAGAGCAACCACTCATGCAGATTTAGCAACATTAAAAGAACCCGTGACAACGACTTATTATTGTAAAAAGCATGGCAAAATTTGTAAGCCAATCTTTTCTATGATAGGGTGGTGGCGTAGATATAGTATAGATACATTAAATCGTCTGATAGAATTTGATAAATTAAGAACTAATACATTTCAGGTGTGTCTTGTAGGTGACAGCAGAACAATAGATATAGAAAAAGAATTAGAAAGACTTAATCCTGAATTTGGCAATTTAGTAAAAACAAAAAAAATTAAGGGCATCTTTTCAAGTCCACCATATGTAGGGCTTATTGACTATCATGAACAACATGCTTACGCTTATGAACTCTTTGGCTTTACAAGAAGAGATGAACTTGAAATAGGCCCGCTTTATAAGGGACAGGGGAAGGATGCAAGAGACTCTTACATAGAGGGTATTTCACAGGTACTTTTAAACTGCAAAAGATTTCTCCAGAAGGACTACGATGTATTTTTAGTTGCAAACGATAAATTTAATCTTTACCCTGAAATTGCAAAAAAAGCAGGGATGAAGATAATTAAAGAATTTAAAAGACCTGTTCTTAATAGAGTAGAAAAGGATCGTTCACCTTATGCTGAGAGTATTTTTCATATGAAGGAAAAGTAGTTGATGAAATGAAAAAGGAAATCAAAGAAAAGATAGCAATAGAGGTTATAAAAACTTTAGTAAATAGGTTTGAATTATTTCCAGAAGATGCAACAAACAATAGAAATGCACCTTTTCATGAGGCCTTTCTTCAGGCATTTTCAGACAAACTTCAAGGAAAAGTTCCTGATATTCCTTTTTTTATTAGTCTGAGCAGCTGGCTACATGGACTAAATACTACTTTGGGACAATCCTTTTTTGAAAAAATTTCACATATTTTATCAGGTGGCGAAAAGAGAGAATATACATCAAAAAAACTTGGGAATCTGCGAATTACCAGAGAACAAAAAGAAAATATTAACAATATAGTCACAGACTTAAGTAATAGCAAAAGGAAACCGAATCTCCAAAAAGAAAACCATGAAATCTTTAATTGTTCAAAAGGAGAATTTATAAATGCTATTGATTTTTCAGCAGATGTTTTTTACGAAGAAACTGATAAAATAATTGCAATTGAGCTTAAAACCGTTAAACCAAACTCAGGAGAAATGAGGGGGGAAAAACACAAAATTCTTGAAGGTAAAGCAGCTCTAAAATGCAAATATCCTGATAAAAATATCTTTTTCTATCTTGGATTTCCTTTTGACCCAACGAATGATACTCCTACTGGATACAATAAAAAGAATTTTATGAAATCAATAATTAATATTGAGAAGTATTTTGCCCCTGATGAGATTCTTTTGGCATCAGAGTTATGGAACTTTTTATCTGGCTATCCTAATACAATGGAAATCATCCTATCTATAATTAACACAATAGCTACTCCTGATTTTTATAATAACTATAAATTCTTAAATGACACTTCTAAAAGAGAAACAAAGGAATATATTGGATTGCTTAAAAAATGGTTTTTATTTAGCGAACTAAAATTAATTGAAAACAGTGGCAGGCTTAAATCTAAAATATCTAATAATAAAAAACTATTACGAATTTATAACCAATCTCCTTTTGATAGCAGTGGCACATACAAAATTAATAGATTTAACCAACTGAAAGAATATCTATAATTTCTATAGCACGGAAAGGAGTTTGATAAAGTGTCTGAGATTAGAGTAAGGTTTGCACCAAGCCCAACAGGTTATCTTCATATTGGAGGAGCAAGAACAGCCCTTTTTAACTGGCTCTTTGCCCGTAAGCACAAAGGGACATTCATTCTACGAATAGAAGACACAGACCGCAGCCGGTCTACAGAAGAGTATATTGAGGCAATCATTGATGGAATGAAATGGCTTGGACTCGACTGGGATGAAGGCCCCTATCGTCAGACCGACCGAATGGAGATATATCAGCGTTATGTGCAGAGGCTTCTTGACGAAGGGAAGGCATACTATTGCTACTGCACACCAGAGGAACTCGAAGAGCGTCGTCAGCAGGCAATGAAAGAAGGAAAGGGGATTATCAAATATGACCGTCGCTGTCTTGATCTGAAAAACCCACCATCAGATAGAAAACCTGTTGTAAGGTTCAAGATGCCAGATGCAGGGGTAACAATTATTCAGGATCTTATAAAAGGAAATGTCTCCTATCCAAACGACCAGCTTGATGACCTTATCATAATGCGTTCAGATGGCACTCCAACCTACAATTTTGTTGTGGTTGTTGATGATGTGGAGATGGGTATTACCCATGTAATACGAGGTGACGACCACCTTAACAACACACCAAAGCAGATCCAGATATACAGGGCACTGGACTTTCAAATACCAAAATTCGCACATATACCCATGATCCTTGGCCCTGATAAGACCCGTTTAAGCAAGCGCCATGGTGCCACAAGTGTGCAGGCATACAGGGAGATGGGCTATCTACCCGAGGCAATGGTTAACTATCTTGTGAGACTTGGCTGGTCTTATGGTGATCAGGAGATATTTTCAAAGGAAGAACTGATAGAGAAGTTCTCACTTGAGGGTGTGGCTAAAACAGCTGCAGTTTTTAACCCTGAAAAACTTCTGTGGCTTACTTCCCAGTACATCATGCAGACACCAACAGAAAAGTTGGTTGACCTTGTGATTCCTTTCCTGAAAAAAGAAGGATTAATCAGTGATGAGAAAATGCCTGAGAGAGCCTGGCTCACTAAGGCAGTGGAGTCTTACAAACAGAGGGCCAAAACCCTTCAGGAGTTTGCCCGAAGCATGCGTTACTATTTTACCGAGGATGTAGAGTTTGATGAAAAGGCCAGTAATAAGTTTCTGACGGAAAAGTACCTGCCCTACCTGAAGGAGGTCAAAGAGGGTATCGAAAATATGGAAGGGTTTTCTGAAGAGGCCCTTGAGAAACTCTTTAAGAATGTTGTTGAAAAACACCAGACCAAACTCCGCCATGTTGCCCAGCCTGTGCGTGTAGCCTTAACCGGCGGCACCGCAAGCCCGGGTATCTTTGAGGTAATTGAGATCATTGGGAAAGATAAAACCCTTAGAAGACTTCAGAGGGCGATTAAGATTGCACAAAACAACTAAACCACAGAGGACACAGAGAGCACAGAGTTTTATGGAGTCTAATTTAAAAGGAAATGACAAATATCCTTTAAAAGAAATAACCGATAAGATAATTTCTTCTGCAATTGAGGTTCATGCTATTTTAGGCCCAGGTTTACTTGAAAAAGTTTATGAAGATGCATTATCACATGAATTTTCAATAAGAGGAATTATTTTTGAAAGACAAAAAGAGATAAGCCTGTTTTATAAAGGGAAAAAAATAGGCAATCATAGAATAGATTTTCTGGTAGAAAATGAAGTAGTATTAGAATTAAAGGCTATAGAATCAATACAGAGGATACACGAAGCTCAACTTATAACATATTTAAAAGCAATGAATAAAAAATAGGACTGATTATAAACTTCAATGTAAAAATGCTTAAAGATGGAATTAAAAGATTAATAATTTAAAACTAAAATGTAAACTATAAAAATTTCTCTCTGTGAACTCTGTGCTCTCTGTGGTTTAATATTAAAAACTATGGAAAAGGAAACAAAAAACTTTATAGAAAAAATAATCGAAGAAGACCTTGAAACCGGCAAATACGGTGGCAGGGTTCATACCCGTTTCCCTCCAGAACCCAATGGCTATCTTCACATCGGGCATGCCAAGTCTATCTGTCTGAACTTTGGTATTGCTGAGAAATACGGTGGACTATGCAATCTCAGATTTGATGATACAAATCCTGAAAAGGAAGAAGAGGAATATGTTCGTGCCATAATAGAGGATGTTCGCTGGCTTGGCTTTGATTGGGAAGACCGCCTTTACTATGCCTCTGACTACTTTGAACGACTGTACGAATGCGCTGTGGAGTTGATAAAAAAGGGAAAGGCCTATGTGGACGACCTCTCTGCCGAAGAGATACGCAAATACCGTGGCACCCTTACTGAACCTGGTAAGGAAAGCCCATACCGTAACCGTTCGGTAGAGGAAAATCTGGATCTATTTGAAAGGATGCGTAAAGGTGAGTTTGATGAAGGGCAGAAGGTTCTTCGTGCAAAAATAGATATGGCCTCGGGCAATATAAACATGCGCGACCCTGTAATTTATCGCATTATCAAAAAACCACACCATCGAACTGGTGACCGATGGTGCATATACCCTACCTATGACTTTGCTCATCCCCTTTCAGATTCCTTTGAAGGAATTACGCACTCGCTATGCACCCTTGAGTTTGAGGACCATCGTCCTCTTTACGACTGGTTTCTTGACCAGCTTGAGCTTTATCATCCTCAGCAGATAGAGTTTGCAAGACTTAACCTGAGCTATACAGTGCTTAGCAAGAGAAAACTCACCCGTCTGGTTGAAGAAGGTCATGTCTCTGGCTGGGATGACCCCCGGATGCCAACCATAGCAGGGATGCGTAGAAGGGGTTATACACCGGAGGCTATAAGGGACTTCTGTGACCGCATAGGTGTGGCCAAGGCAAACAGCATCGTGGATTTTGAACTCCTTGAACACTGCCTCAGAGATGACCTTAACAAACGATGCCCAAGGGTAATGGTGGTTCTGAACCCAATAAGGGTGATTATCACCAACTATCCAGAAGACAGAGTTGAGTATGTAGAGGCCATTAACAATCCTGAAGACCCGACTGCAGGAACACGGGAGGTGCCCTTTTCAAGAGAGCTTTATATCGAGGCAGACGACTTTATGGAAGAGCCGCCTAAAAAATTCTATCGACTCGCACCTGGTCGTGAGGTAAGGCTAAAACATGCCTACATAATAAAGTGTGAAGACTATGAAAAAGACCCTGAGACAGGCCGTATTACCACTCTTTACTGCACTTATGACCCTGAATCAAAAAGTGGCTCAAACCAGCAGAAAAAGGTAAAGGCAACCCTTCACTGGGTATCTGCCCGACATGCCATGGATGTAGAGGTAAGGCTTTATGACAGGCTTTTCAGGGTGCCAAACCCTGATGACAAAAAGGAATGCCCTGATTTTATAGACTGTCTTAATCCCGATTCCCTTAAGATACTTACGAACTGTAAGGCTGAACCATCCCTTAAAAACGCCCGCCCTGGTGAGAGGTTTCAGTTTTTAAGGCTTGGGTATTTCGCAGTTGACCTTGACTCCTCGGAGGAAAAATTAGTCTTCAACCGCACCGTAACCCTCAGGGATACATGGAAGAAGATAAAATCTAAGATTTCTTAATAATGAATACAGAAGAAATTGTTAAATACTGGTTAAATGAGTCAGAAGATGCACTCAAGGTTGCCGAGCATCTTTATGAAAAAGGTGACTATTCTTATTCATTATTTTTCGGACACCTGTGTATTGAAAAACTCCTTAAGGCACTTTATGTGTTAGAAAACAAAAAACATGCACCACCTATACATAACTTAACAAGGCTTGCTGAACTTGCAAAAATTGAACTCTCAACTGAACTATCTGATAAAATGATAGAGATAACATCCTTTAATATTGAAGCAAGATATCCAGATTTAAAAAGAACTTTTAGAAAGATTTGCACAAAAAATTTTACTGAAGAAAAACTAAATGATATAAAAAGGATATACCAATGGCTGAAAGGAAAGATAAAACTATAATTGTAATTAAAAAGTTTATAGATTATCTTAAGAAGGAAGGCATAAAAATAAATAAAGTTTACCTGTATGGCTCTTATGCATCAAAAGAGTCAGATGAATTTAGTGATATAGACATTGCTGTAGTTTCTCCTGACTTTACTGAAAATAGATACAAGGAAAGGCTCAGACTGATGAAGATAGCCTCAAAGATTGACAAAAGAATAGAACCGGTTCCTTTCAGACCTGAAGATTTTAATGATAATGATCCTTTAGTCTGGGAGATTAAAAATAAGGGTAAAATAATCTCATCAGTGTGATATTATTAAAGTGAAGCTCTCCGACCAGAGGTCGGGGCTTCCAATGCAAGGATAATGAAAAATTTTTTATTATTATTCTTGCCTTCATCCCCGACTTTTGGGATAGAGGTGTCGGGGCTTTCGGCAAGGGTCATTGTAATTAAAAAGAGTGGTGCTTTAGAATTATTAAAACTCAACAGAGGTGGAGAAGCAGTAAGAAAAAAATGAGACTGAAATACTATCCTGAAACTGATTCGTTATATATTGATTTATCTGAAAAAAACAGTGTGATCAGCGAAGATGTTGCAGAAGGCATAGTTATTGATTACGACGAAAATGGTAATATTGTTGGAATAGATATAGATAATGCAAGCAAGAAATTGTCCTTGAAAAAACTAATCATTGAAAAACTCCCCGTAGAACTCAAAGAAATAACTGCATGAGATGAGTTATATTGCTGTCATAGGTGCTGGAAGCTGGGGCACGGCACTTGCGGTGCTGCTTGCTGAAAAGGGCTATGATGTCTCCCTCTGGGTTCATGAAAAAGAGCTTGCCGAAGAGATGCATCAGACACGCCTCAACAGGGTTTATCTTCCCGATGTTGAACTTCCTGATAACATAAAGGTCACCTATAGCTTTGAAGAGGCCCTTTACAGAACCCGATATGTCCTCTGCGTTGTGCCCACCCAGTATGTCCGTTCTGTTTTCAAAGAGGCAACAAAATACCTGGAAGAGGATGCCGTAATTATAAGTGCCTCAAAGGGTATAGAAAAGGGGACCCTGCTTACTGTCTCAGGAGTGCTTTCAGAGATTACCCATCACCCTGTGGCAGTGCTATCAGGTCCAAGCTTTGCCAGAGAGGTAATAAGGAAACTCCCCACCGCTTTGACACTTGCTGTGAAGGACCGTTTTCTTGGACTCCTGCTTCAGGAGATCTTCAATACCGATTACTTCCGGGTTTACACTCATCATGACGTGCTTGGTGTTGAGCTTGGTGGTGCATTAAAGAATGTAATAGCCATTGCCTCGGGTATCTCTGATGGCCTTGGTCTTGGCCTTAATGCAAGGGCAGCCCTTATCACAAGAGGGCTTGCCGAGATAACAAGGCTTGGTGTAAAGATGGGGGCTGAGGAGAAGACCTTCTCTGGCTTAAGCGGTATAGGAGATCTGGTTTTAACCTGCACAGGTGCACTCTCAAGAAACTACACTGTTGGGGTAAAACTCGGCAAAGGCATGACCCTTGATGAGATTCTCTCTGGCATGACCGCTGTGGCTGAAGGTGTGGAGACATCGGTCTCTGCCTATGAACTGTCTAAAAAGATGTCCGTGGAGATGCCCATTGTAGAGCAGGTCTATCTGGTGCTTCATCACGGTAAGGCCCCCTTAGAGGCTGTCAGGGAACTGATGACCCGAACACCAAAGGAGGAGTTTTACTATTCAGACTGAGAGATACTATTTTGGCCCCCATGTAATCCTGCGTCTTCTGGAACACCCCTCGGTTTACAATATAAAAACCGATGAACTCTACGAACTTGATGAGAGGGCCTTTGAGTTTCTAAAAAACTGCTACGAATCCCAGGGTTGTTACACCGATGAAAGGGATTTCCTTGAATACTGTCTCGAAGAAGGAATACTGGTTACCGAACCTGCAAGGACCCTCAGGCATCACATCAAGGCAAGCCCTGAGCCTTCTCTAAGATACCTTGAACTTCTGATAACCGACCGATGCAACCTCCGCTGCCGTCACTGCTATGTGGGTGAGCCAGAGGCAATGGAGCTTTCTTTTGAGCAGATCCTTAAGGTGCTTGAGGAGTTTGAAGAGATGCAGGGGCTCAGGGTGCTCATCTCAGGTGGTGAACCACTTATGCATCGGGAGTTTGACAGAATGAACGATTTTCTTAAGCACTATCCCTTAAGAAAGGTTCTACTTACAAATGGCCTTTTGCTTACGCCAAAGAGGCTTGAAAGCCTCAATGTAGAGGAGATCCAGATAAGCCTTGATGGGATGAAAAAAGGCCACGAAAGCCTTCGAGGACAGGGCACCTTTGAACCCACCGTAGCAGCCCTTAAAAGGGCAAAGGAGTCTGGCTTTACGGTGTCTGTGTCAACCATGGTTCATCCTGGAAACCTTGATGAGTTCGACGATATGGAGAAACTTCTTAAAGACCTCGGCATCAAGGAATGGACCGTTGATGTGCCCTGCTCCTGGGGTAGAATGAAGGAAAACCATTCTCTTTATCTGCCACCAGAGGTAGCAGGCAGATACCTTAGATATGGTTTTGGAGGTGGCTTTCACGGTGGTGGTGAGGGTTATGGTTGCGGGCTTCACCTTTGCTCGGTGCTTCCTGATGGCTCTGTGGCAAAATGTGCCTTCTATGCTGAAAGACCGGTGGGCCACATATCTGAGGGGCTAAAGACATGCTGGCAGAGAATCCCACCTGTTCGGCTTGAGGGGCTTAAATGCCAGGGATGTGCCTTCCTGGACGAGTGCCGTGGTGGCTGCCGCTTCAGGGCAGAACTCCTTGGAGACCCTTTGGGCAAGGACCTCTACAAGTGCCATGCCTTTGAGGATTAGCTTTGTGCTATACTAATATAAATGAAAAACACTGCCCTTTTTGTTCTGTTTGTGCTTGCAGTAATAGTGGTTTTGTTTCTTCTTCCCCGAAGGCCTGTGCCTGCCATTCCTCAGGACAAAAGTCACAGGCAGGTCCTATTAGAGAAAGACTGTCTTGAATGTCATGGAAAAGATGCTCAAAACCCTTTAAGCAAAAAACACCCTCCAAAGTTTGCCTGTTTTAAGTGTCATAAAACCAAAAGGTAGGGTTAAGGATGTCACTTCTCAGGATAGGAGAGGTTGAGATACACTGGTTAAGAGGTGGAGTATTTGAGCTTGACGGAGGCACCATGTTTGGCCCTGTGCCTAAGGTGCTCTGGGAAAAAAGGTATCCACCATCAACGGATAACAACATCCTGCTTTTTAACCATCCCATGCTCCTCATTACACCTCAGGCAAAGCTTATAATCGAGACCGGCCTTGGCAATAAACTTACTGACAAACAGAAAAGGATATACAACCTGAAAGAAGAATGGCTCCTTCCTGAGGACCTCAGTCGGATTGGCATAAGCCCTGAAGAGATAGATTATGTAGTCCTTACCCACTGTGATTTTGACCATGCCGGTGGTCTGGTCTCAAAAATTCAGAATAACCTCAAGCCAACCTTTCCAAAGGCCCGTTATGTTATCCAGAAAAGAGAATGGGAAGATGTGAAAAACCCCAATAAACGCTCGGTGCACAGTTTCTGGAGCATTAATTTTGAAGGTATTGAAGAAAGTGGAAACCTCATGTTAATCGATGGCGACCACGAGCTTATACCAGGTATCAGGCTTCAGCTCACCGGAGGGCACAACCGGGGACACCAGATAGTCTGGATAGAAAGCAACGGCCAGACTGCCATTCATCTTGGTGACCTTCTGCCAACCCATGTGCACTTCAATCCTCTCTGGGTGATGGCTTATGACAACTACCCTCTTGAGGTGATTGAACTAAAGGAAAAATACGAAAAGGCAGGGATTGAAAGGGGAGCATGGTTCCTGTTTTATCATGACCCATTTCTCAGAGCCTGTCGGTTTAATGAAAAGGGAGATGTTGTAGAAAAGGTTTAGAGCACGATATCTTACCTTCATAATTTATAAGGAGCCTGTTCAACAGGCTCTAACTTACTGATTTTTAATCAAAATTTCCTTATTCTAAAAATCTTTTACCCCCAGTATCTAAACACCAAAAATATACTATTTTCGGGGGGTCTGGGGGCGAAGCCCCAGTGTATATCCTCAGTTTTCTTGAACAGCCTCTTATAAGTATAACATTTTCTTATAAATAGCCAATTTTCTTGCAATATTGACATACAATAGAATAAAATAATGCCTGAATTAAAAAGAAATTTTTATCAGGAGGCATTCTATGGCAGAAACAGTTGAGATAAGATGGCATGGCCGTGGCGGGCAGGGCACGGTTACTGCAGCAAAGGTGCTTGCCGATGCCTGCTTAAGCGGTGGAAGGCATGTTCAGGCATTCCCAGAATACGGTCCTGAAAGGGCTGGAGCTCCTCTGAGGGCCTATAACCGCATCAGTTCCAAACCCCTCAGAATGCACTGCCCTGTTACAAAGCCTAACATCGTTGCTGTGGTTGATGCCACATTGCTTGACAGCATCGATGTAACCGAGGGCGCACCGGATGATGCCATTTTTGTGGTTAACACAGGGAAGGAGCCCTCTGAGATCAGACAGAAGATGAAGCTTAAAGACACCCAGAAGGTCTATACAGTGGATGCAACAAAGATTGCCCTTGAGACCATTGGCAGACCTCTGCCTAACTCCTGCATGCTTGGAGCCCTTGCAAAGGCATCAGGACTGGTAGACCTTGACACTCTCCTGGAAGATGTAAAGGGTAGCTTTGGAAGTAAGTTTTCTGAAAAGATTATTACCGCCAACCTTGAGGCAACAAGAAGAGGATATGAGGAGGTAAAGGAAGGATGAAAGGCTGGAAAGAACTTGAAATAGGTGCCTTAACAAAGGCAGGAAGTGCTGATGAGTATAATACAGGTTCCTGGCGTGCCTTCAGACCTGTATGGATTGAGGAAAACTGTATACAGTGTCTTTTTTGCTGGATATACTGCCCTGATTCTGCAATCACTGTTAAAGACGGAAAGCGTGGCGAGTTTGACTACATGCACTGTAAAGGCTGCGGTATCTGCGCTATGGAGTGTCCAGGGAAAAAGGGCAAAAAGGCAATAGTAATGGAAGAGGAGGGCAAATAAGATGGGAAAGGTACTTGCTGTTACAGGTAATCAGGCCATTGCAGAGGCCATGAGACAGATAAACCCCGATGTCTGTGCTGCATACCCTATTACTCCCTCAACCGAGGTAATGCAGCGTTTCGCTGCCTTTGTGGCAGACGGAAAGGTTGACACAGAACTTGTCACTGTTGAGAGTGAACACAGTGCAATGAGTGCCTGTATTGGTGCTTCTGCTGCAGGAGGCCGTGTAATGACGGCTACAAGTTCGCAGGGTCTTGCACTTATGTGGGAGATGCTTCATATTGCATCTGGAATGAGGATGCCTATAGTTATGACCCTTGTGAACAGGGCTCTTTCAGCTCCCATAAATATCCATGGCGACCACTCTGACGGTATGGGTGCAAGGGACTGTGGCTGGGTACAGCTCTGGTCTGAAAATGGCCAGGAGGCCTATGACAACCTGATTCAGGCAATAAGAATTGCCGAGCACGAGGATGTAAGACTGCCAGCCATGGTTAACATGGATGGTTTTATTATCAGCCATTCAATAGAGAGCATGGAGTTTTTACCAGATGATGTGGTGAAAGACTTTATTGGTGAATACAAACCCAAAAACCCATTACTTGATATAGAAAACCCCGTAACCATGGGGCCACTGGTTCTGCCAGATTACTTCATGGAGTTTAAGCGTCAGCAGCATGAGGCAATGCTTCATGTCAAGGATGTGGTGCTTGAGGTTGCAAAGGAGTTTGAAAAGGTCTCAGGCCGTAGTTACGGGCTTTTTGAGGCCTACAGGCTTGATGATGCTGAGCTTGCCATAGTGGTCCTTAACTCAGCTGCTGGAACTTGTAAGGATGTGATAGACGAGTACAGAGACAGAGGCATAAAGGTGGGTCTTTTAAAGCCAAGGCTCTTCAGACCATTCCCTTACGAAGAGGTTGCAGAGGCACTTTCAGGTGTTAAGGTTATTGGTGTGCTTGACAGGGCAGAGAGCTTTGGTGGCTTTGGCCCAATGTACATGGAGATTGCCTCAGCCATGATGACCAATGGCTCAAAGCCAATAATGATAAATAAAATCTATGGTCTTGGTGGCAGAGACTTCATGCCCGAGCATGCCGCCATGGTTATTGACGAACTGAAAGAGATTGCAGAGACAGGCAAGGTAAAGCTTTATAAAGACTACTTAGGAGTGAGGGAATAATTCGCAAGTAACGCTATAAATGCATTTAAGCAATAAACGCTTTATGAAAGGAGTTGGGTTATGAGTACAACACCATTAAGATTAAAGGAGCTTTCAAAGAAAGAAGACCTTCTTACAGGTGGCCACAGGATGTGTGCAGGCTGTGGTGCACCAATTGCTATAAGGCAGGTGCTGCTTGCTGCAGAGATGCCTGTTGTGGTGGCAAATGCCACTGGTTGTCTTGAGGTATCAACAACCATATATCCCTATTCAGCATGGAAGGTGCCCTGGATACACACTGCCTTTGAAAACGCAGCAGCCACGCTCTCAGGGGTTGAAGCCATGTACAGGGCATTGAAGAAAAAGGGCAAGATCAAAGAGAGAATAAAGTTTATCGCCTTTGGTGGTGATGGAGGAACATACGACATCGGATTCCAGAGCCTCTCAGGTGCCATGGAGCGAGGCCACGACATAGTTTACATATGCTATGACAATGGTGCATACATGAACACAGGCATACAGCGTTCAAGTGCCACTCCACTTGGTGCAAACACCACCACAAGCCCAGCAGGAAAGGTAATCCCGGGTAAACTGCAGCCAAGGAAAAACCTCACAAAGATAATGGCAGCCCACGGTATCCCCTATGTTGCACAGACAACACCTGCCCACTGGCGTGACCTTATGACAAAGGTTCGTAAGGCACTTGAGGTGGACGGGCCTGCCTTTATTAATGTGCTTTCCTCCTGTAACCGTGGATGGAGAACCCCAACGGACAGGGCAATAGAGGACTGTAAACTTGCCGTTGAGACCTGTTTCTGGCCCCTCTATGAGTATGAAAATGGTAAACTTACTATAAACCAGAAACCAAAGGAAAAGAAACCAGTTGTTGAGTTTCTCAAAACCCAGGGCAGGTTTAAACACCTCTTTTCACCAGAAAACGAGCATCTACTCAAGAAGGCACAGGAACTGGTCGATAAAGAGTGGGAAGACCTTTTAAGGGAAGAAAGGATGTGGAAGGCAGAGGAGGGGGAATAGGATAATGACTTAATGATTTAGTAACCAATTTTAAATGATGTTGTTTGAAAAATTGGAATTTAATATTTGTGATTTGTTTAGAAATTAGAATTTAGGATTTAGAATTTTACTTGGATTTTTTAGTATTTGGAATTAATATTTTACAGGTGGGAATATGTCAGAGATCGTAATGTACGAGGAGGAGTTTCGGAGGATTGATGAGGAGCTTAAAAAGCTTCATCAACTCTCCAATGCAAAGCTTGTTTTCCTGGTGGACAAAAACGGACAGCTCATAGCCTCAGCAGGAGAAACACACGACATTGACACAACTGCCCTTGCATCCCTTACAGCGGGAAACATTGCAGCCACAGGCGGAATTGCAAAGCTTCTTGGTCAGAAGGAGTTTTCCATACTCTTTCACGAGGGGGAACGGGACAACATTCACATATCACTGATTGCAAACCGGGTAATACTCGTGGTCGTCTTTGACCAGAGGACCTCTCTTGGTCTTGTGCGACTCAGGGTAAAAAAATCTACCCAGACACTGGAGAAGATATTTATTGAGCTTGACCGTAAGGCACAGGCTGAAAAAAAGACAGCAGCTGACACATCACCCTTTGCTGAGATAACAGATGAGGATATAGATAAATTGTTTGGATAAAAGATTGTATATTGGTGTATTGGTGTATTAGTTAATGGTTATTGGGGATGGGGTTAGAAGTTTTTTTACTACACCCTACCCCCTGCACCCTGTATAAAAGTTATGGCTTTTATAAATTACTCAACAAGGGAGATTAACTGTAAGATAGTCTACTACGGGCCAGGTCTTTGTGGAAAGACCACGAACCTGCAGTTTATCTACCGTAGCACCGCCCCTGAGCAGAAGGGAAAACTCATCTCTCTTGCTACAGAGACTGAGCGAACACTGTTTTTTGACTTCCTTCCCCTCGCCCTTGGTGACATCAAGGGATTCAGGGTAAGGTTTCACCTCTACACCGTGCCTGGACAGGTCTTTTATGCAGCAAGCAGAAAATTAATCCTCAAAGGCGTTGATGGAGTGGTCTTTGTGGCTGACTCACAGATAGAGCGAATGGATGCAAACATAGAAAGCCTTGAAGACCTGAAGATAAACCTTGCCGAGTATGGCTTTGAGCTTGAAAAACTCCCCTTTACCATACAGTACAACAAAAGAGACCTGCCCAATGTGGTTCCGGTTGAGGAGATGCAGAGGGTTTTAAACCCTGATAATGTCCCCTGGTACGAGGCTGTGGCTACCGAGGGAAAGGGTGTCTTTGAAACCCTCAAGGATGTGGGAAAGCAGGTACTTAAGGAGCTTAAAAAGAACTACTGATAAACCCACCATTATTTATTATTCGCAATCTTATATCTTGCAATTTAAGACAAATAAAAAAAGGAGGACAGCTTTGTGTCCTCCCATTCTCTACAATAAGTTGTTTATTTCTATGACTTTTTAGTGCACGGGCTCGCTTCCTGACTCAGCCTGCTGCTCCCTGATACTTACTGCCACCTTGTAAAGTATGGTTAACACTAAGAATCCGACCGCATAAACACCAATGGTAATAACAAGCTCTGGAAAAGTTGGCCAGTATTCAAATACCTTCTCAAAGGGGTTAGGAATAAAACCACCAATAACGAGCCCAAAACCCTTGTCTATCCAAAGGGAGATAAAACCAATTATACAGGCAAAAAGCATGGTGGTCTCATTGCGCCTTGTAGGTGGCCATACCAGAAGGAAAATAGCAAAGAGAGAGAAGAATATACTGAGCCACATAAGTGGAACAAGCCTCATGTGCCCATTGATACCAAAAAACAGATATTTAAAGGGAAGCACATGACCAGGAATGTTACTGTAAAGAGCTGTAAAGAGCTCAAGCAATATAAAGAAGAAGTTTACGCACATGGCATAGGCAACTATCTTAGCCACAGACTGTATAGGCTCATAACCTGGGTCGAATTTGGTGTACTTTCTTATTATCATGGCAAGTATTATCAGCAATGCAGGGCCTGCTGCAAATGCAGAGGCAAGAAATCGTGCTGCCATGATAGCAGTAAGCCAGAACTCCCTGCCAGGCAGACCAGCATAAATAAAGGCCGTTACCGTATGAATACTAACTGCCCAGGGAACTGACACATAAACAAGTGCCTTTACCCACTTTGGTGGTGGTACCTCCTTTATCTCAGCCTGAAGCGTATTCCAGCCAATCACAATGTTAAGAAAGAGATAACCGTTAAGAACTATAGCATCCCAGAAAAGTATGGAGTGGGGTGTTGGATGGATTATAACATTGAATATCCTCATGGGCTGGCCCATATCCACGAAGATAAAGAGCAGACACATGGTAACCGCTGATACAGCCAGAAACTCTCCAAGTATGACGATCTTACTGAACTTTTTATAGTTATGCAGATAATAGGGTATCACCAGCATCACTGCCGATGCAGCAACACCAACAAGGAAGGTAAACTGGCCAACATAAAATCCCCATGAAACATCCCTGCTCATACCTGTAATACCCAGTCCTGTCTTTAACTGATACAGGTAAGTAAAAAAGCCTACCGCCGATATACCAAGTAGTATAAAAATCAGAGTCCAGTATCTCTTACCACCATTTAGTGCCTTCTCAAGCATCTTCTTCACCTCCTATTATGTAAAACACAGCTGGTTGTGTTCCAAGCTCAGGTTTACGACGGATACTGAAATTCTCATCAAGGTAGCGTCTTATTTCAGAGTTGGGATCTGCAAGGTCACCATACATCATCTTACCCTCTGATGCCTCAACGCAGGCAGGTCCTTTGCCAAGGTCAAGCCTTTCAACACAGAAGTTGCACTTCTCCACCACACCTGGTGTCCTGGTAGGAAACTCAGGGTTTACATGCCTTATGTGAGGTCTTGGATCAAGCCAGTTAAAGCTCCTTGCACCGTAGGGACAGGCTGCCATACAGAAACGGCAACCAATGCAGCGATGATAATCCTGTGCAGTTATACCATCAGGACGCTTAAAGGTCGCCTTTGTTGGACAGACCCTTGTGCATGGAGCATAGGTGCAGTGGTTACAGAGAAGAAGCACTGGCTTTTCCTCAACTGTCTTTGGAATGAATTTGTTTTGCTGGTGAGGGAAGGAGTGCTCAAAATCCTCTGTCCATATCCACTTTATCTCGTGCTGCTTGTCATCACCAAAATCAGGAACATTGTGAATGCTGTGACAGGCCTCTATAACCTTTTTGTAGTCCTCTTCAGTCTTAAACTTCCTGAGGTCAATCACTATTGCCCAGCGTTTGGCCTTAAGGGCATAGTCAGCAGGTTTAAAATCAGAGAATGCTGGCTTTACCCTCGTTACAAATAACTGGGCACCACCCACACCAACACCTATACAGGTAAGACCAGCGTATTTTAAAAATTCTCTCCTGTTTATGCTCATCTCTGCTCCTCCTGTTTGGCTTTGGAAAAGTGACAGTCCCAGCAATAGGGGTCAACATCTGCATACTTATGGCACCTATCACAGAACTCCGAACGGTTTGAGTGACACCTCAGACAGGTCTTCTGAAGGCTGATCACATACTCTTCACCATTTGAATTTACATATACCCTCTTAGCATGCCTCAAAGCTGAATCTCTCCATTTTATGAGTAATTGCATGTGTGATTCCCTCATATACTGTTCTGGCTCAACACATTTCTTAACCTTCAGTGCCTTGATAACAGGAGTGTCGAGGCTCGGCTTTGGAGGCTTTATATCGGCCTTGCCGATGTTAGAATAAAAGGGGAACAAGGCAAAGGCCAGGAAGATTATTATCCCTGCTATTATCTTTCCACCGTCATACATGGTTGACCTCCTTCCTGTTCATAAGATTATTCCTCCTCTTCCTCATCTTCCATTCCAGGAAGCGGCTCTAACCTGAGATCCATGGTTCTCTTCTTCTCTCCGGTCATCACCAGTGCATTACCAACCAGTTCGTGAACACCGCAGACATCAACCTCGGGTACCCAGTACTGCATCAGGGTCGGAAGTGCTGCCCTGTCAATTGCACATATATTGGCAAGCATGTTTACGCCGTATTTTTCGTGGACATACCTGACAGCGTTGGCCCTCGGGAATCCACCACGCATCCTGAGCTCCATGTTCTCACCAGCATTCAATCCTGAACCACTTCCACAGCAGAAGGTCTTCTCCCTGATGGTATTCTCAGGCATCTCGTAAAAATGCCTTGCCACATGCTTTATGATGTAACGGGGTTCTTCAAAGATACCCATTCCTCTGGATGTGTTACAGGAGTCGTGGAATGTTATCTTCAGATGATCATTACGACTTGGGTCAAGTTTTATCTTGCCGTGCTTGATGAGGTCAGCCGTAAACTCGGTAACATGGACCATCTTTGTGCTTTTGGCATTTTCAAAGACAGTACCAGTTATTGGAGATTTTGGAACCTCAAGAAAGTCCGGTGGTCCCCACCAGGTGTTCAGATACTGATGAACGAGCCTCCACATGTGACCACACTCACCACCCAGTATCCACTTAACGCCAAGACGCTTTGCCTCTGCGTATATCTTGTAATGAAGCCTCTTGGCCATCTCGTTTGATGTAAAGAAGCCAAAGTTACCACCCTCAGAGGCATAGGTGCTCCATGTGTAATCAAGACCAAGCTCGTGAAAGAGCATCAGGTATCCCATACAGGTATAAATTCCAGGAAGACCAAAAAGGTCACCAGAGGGTGTTACAAAGAGTATCTCAGCTCCCTTACGATTAAAAGTTGGTTCAATCCTTATACCTGTTATCTCCTCTATATCATCACACATCATCTCTATGTTGCTCTGTATCGTGTGGGGCTCAAGCCCGAGGTGGTTACCCTTGTGATAGCAGTTTGCCACTGGACCGCCTATCCAGTCGGTCTGAAGACCCAGGAGATTGGTAAGCTCCCTGCCCATTATTGTTATCTCAGCCGTGTCAATACCATAGGGACAAAAAACAGAACAACGACGGCACTCGGTGCACTGATAGTAGTAATACCACCATTCCTTTATTACATCCTCTGTAAGCTCACGGGCACCTGCGGTCTTTCCAAATAGTTTTCCGCCAGTGGTGAAGTACTTTCTGTAAACAGACCGCATTAGCTCTGCCCTTAATACAGGCATGTTCTTTGGGTCACCCGATCCTATGTAAAAGTGACACTTGTCAGCACAGGCCCCACAACGAACGCATATGTCCATAAAGAGCTTGAAGGTCCTGTACTTGCCAAGACGGTCTTTCATCCCGTCGAGCACGATTTCTTTCCAGTTCTCAGGTAGCTTCCAATCGTCATCTGCGGGTGACCACTCCCTTGGGTTAGGCATGCCCACTTCTTCAAGGTACTTTGGCCTTGAGCCATAGCACCACATACCAGGTTTAAACTTTACAGGGGTTTCCATCCATTGAGTTTCAGGAGTTTTGTATTCTATTGACTTTGCTAATTCGTCGGGCTTTGGTGGCTTTGGCTGTTTTGACATGGTATCACTCCTTTCCTTCGCTTTCTTCTGTGGGTTGTTCCTCTTCCCTTGGTTCAGGCTGTTTTTCAACAGGTATACCCGCGGCTATCATCTTGTCTCTGAACTCCTCTTCGTACTCCTCATAGGTATGAACCTTCACAGGATAATTCCAGGGGTTTGGATGATGGACCATGCGGGTGTTGTTAGCTAAGTTTCTCGTTGGACTCAGGAAAACACCCCCAAGGTGAACCATCTTGCTGAAGGGGAAATATGCAAAAAGGGTTGAAACAAGAAAGAGGTGTATGTAAAAGATAACACTAATACCTTCAGGCACCTTTGGATGAAAGGTGGCAAGCCCCATGGTAAGCTCTTTGACCTTTATAATATCAACCCTCAGAAAATACCTCATCAACATACCTGTGCCAGCTATTGCCATTATCAGAAACAGCGGGAAATAGTCAGCAGGAAGCGAGATGTAACGAACCTGGGGGACAAAGATTCTTCTTAAAAAGAGATAAAAAACCGCTCCAAAAAGCACAAGCCCTGTTACTAAGAGGTGTGGTGAGCCTATCTGCAGAAAGCCATCAAAGCTTTCAATAATCCCTATTATCTTTGGTGTGGGTTGTTTAAAGAACCTCAGATGCCTCAGAAACACAATAAGGAAGGAATAGTGAAAGGCCAGCCCTGCTACCCACAACCACTTTGAAGAGCCGTAAACCACGCGGTCACCAGGAGCCTTTTCGGTTCTCAGATTCCTGAACAGTGACCTGAAAAACAACACCTCAAGAACCATCCTCAAGAACACCTCACCACCGGTTGCTGGAGATTCAAGCCTGCTGTGCTTAATCCAGGGGAGTGATTTCTGCTGTCCGCAGGTGGTCGGAATCTTGAAAGGCACAGGCACCTTTCCCCAGCCGATTACCCTGTTTATCAGTCCTACAAGAAAAACTATAACAGCCAGGTAGGGAATTACCACACCAAACAGAGAGTGGAGTTTGAGGGCACCAGCACCGATGGCAGGGATAAGCAAAAGAACCACAACAGCTCCAAAGGATAACAATGCTCCCATTTATAACCTCCTTTTAAGAAACACTACTTTGATTTGAAATTCTCTTCAAACTCTTTTAAAAGATTAGCCCTCTCAAGCAGTTTGTATGTCCAGTTCCTTAGCTCCGTGGCCTTTAGTTCATAGAGCTTTTCTCTACATCCCATGTAGATATCAAAGGTCTTCAATGCCAGCTCGTCTATTTTTTTATCCAGCCCCAGAAGCTCCTCAGAGCCGATTCTGTCCAAATCAATTTCCTCTCTGATAATACCCTTTAGCTGAAAGATGAAAGCAACTGCTTCTGATGGAGTGAAGTCCTGAATTGCCCTGATTCTGATAATTCTGTCAAGAAAGGGGGTTATCTTTTCTATCTCCCCTTCCCCGGTTAGCTCAAATAATATACCCTCTATACCTTCTTTTATCGTTTGTCCTACAGGATTGTGAAACTGGTCTTTTGTTTTTTTAAGAAACCTGACTGTCTCTGCTGGATAGGTCTTTAAAATACTTTCAAACCATCTGCTCAGTATCTTTTCCCTGTTTTCTTTTAGTTGTTCCCTTATCCCCATCTTTTTTAATTAGTCCTGATAAAAATCAGGCACCCCTTAAAAGTCGGGGTGCCCTTATCAGAAAGGATTATACGCAACCTGTTGGTTTTGGCAGTCCTGCATACCTACAGGCCTGCTTTGCTGGACCATCTGGAAAGAGCTGATAGAGATACTTGGTGTTACCCTTATCAGGTCCCATGGTCTTTTTGATCTCCTTAACCAGAATCTTGATCATTGGAGCAATCTGATACTTCTGATAATAATCCCTCAGAAAGTTGATGATCTCCCAGTGCTCGTCTGTCAGTTCCTGACCATCCTGCTGAGCCATGTAGGCAGCAAGCTCAGGAGTCCAGTCATCAAGGTTCTGGAGATAACCTTCCTCATCGACCTCGATCTGTTTGCCCTGGAATTCTAATGTTGGCATCTTAAACCTCCTTGATTTGTTTTTTATGGGAAAACTCCCTTAACTGACATATCTCTTTTAAACAGGCTATAAACAATAATACAGTTTTTATTTTAGGGTCAAATTAAAAAAACTTATTTTTCAATCAGTGGCCTTAATATTTTTTAATTTTACAAAGTAAAGCATTCCCCTTGCTCTTCTATCGAATAAACTGTAGGCCCTTCCTGGAGAGATGCTATGGGTTCTGTAATTGTACTGTAATATGTATTCTTCGTAATCCACTCCTGCCTCAAGACTCACCGCCTTTTCGTAATCACCACCACAGGCGTATGAGAGGGCATCCATAAAGGTCTCCCCCAGGTTTCTACCTGTTGGGTCAAAGGCATACACAGCGCCGCAGCTACAGACCCCTCCTGAAAAGGCCCCGAAATCGGTATCTATATCTACTGGTCTTGAAAAAAAATCCCTGCAAAAGGGACACCGTGGCTCATATAGTGTGCTCTTGTCTTCTCTGTACTTCATTTGATGAATAGAAAATTATAATAAGACATAACCGATAAAGTCAAATAAAAAAGAGAGGGAGAGACAACAGTCTCTCCCTTTGAAGGAGGGCTGGGGGTTTATAGGACGGAGGCTATGGCATTTATCTCAGCGGTGGTCAGGCTCTTAAACCTGCCCATACCACCGAAGTTTTTGTTAATGGCATTCTGTATCTGTGAGGCAGTGGCGCCTCGTTTAGACGAGCGTGCAAGAGGTCCGTGACAGCCTGAGCAGTTCTGAGTATAAAGGGCTACACCGTCAGGCTGTGTGGGCGTTGTAGGCTGCATTGGCTGTGAAGGATTAGAAGGCTGTGTGGGTTGTGATGGCTGTGTGGGAGATTGCACAGGCACTGTTGGTGGTGCATTCATGGTTCCGGTTTCAGGGTTTTCGTGACAGATTGAGCAACTCACCTGTGTTCCCTTTGAAAGTTTTATCCTGTTACCCCTTTTGTCAAAAAGCACCCTGTCGTCATGGGTCTCGGAAAGCTCGGTGCCTTGGAGGTTCTGGCCGTGGCAACTTTTACAGGTTCTGGCATTTTGCTCATAAAAATCTCCGTGTTCCTTGTTCCACACAGGGTCATTGACATTGTGCATTCCGTGGGGACCATCGGTTGTAGGTGCAAGGTTATTTCCGTGACAGGCACTGCATTCTATAATCACACCCTGATGTCCCTGTATCTCAGTGGCTGAAACATTGTCGTTAGGCTCCCTGCTTGGCCATATGGCATGAGTGCTTCCGTGACAGGCCTCACAGGCAAGCCCACCATGACCAAGGCTGTCTCTGTAAAGGGTATCGTTATTTTCAGCAAACCTGCTCCATGGGTTTTGTCGTGGCAGGGCAGCAGGGTCAGAGCTGTCGTAAGCCACTGTCTCCCTTATTACACCATTGTTTTTTACTGCATCCCCTGTATGACAGGACTGACACTTTGGCTCATCAACCCAGGGCATCCTCTGTGAAAACTCACCAGCCACCTGTAACATACCACCGTGGCAGTTCTGACAATCAAGACCAGCCTCTGCCATAACACCCCTTAGACACTTAGTTGAACTTCCAGGGTGACAGTAGTAGCAGGCACCTGTTCCAGCGGTATCCGGGATAATTGCATCCTCAGGGTTTGACGGAAGCTCATCGTTAATTGTCCTTCCATGCCTTCCGTGAATTGCCTCAGAAAGAAGTGGAAGCCCCACCTGCGGCCCCTGTGGTCCTTTACCAGCAAGGTCAAGGGCAGGAGAGTAGTGACAGGATGCACAGAGCACAGGCGTTGAACCAAGCAGGTTTGTTCCGTGTTTTGCATCATGAAGTATCAGGATGTTTTCCCTGTACTCTATCTCCGGGTCACCTCCTCCATCACTCCATGCACCTATTGAGTACCTTTTTGCAGTGCTCTGGTTTGCTGCCATACAACCTGTTGAGTGACAGTCACTGCAGTGCATCTCATCTGATACAGGTAGCACTATGTCAGTGTAGGCAAGCACCTGTCCTGTGGACTTATCAACTGCGGTTATCCTCATCATGGGGTAGTGGTTCTTTGCCCCGCTGTCATCTGTTGCAGTAATCGGTATTCCCGAGGCAGTAAACCACTTTTTGTCAGGATTGTACTCGGCAAAAATCCTCCAGGTCTTTCTGTCACCAGGCATCCTGTTTCCGGTAAGGCCCTCGTCAGGTGAAGGTGAAACACCAAAAAGCTCGTATACATAATCCCAGAAATTCGTCTTTCCAGCACTGGTTGTGTTGATTGAGCCCTTAGTGTCCTCCACCGCTGAGTAGTAGACCTCAACCTGGCTGTCGTCAAGCACCTCTGGCTCAGCACCCTTTTTCACCACCTGTGCGTGGATGACATTAAAGGGGGGCAGGATGGAAAAGACTGAATAGTCTTTGTCATAACAGTGCATTCCAAGGTCGTTAAAGGCAAGCACCTGAAACCCTGGGCCTGTAATGGGCTGATTTATGCCACCACCAGTCTGGGGCTCATCTCCATCACGGTCATCATCTTGTGTATCCTTAATAACAAAGCTTTCCTTATGTCTTTTGTGCTTTGCCTTTTGAATCTTTAGCTCTCTGTCATTGTGGTGCCTTTGATGTTTTTCTTTACCTCTGTCTGCCCATGCCTGCGATAGGCTAAAAACAATCATGAGTATTACCGCAACTATAAGCATTATTCGAGCCTTTTTCATAAACCTTAACCTCCTTCTTTAATTTATCCCGATGCAGCTCTTTAATACTCCATGTCAGATAGGATATACCCTGAAGCACCCCTGCAATCAGAAGGAGTGCAGTTATAAGCTTCAGTATCTCCATCTCTTTCCTCCCTTTTTGTCTGCTTATCACCTCCAGCTTTTTAAGATTAAACTCTAAATTCTAATTCCTAAATCCTAAACAAAGTCCAAAATCCAGTTATTCAGATTGCAAATTCTCTATATCTTTAAAAATCTGCCATCTTTACATCTTGTATACACTGAATATTTATTACGCAATAATGATGCCAGAATTTGGTGGATGGGTAAGTTATTGTTTTTAAAAGAATTTTAATTAATTGAGGGGTGTAAATGGCGTGAAAAAAGTGTATAAACTGTATGAATTTCCATACAAAAGCTATTTATAGTCCTTTGGGTTTATACCGTGTTTTTTCATGAGGTTATAGAGGTCAGCCCTGTAGCGTCCTGCTATCTCTGCTGCCCTTGAGACATTGCCCCCTGTGTGTCGGAGAAGGTTAATAAGATATTCCCTTTCAAACTCACTCTTTGCCTCATCGAAGGGTCTCAGGGAGCTTATCGTGGAGGCAGGGGTTACGGTTATGAGGTCATCCTCTATGGTCTGTGACCTTGCCATTGCCACGGCGTACTCTATGGTATTTTCAAGCTCTCTTACATTTCCAGGCCAGTCGTAAAGCATAAGCTTCTTAAGTGCCCGTGAGCTGATGCCGTTGACATTCTTTTTCATCTTTTCACTGAATTTCTTTATAAAGTGGTTTACCAGAAGGGGGATATCCTCCTTTCTCTCCCTCAGAGGGGGCAGCTTCAGAGGAATCACATGTATCCTGAAAAAGAGGTCCTCTCTGAACCTGCCAGCCCTCACCTCCTCTGCAAGGTCCTTGTTGGTTGCCACGATGACCCTTACATCTACTCTGACGGGTCTGTCACTTCCCAGTGGATAGAACTGCCTTTCCTGAAGCACCCTGAGGAACCTCCCCTGTATTGAAAGGGGCATGTCTGCTATCTCGTCTAAAAAAACGGTGCCTCCCTCTGCTCGCTGAAATATCCCCTTCAGCGTCCTTACCGCCCCTGTAAAGGCACCCTTTTCGTGACCGAACAGCTCACTCTCAAGCACACCCTCAGGAAGGGCAGCACAGTTTATTGCCACAAAGGGTCTCTCCCTCCTTGGACTTGCAAGATGAATGGCCCTTGCAATGAGCTCCTTTCCGGTTCCACTTTCACCATGAATATAAACTGATGAGTCAACCTGGGCAATCCTTGAAACCTGCTCAAGCACCTTCTTCATTGCTGAGCTTCTGGCTATAATATTTTTAAAGTCATACTCCTCTTTGAGAAAGTCCCTTAGCCGTTGAACCTCTTTCTCAAGCTCACTGCTACGAAGTGCCCTTTCAATCTGGACGATCAACTCCCTTGCATCAAAGGGCTTTGTAAGGTAGTTAAAGGCACCCCTGCGCATGGCCTCAACTGCACTCTCAATGCTTCCGTGGGCAGTAAGGATAATCACGGGCATAAGTGGATAAATCTCGTGTATTTCTCTCATAAGGGTAATACCGTCGGTCTGCACAAGCTGAAGGTCAACCACTGCAAGGTCAAAGTCCTTCTCCTTAATAAAGGCCCTTGCCTCGTTTTCATCACGGGCAGTGGTGACATCAAACCCTGAGGCCTCAAGCCTCATCTTCATGATCTCAAGAAGATTAAGGTCATCGTCCACTATCAAAACCGAAGCACTGGCCATGTTATCTGGAAAACTCCTGCTTTTTCTTTTCTATCTCAATGTCTATCTTTTTGGATTTCTCAATAATAGAGATAAGCCCGAGCCAGACCCTTGATTCCTGAGCATAAATGCCATCAGGATACAGGACTATAAGCTTTCTGAAATAGCCCTCAGCCCTTTTCAGGTCCCTTGATGGATTCTCAGGGTGTATCTGTGTTAGCGCCATGTAATAAAGGGCCTTCTGTTTCAGTTGAGGATCCTCTGCACTCTGGTATACACCCTGTGCCTCTTTCATAAACTCATCATACTCTCCGCTTTTCATCCTTTCTTCCCACTTAAGCACCGGCTTACTGTTTTTTTCTTCCCCTTTTGCCATCATGCCAGCCCTTTTTTTTACCTCCACAGTGGGAAGACAGCCCTGTATAAACACAAGTGCCACTAAAGAGGCAACCAGAACCTGAAGGTGCTTCCACCACCTTCGTTGCTTTCCACCCATACCCTTCCTCCATGTCCATTTATTATGTTTTTAACTATTGAAAGACCCAGCCCCGTTCCCTTGTAAAGGCTTGAGTTTGGAAGCCTTGCCTGCTGAAACCTGTCAAATATCTTCTCTCTGTACTCCTCGGGGATTCCAGGGCCCCTGTCAGATACGGAAACCATCACACCTGATGATTCAGCATCAATCCCTACCAACACCTCAGAGCCCTCGGGACTGAACTTAAGGGCATTTCCAATAAGATTCCTGAGCACCTGAAGGAGCCTTTCGCTGTCAGCCCTTACCTTTGAAGGCACATCCCCCCTTACACTGATGCTTACCCCTTTACCCTCCGCAATTGGAGACAGCTCTTTAACAACCTGATTAACCAGTGTACTGATGTTTACTTCCTCGAAGTTATATTCTAACATTCCTGCCTCCATCTTAGACAGGTCAAGCAGGTTGTCAACCAGCGTTACCAGTCTTTTGCTCTCATCAGACAGTATGTTCAGTATCTTTTGCTGTTTTTCATTCGTTGGGCCACAGATACCCTCCTTAAGCAGACTCACCCCTTCCTTTATTGCCGTAAGAGGGGTCCTGAGTTCATGGGACATAACGGAGAAGAAGTCTGCCTTCAGTCTATCAATCTCCTTTAGTTTTTCGCACATGGAGTTTATAGACTGGGCAACCTCTGTTATCTCAGGTGGCCCATTAAGTGAAAGGTTTGGCTCAAGGTCTCCCTCTGCAATCTCCCTGGTCTTTCTCTTTATCATGGAAAGGGGTTTTACTATGCCTCTGGTAATCACACCAGCAAGCACCACACCTATTATCAGGAACCACGCCGTAACAATGAGGATCAACCTCTCCACAGACTCCTCATCTCTATCGATTGCCTTGAGGGTCCTTATGATGTGCTGACGGCTTACTGCCTTGAGCCGATTAATACCCCTGAGAACCGCAGAGATCTGCTCTTCCTTCATTGACTTGTATATGTTTTTGTTGTACTTTAGCCTGCTCTTTATAAGCCCTAACTCCTCGTCAAAGACTTCCCTGTACTTCCTGAAGGCAGCCTTTATTTCATCGATGATTACCTTTACCTCCCTGTTTTCAGTGAGGGCATTTATTCTTTGAAGATTGTCTTCGAACTCCTCTGTATCCATTCTGTACTGTCTCAGAAAGGCATCATCGCCGATGAGTAAATACTTCTCTTCGTTTTTTTCAGCACTCAGGATGGTGTCAATCAGTTTTTTGTTAATCTCTATAAGCTGACTGTCGCTGGTAATGACCCTTGCGGTCTTAAGCTTAACCCTTTCTATCTGGTAGATTGAAAAGGCACCTATTGAAAAGACGAACAGGAAAAGGACGAGGTAGCCAAAACTGAGACGGCTGAATATGGTAAGTCTCATTGTTTCCTGACAGGAAGTTCAAGGGCACCTGCGAGTTCTTTTAATGGCCTCGTGACGAACTGACCATCAATGTAAATCCTCACAGGTGTATCATCGTTGAAGACCTCTCTGTCTATCTCAATGTCTTTGTAGTCTATAGTCTCTCTTGTTGCCTCAATTATCATAAGTGCAAGGGCCCTCTGATAGGGGCTTTCTGACCTAAGTGCCTGAAGCACCACCTCCTTTACATCTTTAGGAGAAAGCAGCTCAGGGTGTGTCGAGCCAATCCGCCACAGTGCATAAAGCACCGAGTCCCTGAACACAGGCTCATCGTAGTACTCAGGAAGAAGAAGCGGTATGTCGCTGAAGACCTCGGGTGACCTCACCACCACCTCTGCCATCATCTCAATGGAAGACCATCCAAGCCCACCGGACTCCTCTGTTATTGACCACAGAAGCCTCTTCATTAGCTCCCTGCCCTCCTCTTTAGACCTATAGGTAAGCACCCTTGCTACCTCTCCCATTGCCTCCACTGCACGCCAGGTAATTATGGAGTCCTTGTCATAGCTAAGATTAAAAAGAATGCCCACGGTACGGGGGCTTTCAAGGGCGTACTCTGCAACACGGTCCAGGTCTCTCTGTTTGAGGGCATCCTGTATGAGCTTTTTAAGCTGAAACCTGTTTTTAACTGCTCCTTTCATCTCTGTACTTCCTTGCTGCATTTATCAGCCCCTCTGCCCATTGGGGCACGCCAAGGGCATGCACATGGGTATAGGTGGCAAGCACATTTCTGTAAACAACCCCATCAAGACCATCCCTGATACCCTTACCCCTTAGCATCCTGAAACTGAACTCTATACCTTGATTATAACCTTTTACTGCTGAATAGTGAAATTCGTGTCCCCTTATCACCGTGCCAACCGGATAAAAGGGGTTTTCCTCTGTGACCTCAACAACGGTGTAACCATGGGCAACCGGTCTCTGAAATAGCTCAAAGGAAAGTGGTAGAACTCCGGTCATAGGGTAGCTTTTCCCCAGGTATTGTATCTCCCTGCCAAGATACATCAAACCACCACACTCGGCATAAACTGGCAGACCAGAGTCTGCCCTGTCTTTCAGGCTTTCCATAAAGCTACGGTTCCTGGAAAGCTCTATCGCATTGGTTTCGGGGAAGCCACCACCAATGTAAAGTGCATCTATCTCGGGGAGGTTTTCCATCCTGGTGGCATCAATCTCAATCAGTTCAGCTCCGAGTTTTTTAAGTGCCTCCAGGTTTTCGGGATAGTAAAACTGAAAGGCCCTGTCTCTTATTACACCTATCCTCACCCTCTGATGTTCCTCACATGCTCCTTCCCTGTAAGGCGAGATCTCTTCATCAGGGATAAGCTCAGGGGCACTATGTGCAATCTTAAAAAGCATCTCAAGGTCTATGGAAGGCGTAATCTGCTCTGTTAGACCTTCGATAATACCCTCCACATCATCATGCTCCTGGTATGGCTTCAATCCCATGTGCCTTTCAATGAGGTCTACATCCTTAAGCCTCTTTACCACACCAATCACCTTAAGGTCCGTATACTCCTTGATAGCCTCCCTGATGACCATCTCGTGTCTTTTGCCTGCTATGTTGTTAAGGATAACACCTTCAAGCATCAGCTCTGGGTCGAACTCTCTTACCCCCTTTAACAAGGCAGCAATGGTTCTCGTAACCTTTGTGCAATCCACAACTATTACCACCGGTGCTTTAAGACGCTTTGAGAGTTCTGCCGTGCTAAATGTGCCGCCTGCGTCAAGGCCATCAAAGAGCCCCCTGTTACCCTCGATTATAGAAAGCTCTGAGTTTTTGCTGTGGTAAAGGAATGATTTAAAGACCGTCTCCTCTGGGATGAGGTAGGTATCAAGATTGTAGCAATCCCTCCCCGTTGCCTTTGAAAGCCAGCCTGCATCAATGTAGTCAGGCCCCTTTTTAAAGGCAGTAACCTTCCTGCCCTTTTGCGTAAAGGCCCTGCATAAAGAAACAGAAAGGGTGGTTTTACCAGAGCCTCCACGAAGCCCTGCTATAACCACCCTTGGTATTCTGTAAGTCACCGAGTTTTTTGTTTAGATCTTATTCCTTTGGTGGAATCTCTACATAGCTTCCACCCTTGTATGAATAAATAAGTGTGCCTGCGTCCATGAGCTCACGAAGTGCAGCCTTTGCCTCTGCCTTTGAAACACCGTGTTCCTTTTCAAGCTTCTTAAAAAGATCACCAGGCTTGTAAAGCTTCTTTCCCATAGACTTTTCAACCAACTCATAAATGATCTTTTTCAGTTCCTCTCTATCCATCTCCTCACTCCTCTCTGTTAATCAGAGGGGCAGAGCAACGCTGCCCCTCTGTGTTTTATTTTACCACTTAAAGGTGGCTGCCATTCTCCAGGTCTCACGGGCAAAGGTGAAGTCATCGATGTGCTGGAGCTGGAATGGAAGACCTGTTACCTTAAAGAACTTCTCCCATCCGATCCTCTCTACCCACTCACCAAGCCTTTCATGCTTCTTTGCACCCTCTATGTAGGCGTTGAGGATCTTCTTTACATTCTCAACCACCTCAGGCCATCTTGGTGGATTGTTTGGAAGCCACGGCACAGCAAGCTTTGAAAACTTTGGATTTGACCTGAGGTTACTGACCTTACCACCTACCACTATTGCAACACCGTCGTTTTTGGGATCAGAAATCGGCATTGCAGGGCAGACAGAGTAGCAGTTACCACAGTACATGCACTTTTCAATCTTTATCTTGACGCTCTTCTTTGCTGGATCAGGACTGATAGCACTGGTAGGACAGGATGCAACGGTTGATGGAATCTCGCAGAGGTTCTTGACCTTATCGTGCTCGATTCTTGGTGGTGTTTTGTGAACACCCACAAGGGCTATGTCTGAGCAGTGAACTGCACCACACATGTTAACGCAGCAGGCAACTGCAAGCCTTACCTTTGCTGGGAGCTCCTTTTCTGTGAAGTACTCATGGAGCTCATCCATCATCACCTTAACAAGACCTGAAGCATCGGTTGCTGCTGAATGACAGTGCACCCAGCCCTGGGTATGGACGACATTACTTATCCTGTCACCGATACCACCAATCATGTAACCCTTTTCCTTGAGCTCGTTGACCAGTGGGTCAACCTTGCTCTCATCAGAGACGAGAAACTCCACATTGTGCCTTGTGGTGAACCTGAGATGACCATCGCAGTACTTGTCAGCGATCTCACAGATGTCCCTGATAAAGTCAGTTGAAACAAGCCTTGGTGAAGCAACCCTGACAGTCCATACCTTTGCACCACTTTCTGCAACATGGACCATTACACCAGCGCTTAAGATCTCGTGATATCTCCACTTACCATAGTTTTCCTTTATAACAGGTGGTAAAAACTTACTATAATGCGGTGGTCCAATGTCTGTTTGTCTCTGTGGTAATTCTGACATAATAACCTCCTTATATTATAAAATTGATTTTTTACTTCTCTACATCCTCTTCTGACCAGAAGAAGAATGGGTCACGCCTTGGCTCTTTCACCATTGCAGGATGCGGCTCGATTCCGGTCTCCTTCAGGAATACAGGAAAGCCCATCCTCTCTATAAGCTCACCGACCCTTTCACGGTTCTTACCATGCTCATCCCAGAACTCCCAGATCCTCTCGACCAGGTCAAAGAGCTCCTCATAGGGTGGCTCAAGCTTGATAAATGGAACGATTACCCATGACATGAGTGCACCTGTAACGATTGGTGCCTTTGAACCAAGCAGGATGGTTGCACCCTTTTCCTCACCCTGTCTGAGGGCCTTGGTCATCTTGGCAATACAGTGCATGCACCTGTTACAGTCTTCATCGTTGATCTTAAGCTCATTTCCATCCCAGCTCATGCAGCCAGTTGGACACATGTCAACGATCTCTGCCTGTATGTCCATGCCATTTTTGGCATAATTTCTGACCTCGTCCTGGTCAATCTGGATGTTACCCTTCCAGGTACCGATTATTGACATGTCAGCACGGGCAATGGATGCAATGCAGTCCACTGCACATCCTGCCATCTTGAATTTAAACTTGTATGGAAACATTGGCCTGTGAAGTTCATCCTGGAACCTCTGCGTTATCTGGTAGGTAAGCTCAAGGGTATCATAGCAAGCCCACTCACACCTTGCTGGGCCAACACAACAGCTTGGGGTCCTCACTGCTGAACCTGAACCACCGAGGTCCCAGCCCCTTGAGGATAGCTCTGCAAAGACAGGCTCCAGGTTGTCTGTCTTGGTGCCAAGAAGGATTATGTCACCTGTGGAGCCGTGCATGTTTGTAAGACCACTTCCGTACTTGTCCCAGATGTCACAGATCTCGCGAAGCGCCTCGGTTGTGTAGAAGAATCCACCTGGCTGGTTAACCCTGATTGTGTGAAAGTGTGCAACACCAGGGAACTGGTCAGGAATATCAGAGTATCTGCCGATAACACCAGAACCGTAACCCCTGACACCTACGATACCACCGTGTTTCCAGTGTGTCTTTTTCTCCTTGTAGGAGAGTTCCAACTGACCAAGAAGGTCCTGAGCGTAGTTGTTGTCCTGAACATTGCTGCTTTCAGCTGCCCTCTTGATCTCTTTGACGAAACTTGGAAAAGCGCCCTTTTCCAGCTCGTCAATTAGTGGCGTTGGATGTTTCTGTGGCATAATCTCCTCCTCGTTGTAAGATTTTCATTTTAATCTTTTTCAGTCTTTTAAAAACAAAAGCATTAAACCATAATACAGTCTTGCCTATTTGGTCAAATAAAAAAAACTTATTATTCAATAGTCAATGGTTATCAATAAACTTTCCCTGTGATTTTAAAGAAAAAAAGTGTGTTTGGTTAATTGGGTTAATTAATTTACTACCCCCTACACCCTAATCCCTACACCCTATATAAAATATGGTGCCCCCTAGAGGATTCGAACCTCTGACACCAGGATTAGGAATCCTGTGCTCTATCCTACTGAGCTAAGGGGGCGGATATGGAGTTGTTAGTTAATAATTATTAGTTTTTAGTTACTGAAAGAGATACGGCCTCTTTGGGTGTTCTGGCCTTTATAACTCCCTTTATCTCCCAGCTCTGAAGCCCTATAACGGGCTTACCCAGCTGCAATCCAAAGGCAATCTCTGAGAGGGTTCCGTACCCTCCACCTACAGCGATCAATGCATCTGCAGTGCGTGCTATGATAACATTTCTTCCGATTCCCAGTCCAGTGGCTATTGGTATATCAACATAGGGATTTGCCCATCCTTTCTCATCCTGGGGTAAGACACCCACCACAGTGCCGCCTGCCTCCTTTGCGCCCTTTGATGCTGCCTCCATAACGCCAGAAAGACCACCTGTTAGAAGCACTGAACCTGACAGGGCAATCTCACGTCCAACCTCCTCAGCCAGCCTTAGCTGCTCCTTGGTGGCATCGCGGCCACCTATTACAGCGATTATCCTTCTTATCGCCATGCTTTTTATTTTATAAAAGCCCAACCCTTTTATTCCACCTACGAGGTGGAATAAAGGGACATAATCGAACTGATAAAGGTAAAATATAAGGATGTCTTCTTTAATCATTAAAGGTGCAAGGCAAAATAACTTAAAGAACATATCGTTAACTTTGCCTCACAATAACCTGATCGTGATAACCGGTCTTTCAGGATCGGGTAAATCTTCCCTTGCCTTTGACACCATCTTTGCCGAGGGACAGTGGCGTTTCATTGAGTCCCTTTCATCCTATGCAAGACTGTTTCTTGAAAAACTTGACCGGCCTGATGTGGACACCATCCAGAACATCCGCCCTGCAATAGCACTTGAACAGAAAAATCCCGTAAAGGGCTCCCGCTCCACTGTTGGAACCCTTACGGAGCTTTATGACCTGCTCCGTCTTCTTTACTCCAAGGTTGCTCACCCATTCTGCCCATCCTGTGGTGAGGAGATTAAGCTCTGGAGTGCATCATCCATAATCAGCTATCTCCTTTCCGAGTTTAATCAGGGCCGCTGCGTTATTACCTTCCCATCAGACGAGGATCGATCAATACTTAAAAAGAGAGGCTTTTACAGATACTTTTCATCAAACGAGGTAAGAGAGCTTGACGAGGCAGAGCCGCAAGAAGGCCCTATCGATATTGTGGTTGACCGCACTGTGATAAGGGCTGAGCAGAGATTTTCTGACTCCGTTGAGCTTGCCTTCAGAGAGGGTAAGGGGACGATGAAGGTCTTTATATTCAGTAAAAAGGGTAATGAGCTCAACATAAGACCCACTGTGTTCAGAAGCGGAAGGGTATGCGACAGGTGTAACATTGAG
Source organism: Nitrospirota bacterium (assembly GCA_015484595.1). Taxonomy (GTDB): domain Bacteria; phylum Nitrospirota; class Thermodesulfovibrionia; order Thermodesulfovibrionales; family JdFR-85; genus JAADIE01. The sequence goes on along the minus strand of WFMM01000152.1, from coordinate 35,560 downwards.
TTGCCAGAACCAACGCCACTACTTTTTTCATTTAATCATCCCCTGGGTGCCTGTCCTGAATGTAATGGTTTTGGCAACATACTGAGATACGACGAATCCCTGATCATCCCCGACCCCGGGCTTTCATTAAAACAGGGCGCAATAGCACCGTGGGAAAAGCCTGCTGCATCATGGTGGAAGGAGCAACTCCTTAAGGGTGCTTCAAGGGCTGGTATAGATGTGGAAAAGCCCTATTCAGAACTTACCAGGCATGAAAGAGAGCTTGTATTTAAGGGCTGTTCGCACTTTTACGGGATAGATGACTTCTTTGAGGAGCTTGAACAGAAAAAGTACAAGCTTCATGTAAGGGTCTTCCTAAGCAGATACAGGACAGCAGTTCTATGTCCGGCATGTAAGGGGAAAAGGCTGAGAAAGGAACCCCTTTCCTACAGGATTGGAGGCATTGACATAGGGGAGCTCTCTGACAGGTCGGTTGATGAGCTTTATGAGTTTTTCAAAGAGCCTCCCCTCAGCGCTCACGAATACTCAATATCAGAAGATATACTCAGGCAGATAAGGATGAAACTTGAGTTCCTCAAGGATGTGGGGCTTGGTTATCTGACCCTTAGCAGGCTCGGGAAGACCCTCTCTGGAGGTGAGTATCAGAGGGTAAACCTTGCCAATCAGATTGCTTCCCGACTTACGGGCACTTTATATGTGCTTGATGAGCCAACCATTGGTCTTCATCCAAGGGATACAGAAAGGATACTCACTATACTTAAGGGTATGGTCTCTGACGGAAACACCGTGCTTGTGGTAGAGCATGACGACAGGGTAATAAGGAGTGCCCAGTGGGTGGTTGAGATGGGTCCTGGAAGTGGTCACAAAGGTGGCAAGGTGGTCTTCTCTGGCACCTACGAGCAGTTCCTTAAGGAAGACAGTTTGACAGCAATGTACATAAAGGGCGAATTTCAGTACAGGCTGGAATCCCTAATAAGGTACAGACCTGTAAAAAACAACCCACCTATTGTGCTAAAAGGCGCAAGGGGGCATAACTTAAAGGGCATTGACCTGAAGATACCCACAGGAAGCCTCGTGGCAGTAACAGGGGTTTCTGGTTCAGGGAAAAGTTCATTAATTGTTGAGACCCTTTACAGGGCAGTGGCACGACACTTCAGGCTATCCTTTGAAACACCTCTACCCTTTGACTCACTAAGCGGGCTTGAGCGGTTAAGGGGTGTCAGGCTTATTGACCAGAGCCCTATCGGGAAGTCGCCCCGTTCAAACCCTGCAACCTACCTTAAGATATTTGACCTTATCAGAAAGCTCTTTTCTGAACAGCCCTATGCAGTGGCGCATGGATATACCCCGGGGTTCTTTTCCTTCAATGTCCCAGGTGGAAGGTGCGAGCGTTGCTCGGGTGAGGGATATGAAAAATTACAGATGTACTTCTTCGAAGACCTTTATGTAAGGTGTGAACATTGCCACGGTAAGAGATACTCCGAAGAGGCACTTAAGGTTACCTATCAGGACAGGAATATCTACGATGTCTTACAGATGACCGTAGACGAGGCAATGGAGTTTTTCGCTTCTGAGGAGAAGATCCTTTCACGACTAAGGATACTAAAAGACATGGGACTTGGATACCTGAGGCTTGGTCAGCCTGCCAACACGCTTTCAGGTGGTGAGGCACAGAGGCTTAAGATATGTGCTGAATTTACAAATGGGAAAAAGAAAAACTATCTTTACATACTTGATGAACCCACAGTGGGCCTTCACTTCCTTGATATTCTTTCACTCATCAGGGTCTTACAGAGGCTCGTTGATGAAGGTAACACAGTGGTGGTAATCGAACACAATCTTGATTTCATAAGAGCAACAGACTGGGTTATTGACCTTGGACCAGAGGGCGGCCCTGATGGTGGTAGAATTTTATTTGAAGGCACCCCTGAGGCACTTGAACACTGCAAAGAGTCCTATACTGGGAAAGCCTTGAGACAGAAGTTTGGTTCCTGCGTAACAGGAATAAATCTAAAAGAACAATAAAGTTGTTGTTGCAAATTCTTCTCATAACTCCTGTCTCATTATCTGGAGGCATATCATCAATCATCAGAGTTTAATTGCCTCTTTAAGAGTTCGGCAACCTTTCTGTTCATACCCTTAACGGATGCAATCTCTTCAACAGAAGCCCTCCTTATTGCCTCAACAGAGCCAAAGTGCTTAAGCAGATTGAGTCTTCTTTTCTTTCCAATCCCCTTTATCCCCTCCAAAGGAGACTTCATGAATGCCCTGTCCCTTAGTTTCCGATGGAAGGATATGGCAAACCTGTGAACTTCGTCTCTGATCTTGATTAACAGTAAAGATGCATGCCCTCCGTCATCAAGCAACACCTCAGCCCCCTTTTTAAGAACAGCCCTGTCAGGGTCCTTTGCTACTGCTATTATATCAATTTCTGTATCTTTGTCAAGCACTTCATCAAAGGCCCTGAGGGCAACCTCAAGGTGTCCCCTGCCACCATCGATTACAACGAGGTCGGGCAGGTTATCAAGACTTCCGGTTACCCTTTTTATGGTCTCCTGCATCATTGAGTAATCATCAATGCCTTCAACGCTCTTTATTCTCAGATGCCTGTATCGTGACTTAACAAACTCTCCACCTTCCCACCAGACAAAGGCACCTGTTGATTGCGTGCCAAAGGTGGTGGAAACATCAAAGGCACCTATGGATTCTGGAACCCTGCTCAGGGACAGTCTCTCCTTAAGTTCCTTCAAAGCCTCCTGGTAAGAGGGCTCAGCGTAGTTCTTCATCTGCACTGCGGCATTGTCTTCAGCCATATCAAGGAGTTGTCTTTCAATGGCCCTTCTTGGTTTCCTTATCCAAACGGCATGCCCTGCCCTCTGCTTTATCCAGTTCTGGAGTATCTCTTTGTCTTCAGGTGGACTGCTCAGGATTATCTTTGCTGGATAAACCATCTCCTTGGAGTAATAAAACTTAATCACATCTGAAAGGATTTCCGAAGGGTCGAGTCCTCCGGTGTTTTTAAGAAAGAAGTCCTTTTTTCCTATCATGAGGCCCTTTCTTACAATTAGGATGTTTATCATGCTGTGCTTACCATGTTGATAAAGTCCGATTATGTCGGTGTTACCAAGCTCAGGAGATACCACCTTCTGTGAATCAAAGGCCCTTTTTATTGCATTGAGTCGGTCCCTTATCTTTGCAGCTTCTTCAAATCTCAACTCTTCTGACAACCTGTACATCCTCTCTTCAAGGGACCTTATAAGTGCCTGCTTTTCACCCTTTAAGAATCGTTCAACCTCCTTTACATGCTCCATGTACTCCTTGCGTGATATCTTTCCGGCACAGGGAGCAGGGCAACGCTTCATCTGGTATTGAACGCATGGGCGTTTTACCCTTTCAAGATTGTACCTGCAGGGTCTTATCTGAAAGTGCCTCCTTATAAAGGCAAGTGTATCCCAGACTGCAGAGCCTGGTATAAAGGGGCCAAAGTACAGGGCACCATCCTTTTTAATCCTTCTGACCACTTCCACTGTGGGCCAGGGCTCTTTTTTTGAAAGCCTGAGGTAGGGGTAGTTCTTGTCATCTCTAAGCAGGATGTTGTATCTGGGACGGTTTTGCTTTATCAGGTTTGCCTCAAGTGCAAGGGCCTCAAGCTCTGTGTGAGTAACGATAAAGGAGAGGCTCTCTGCCTTTTTAATCATGGATTGCCGTCGGGGATCAAGTTTTGCTGAGGGCTGGAAATAGCTTTTCAGTCTGTTACGCAGATTCTTTGCCTTGCCGATGTATAGGACCCGCTCTCTTTTGTCTTTGAAGATGTACACCCCTGGCGAGTCAGGTGCCTTCCTGGCCTCCTCAGCCAGCCTTTCGTTATAAACAGACATCTCGTGATTGGAAACTATGAATAAATTTCAAAGAATATAAAAACCACAGAGAACACAGAGAAGTTAAGAAACTCTAAATATTAATTTCCAAACTACATACCTGACTATCTTTAGCTAAAGTATGTTTTCAATAACAACTCAATTAACGCTATCAACGCAATAAACGCAATTAACGCGATAAACGCTATATCAATCCATACCCCTTAAGCACTTCTTTTAGTTTTTCCCTGTTTGCATCAGACATCTCACAGAGGGGCAGACGGAACTCTTCTCTAATCTTTCCCATCAGTGAAAGAGCGGTTTTTACTGGAATGGGATTGGTTTCAAGAAACATTGCAGCATTGAGGGGCTCGAGTTCGTAGTGCAGTTTCCTTGCCTCTTCAACCTTTCCTTCATTGGCAAGACGGCATAGCTGTGCCACCTTTGCTGGCACTATGTTGGCTGAAACAGAGATGACGCCTTTACCACCTAACATTATCAAAGGAAATGTGGTAAAGTCGTCACCGGAAAGCACGGTTATCCTGTCACCACAGAGCCTTATGATATCGCTTACCTGACGCATGTTTGCCGAGGCTTCTTTTATTGCCACGATGTTTTCAAACTCTGCAAGCCTTGCAACCGTTGTGGGCGTAATGTTTACTGCGGTTCTTCCAGGGACATTGTATAGTACTAAAGGAAGGTCAACGCTTTCAGCCACTGCCCTGTAGTGTCTGTAAAGGCCCTCCTGAGTAGGCTTGTTATAGTAAGGGGCAACGAGCAAGGCCGCATCTGCTCCCAGTTCCTCTGCCTTCTTTGTCATCATTATGGTCTCTTCTGTTGAGTTTGCACCTGTGCCAGCAATAACTGGAACTCTCTTGTTGACCACCTCTATTGCAATTTTTATTACATTGTAATGCTCCTCGTAATCAAGTGTTGCTGACTCACCGGTGGTTCCACAGGGTACTATTGCATTGGTGCCTTCTGCTATGTGCCACTCTATCAGGTCAGAAAATGCCTTCTCGTCCACCTTTCCGTCTTTAAAGGGTGTTACTATTGCAACTATTGAACCCTGAATCATGGTCCTACCTCCCTTTGGTTTTAGAGCCTGTTCAACAGGCTTTTTTTGAGGGGCGGAAGCCTCGAAAGGGCTACGCCCCTTTGGAACCCCAATAAGGATAAATAATTTAACCATATTGGGGAGTTTGAGGGGCAGAGCCCCTCAAACAACCTCGCTTTAAAATCTCCTTGCTGACAATGTTTATATGATAAACCGCCCTATCAGAATCAACTAAAGGTCAATCCTGCCCTTATCAGGTTGTTATGGCTGTCTGACCACCTGACCATTCCGTAATCAGGCAGACCTTCCCTTTTACCCTCTCTTATGGTTATAACATGTCCCTTTTTAAGAGGATAACTGGTTACAATGCCAAAGCCCTTTGAGGAAATATCCACTATTATTCCCTTTGCCTCAACCACAGATGCATAGGTGGTCTGAAGGTCTGTAACTGTATATCTAACCTCTACTTTTACAGGCTTCCTCGTAAACCTTCTCCTTTCAGGCATCTGCTACCTCTTTGGGCAAATTGATTGTTCCGTCAAAGACGGCTGTGGCTGGGCCGGTCATGTAAACATGATTGTCCTGAGCCCATTCAATATGAAGGTCACCACCAAGCAGGTGCACGGTCACCTCTCTGTCGGTAAGTCCCCTTAATGCAGATATCACGGCTGATGCAGAGGCACCTGTCCCACAGGCCATGGTCTCACCAGCACCTCGCTCCCAGACCCTCATGTTTATCTCCTGTCTGCTAATGATTTCTATGAACTCAACATTGGTGCGATTTGGAAAGAGCTGGTGGTTTTCAATTAACGGGCCATAATAACTTACCGGAAAGCTCTTTGTATCGTTTACCACTATAACACAGTGTGGGTTCCCCATTGAAACACAGGAAAGCAAAAACTCCCTTCCCTCAATCTTAAGGGGATAGCCAATTATCCGGTCAGGCTCCTTTAGTTTTTCACTGTTGAGATATTCTGCATACACAGGTATCCTTTCAGGCCTGAATTCGGGCTCTCCCATGTCAACCCTCACGAGTTCTCCCTTTTTCTCGGGTCTTATAATGCCTGCAAGTGTTTCAACCTCAAGGGGGTTCTTCTCGGATATTCCCCGCTCCCATATGTACTTTGCAAAACACCTTATCCCGTTTCCACACATCTCCACTTCAGAGCCATCGGCATTGAATATCCGCATACGAAAGTCGGCTATTTTTGAAGGAAGAAGCATAAGCAGCTGATCAGCACCTATACCAAAACGCCTGTTACAGAGGAAAACAATGGTTTTTCGGAGACTGTCATCCTTCAGATTGTTTAACCCCTCCTGACTTATAGAGTCAATTAAGATAAAATCATTTCCAAGTCCGTGCATCTTGGTGAAGTTGATGGTCATATCTATCCCCTCAGGTGTTCGGGTATCCTTTCTCCTCTGATAAGGTCGTTAAGGGTTTCCCGTTTCCTTATCAGGTAGTGTTTGTTTCCATCAACCAGCACCTCTGCAGGCCTTGGACGGCTGTTATAATTGGAGCTCATGCTGAAACCATAGGCCCCGGCACTTAGCACTGCAAGGAGGTCTGACCTTGAAACCGAGGGAAGCTCCCTTCCCTTTGCAAGGAAGTCCCCTGACTCGCAAATGGGACCAACCACATCTGCAAATACCTTTTTCACCCTCCTTCTCTTAACAGGGATGATGTGGTGATAGGCATTGTAAAGTGAGGGCCTTAGAAGGTCATTCATTCCACCGTCAACGATTATGAACCTGCGGTCAACGCCTTCTTTAGTATATAACACCTTTGTTACAAAGATGCCTGCATTTCCTACAATCGACCTGCCAGGCTCCACTATCAGGGTGACGTCTCTGCCCTTAATAACAGGTATTATCCTCTTTGCAAGCTCCTTTGGATGTGGAGGGTTTTCGTCGTTGTACTGAATGCCAAGCCCTCCACCAATGTCCAGATACTTTATGTTAATACCCTCCTGTTTAAGATTGTCAAAAAGCACCATTACCCTCTTAAGGGCATCAACGAAGGGGGTTACCTTCGTTATCTGTGAGCCTATGTGTTTGTGGATACCAACAACTCTGAGGTTCTTCATGCTGCTTGCCTCCCTGTAAAACTCAAGTGCCCTCTCAATGGGGAGGCCAAACTTGTTCTTCTTAAGCCCTGTTGATATGTATGGATGGGTCTCAGGGTCGATGTCAGGGTTTATCCTCAGTGCAACAGAAGCCCTTTTGCCTAACCTCTGGGCGATACGATTTATATTTTCCATCTCCTCAAGGGACTCTATGTTAAACATGAGGATCCCCTTTTTGATGGCATATTCAATCTCTTCGTCTGTCTTTCCCACTCCTGCAAAGACCACCTTTTGGGCAGGTATGCCTGCCCTGAGTGCCCTGTAGAGTTCACCACCTGAGACCACATCAGCTCCTGCCCCCATTGAGCCAAGTAGCCTGAGTATGGCTGCACTGGAATTTGCCTTCACTGCGTAACAGACAATGTGGGGGAGACCTTTTAATGCATCGGTGTATGCCTTTATGTGGCGACGGAGAGTCCTGGCACTATAGATGTACAGGGGTGTGCCGTACTGCTTTGCAAGTGAGGCAACCGAGACCTCCTCTGCATAAAGTGTATTGTTTTTGTAACGAAAATAATGCACCTTAGCACCTTTGAGAAAGAGATTTCTGGAATTTTATTTTTTAACATAATGATATGTGTTATGTCAAAGAAAGACGGTATTGTTCATTTAGTACACTCAACGAGTAGCACTTGATAAAAACTGTTGAAATAGGTAGTATATAAGACTGAATTTCATCGAATTTACGACGGTTGGTTGCGTTAATTGCGTTTGTTGCGTTTATCGCGTTTATTGCGTTCGTTGCGTTGATTGAGTTCCTTGAGTTTATAAATAAAAGCCAAAAAGTCAGAGCTCCTTGAGGGCTCCACATAAACCGGGAGGTGAATGATGTTATTTGACTCAGTTGCATGGGCAATGGCCCCATCACAGCAGGCAGGGCAGGCAGGTGGACCGCAGTCTGTATTTATGAGCTTTCTGCCACTGATAATCATCTTTGCCATATTCTACTTTCTGCTGATCAGGCCACAGCAGAAGAGGGCAAAGGAACACAGGGAGATGCTTGCCTCACTCAAAAAAGGCGATAAGGTGATCACCTCAGGCGGAATTTACGGGGTGGTTGATTCGGTAGGAGAAAAGACCGTTACCATAAAGATTGCAGAAAACACAAAGATAAAACTGGGGAAGGCCTACATTGCAACACTCAGATCTACTGCAGACGAAGACTGATGCACTTCCTGATATAGAGGGGTTGTACAGAAACGAAAAGGCGCGTCTATACATAGAAGCAGCCGACAGATATCTTGAGGCCATAGGCTACACAGAGCATGGCTTCAGACACTGTAAGATTGTCTCCAATACAGCCTATAGGATTATAAAAAAATTAGGTTATCCTGAGAGGATTGCCTGTCTGGCTGCAGCAGCAGGGTTTCTCCACGATATAGGAAATATGCTTGGTCGTAACATGCATAACAAGATGAGCGCCCTACTTGCAAAGGAGGTCCTGGAGGAGGTGGGTTTTTCACTCAGAGACATCACGAGGATTATGACAGCCATTGTGGTTCACGAAGAAAGCGAGGGGGCAATTCCGGATGAGATAGCTGCTTCCCTATTGATAGCCGACAAGTCTGATGTGCACAGAAGCAGGGTTAGAAACCCCTCCATGGTCTCTGAGGACATACACGACAGGGTAAATTATGCTGCAACAAAGTCAGAACTTATAGTAGAGCCAGAGGCAAGAAAGATTATCCTTTCACTGGTTATAGATACAAGGATGTCACCTGTGATAGAGTATTTTGAGATATTTCTTTCAAGAATGATGGCCTGCCGCAGGGCAGCAAAGGTGCTGAAGTCAGAGTTTAACCTTTTTATTAATAATACACGGATGGCGTAGGAGGTAGGATGAAGAAAGTAAAATGGAAGGTAGCACTTATAATCGGAACAGTTTTACTTGCCTTTGTATTTTTTCTTCCCAACACACCCGTATTTAAGTACATGCCACAGTGGTGGAAGGACAACATGCCTAACAGGGGCATAGCACTTGGTCTCGATCTGAAGGGTGGTGTGCATCTGGTGTTTGAGGTCGAAGGTGACAGGGCCGTGGAGATTACCCTTGAGAGAATAGCCGACAGACTGAAGGAGATACTTAAGAAAAGGAAACTCCGTGCTGATATAAAGGTTGAAAACTCAAGGATTGTGGTTACCAGCAAAGAGCCTGAGGTCAGGCAGGCAATACTCGATGCCTATCCCACTCTGGACATGGTTCCCTCTGACAAAGCCCTTGTGTTTAAGCTTAACGACAAAGAGGTAAGGCGGATAAAAGACAACGCCACCGAGCAGGCCCTTGAGACCATTCGAAACAGGGTTGACCAGTTTGGTGTGGCAGAGCCCGTAATACACAGACAGGGAACAAACGAGATAGTGGTTCAGCTTCCCGGGTACAAAGACCCAAAAAGGGCGGTAGAGCTTATTGGAAAAACTGCACAGCTTGAGTTCAGGCTGGTGGATGACGAATCTCCCGTGGCTGCTGAGTTACCTGCCTATGTGATGCCCGGTGAAGAACAGGATGTTATCAAGAAATTTAAAGACAAAATCCCGAAGGATGACATTATCCTCTTTAAAAGGGTTGTAAACAGAGAAACAGGAGAGGTTAAAAAGAAGCCCTTTTTGCTTAAAAAGGAGGTGCTTCTTACAGGTGATCTTCTCTCTGAGGCAAGGGTGGCCATTGACCAGAGGTTCAATGAGCCCTATGTCTCTCTTACCTTTAACAAAACAGGTGCAAAGATATTCGAAGAGGTAACGGGCAAATATGTTCAGAAGAGGCTTGCAATAATACTGGATAACAATGTATATTCAGCCCCGGTTATAAGGGAACGCATCGCTGGTGGTAGCGCACAGATAACCGGCTCTTTCAGCATGGAGGAGGCAAAAGACCTTGCCATTGTCCTTAGGGCAGGTGCACTTCCAGCACCTGTGAAGCTCCTACAAAACATTACGGTGGGCCCCTCACTTGGCAGGGACTCCATAGAGGCTGGTAAAAAGGCTGGTATTATTGCAATACTGCTTGTTACCCTGTTCATGGCATTTTACTATAAGCTTTCAGGTCTTATAGCAGACTTTGCAATGCTTCTTAATGTTATACTTCTGCTTGGAGCAATGGCATTTCTAAATGCAACCCTCACCATGCCAGGCATAGCAGGTATTGTGCTTGCCGTTGGTATGGCAGTTGACTCAAATGTTCTCATGTTTGAAAGGATGAGGGAGGAGTTGAGGGCTGGAAAGACACCAAGGGCTGCAGTTGACTCAGGGTACGACAAGGCCTTCATTACCATCGTTGACTCTCATGTCACCACGCTGATAACTGCTGCAGTTCTGTTTCAGTTTGGAACAGGCCCCATAAAGGGGTTTGCCGTCACACTTAGCCTTGGTGTTGCCATAAACCTTTTTACCGCCCTGGTGGGTACCAAGACCGTGTTTGACATCATCAACTCAAGAAGGGAGGTTAAGAAGCTGAGCATATGATTGAGATAGTTAAGAAAACAAACATTGACTTTATGGGGTTTAGAAAGATTGCCTTTTTAATATCAGGTATACTGATGGCACTGGGAATCATTGGTATCATACAGGTTGCCAACGGTACTGCAAATCTTGGTATTGACTTCGCCGGTGGAACTGCCGTGATGTTAAAGTTCGAAAAGCCTGTTACCCTTCAGCAGGTAAGGGCTGTGCTTGAATCTAAAGGAGTGAAAGACTTTGAGTTACAGGACTTTCCCACCGTGAACAAGGTGCTTGTAAAGATAAAGAAAAAAGAAAAAAAGCTTGGTGCTATCTCTGACAGGATAATCAGCTCTTTGAAAGAGGGATTTAAAGACAATAAGATTACCGTAGATTCCACGATGGAAATTGGACCTAAGGTGGGCTCAAAACTCCGCAGAGATGCAATGTGGGCCATTGTGGCTGCTACTATCGGAATTCTGATTTACATAGCCTGGCGGTTTCAGTTCCGTTTCAGCGTTGGAGCCACCATTGCGACCTTTCACGATGTGCTTGCCGTGCTTGGCATCTTCAACATAACGGGCAGAGAGATAAACCTCGTGCTCGTAAGTGCACTATTAACTATTGCTGGTTATTCCCTAACAGATACGGTAGTGGTCTTTGACCGAATCAGGGAAAACCTCCGATTTATCTCAAAGGAAACCCTTGAGGCGGTCTTCAACAGAAGCATCAACGAGGTGCTTTCACGAACCCTAATAACCTCCATAACCACATTACTTGCGGCCCTGGCATTGTTCCTTTTTGGAGGGGCAGTAATTCACGATTTTGCCCTTGCCATGATACTCGGTATTACAGTGGGAACCTATTCATCCATATTTGTGGCAAGCCCCATAGTGCTGATGTGGAAGGGTAAGGGGCCGCTGATTAAAAAGAAGTAGTCTCTTTATGCCAGAGCGTAGATGGTTTGTTCAGAGGACAAACCCTGAGTACATAAGGTATCTTTCTTCTGCTGCAGGGATAACCACCCCTCTGGCTCAGATACTCATAAACCGTGGTATCAAGACCCCAGAGGCAGTAAGGCTGTTCCTCTCACCTGACATAGACAGCCTTTCAGACCCCTTCAGGCTAAAGGGCATTAAAGAGGCAAGGGAGATTATCTTTTCAGCCATATCCAGTGGAAAGAGAATCCTTATTCATGGTGATTACGACACCGATGGCACCACTGCCACTTCTGTTCTCTTAACCACCCTCAGCGAGCTTGGTGCAGATGTGCACTACTACATCCCTGACAGGTTCTCCGATGGCTACGGCTTTGGCATGGGCGGACTTTCCTTTGCAAAGGAGATTTCAGCCTCCCTAATAATCACCGTGGACTGTGGCATCACCTCCTTTGATACCATAAAGCAGGCCCGAGCTGAGGGTATCGGTGTAATCGTAACCGACCATCACGAACCAAAACGCACTGAGCAGGGTGCACCCCTTTTGCCAGAGGCAGATGTGGTGATTAATCCAAGGCTTCAGCCTGACATGCCTGCCATGTCAGGCGTGATGGTTTCATTTAAACTCGCCGAGGCACTGCTCGGAAGAGAGAAGCTAATCCCCATGCTCGACCTTGTAACGCTTGGCACGGTTGCAGACATAATACCCCTTGTGGATGAGGCAAGGATTGTGGTTAAAGAGGGACTGAGGCTTATAAACTCTGCAGAAAGACCTGGTATTCGTGCACTTACAGAGGTCTCAGGGCTCAGGGCTGGAAGCATCACCGCAGGGCTTCTTGGCTTTACCCTTATCCCGAGGATAAATGCCTCTGGCAGGATTGACCATGCAAGAGATGTGATAAGGATGCTTACCACCACTGATTACGATGAGGCCCTTGAGATAGCATCAAGGCTCAATGAGCTTAATCTCAGAAGACAGCAGATCGAGGAAGAGGTGCTCAACGAGGCACGGGAGGATGTGGAGCACAGAGGATTCGATTTTGCCATTGTCTGTGCAAGGCAGGACTGGCACGAAGGAGTGGTGGGGATAGTGGCAGCAAGGCTTGCCGAGCAGTTTTACAGACCTGCCTTTGTGTTTAACATAGCCGACGGCCATGCAAAGGGCTCTGCAAGAAGTATCCCGCCATTAGACCTCTACGATGCAATCAGCAGGTGTGCAGACCTGCTTGATGCCTTTGGTGGACATAAGCAGGCCGCAGGGCTGAAACTGAAGGCACAGAGGCTTTCAGAGTTTGAAGAAAGGATAAATGAGACAGTGGCATCAATGCTAACCGATGACGACCTCGTGCCCACCCTTACCATAGATGCACAGGTAAGGTTCAGGGATGTAAGCTTTGAGCTGATAAGTGAGCTCGAAAGGCTTGAGCCCTTTGGTGCTGGAAATCCTGACCCCCTGTTTGGTGCAAAGGGTCTCGAGGTTCTAAACGCAAGGGTTGTGGGGAATAATCACCTGAAGATGTCTTTAAGAGACCAGAATGTGGTGCTTGACGCCATTGGGTTTGACATGGCTGAAAGATTTATGCAGGTGGCAGATTGTGGCAGGGTGGATGCCGTGTTCTGTCCACAGGTGAATGAGTGGGAAGGAGGAAGGTTCCTTCAACTAAAACTGAAGACCCTGAGACCAGCTGGTTAAGGATAGGGTGTAGGGGGTAGTTATTAGTTTTGAGTGCATAGTTTTTAGTGCTTAGTAAAAAACCTTAACTCAACACTCAAAACTCAACACTAACTACACACCCACCCCCAACAAACTCATTTAACTCAATAAACGCTATTAACGCAATTTGCTTTCATCGGTGGAGAATTTTTAAACTATAAAATGCACAAGAGTTTTGACGAAGAGAGGTTAGAGGAGGCTCTGGAGCTTATCTGGCTTTTAGAGGAGGAGGGAAAAAGCGGGCTTCAGCGTCTTTATGGCTACTCTGACGATGATGAGATAGAGGCGGTAGTTAGCAGATTACAAAAGAGGGGTTTTGTAGAGGTCTCAGGCGACAGTATAAAACTCACACCTGAGGGCAGAGAGATTGCTAAGGGGATAGTCAGGAGACACAGGCTTGCCGAGAGGCTCTTTGCAGATGTGTTTGATATGAAGGAGGAGTTCATCCACGAGGATGCCTGCAAGCTTGAGCACATACTCAGTGAGGAGTTAACTGACAGCGTCTGCACATTCCTGGGTCACCCCCCAACCTGTCCTCACGGAAAACCAATCCCACGAGGGGAATGCTGTAAGAGATACAGCGTTGATATAAGGCCACTTGTTATGAGACTGAATGATTTTGAGGTTGGAAAGGAAGGGCGTATCGTCTACATAGTGCCTTCAGACTCTTCAAGGCTAAACAGGCTAAACTCAATAGGAATAAATGCTGGCTCAAAGATAAAGCTTTTACAGAAGTGGCCTTCCGTGGTTGTTCAGGTAGAAGAAACAACCGTAGCCCTTGACCCTGACATTGCAAAGGAGATATTCGTTAAAAAGGTTTAGACCTTCAGGGTCTTCTTCTCACTTGGAACCTCAGTGGGCAGGTAAACCCTGAAGGTTGTTCCTATGTTTAACCTGCTTTTTACCTCTATCCTTCCGCCGTGGTTTTCCACGATCCTGTAGCTTATGGGAAGACCAAGGCCAGTTCCCCGTTCCTTCTTCGTGGTAAAGAAGGGCTCAAATATCCTTGGAAGGACATCGTCAGGTATCCCTATGCCATTGTCGGTTATCTCTATAAACACGAAACCATCCTTTTCACCGGTTGATATCTTCAGTGTGCCCTTGTTTTGCATTGCCTGAAGTGCATTGTTAATAAGGTTCAGAAATACCTGTTTTAGCTGATTCCTGTCTCCCTCGATAACAGGTATGTGGGATTTTTCCTCTATGAGTTTTATCTGTTTTTCTCTCATCTTGGGAAGAACGAGTTTTTTTATGTCGTCAAGGAGGGCCTCAATGTTAACAGGTTCGATTTTAAGAGGACGCTTCCTTGAAAACTCAAGGAGCTGCTGCACTATCTCTCTTGCCCTCAATGATTCACTTTCAATTATTTCAAGGTCCCTCTTTATTCCCTCGATGTCTTCCTCCTCCTTCAGTAACTCCGTATAGCCAAGTATCGTGGTAAGGGGATTGTTTATTTCGTGGGCTATATTTGCTGCAAGCTCTCCAATGGCTGCAAGCTTGGCTGCCTGAACGAGCTGTTCCTGAGCCTCTTTCAGTCGCTGCATCTGCACCATCAGGTCTTTGTACAGACGAATGTTTTCCATGGCAACTGAAAAGTTATTTACGATTATGCTTAGAAGTCTGATGTCATCTTCAGTAATCTCGCTTTTTTCAACATCAGCTATGAGCAGAAAACCCTGTAGATTATTCCTTTCGGTAATCCACATTATACAGAGACTTTCATACCCTTTTAGCTCATCAGGCAGCAATGCATGGGATATGTGGTCTTCCCTGTAAGAGACAACTGCCCTTTTTCCGCTTTCGTCAAAGAGTCTGTTGATGGTTTCCTCAGGGAAACTGCCCTTAAATCTCATAACATTGTCAGTGTTTTCAAGAGATGCTACCACTTCAAACTGATTGTCTGACTTAAGGTAAAGCAGATATTCTCTGGCAGCGATTATCTCGGAAAGCCCCTGTATCAACTCGTTGTAGATGTCCGATTCCCTTGATACCATGTGAAGTGATAGGGCAAGGTTGTGGAGTCCCTTTAGCTTCTGCATGTAACTGAGTGTTTGTTCGTGTCCCTTCTTTATAGATAAACTCATGTCGTTAAATGCATTGGCAAGCTCTCCAAGCTCTGTATGATCTTGAATTTTTACTGTATAGCCGAGCACGCCTGATTTTAGTTTCCGTGCTGCTTCAGAGAGCTTCTTCAGAGGTGTAACTATCTCGGTAGTAAGTCCTTTTGCAACGACAAATCCCATCATCATCGTGCCAAGGAGGCTAAAAAACAGGATGTAACGGATTATCCCCACTTCCTTAAGTGCCTTTTGAGTCCGTTGCTGCAGTCTCTTATGGGCAATGTAGGTCATCTCCTGTGCCTTTGTAAGGAGGATTTCTCCAATATCAACGGCTGCCTGTTTCAATCGCCTAACCCTTTGAGGGTTTGCAGTGGTGGTTATAAAGACGCTGATTGCGCCTTTGTAATCCTCTATGAGGTTTTTCAGGTTTCGCAGCTTCGAGGCAATCTCTTCAGAATGATGGCACCCAGAGCATCTGTTAATAGCAGCGTTAAGGGATATAACATTCTTTACTATAACATCCAGTTCAGGACCAAAGGTGGTGCCAAGGGTAAAGAGATTGCTCTGGACGGTCTTGAGGTTTATGATAAGGTTTTGTCTGATTATCTCCACTCTGTGTAGTTTTATAAGAGTCTCTAACTCTCTTGTTACCCTTGAAAGAGAGTATATGGCAACCCCTCCACCGATACTGAACAGAAGAAATAGTACGAAAAGATTTTTCACAATCCGCTTTAACATGCCCTTAAAACCTCATTTTAACTCATCATCTATCCTGTAGTTATATGTTTCGGGTGTCTCCTTAATTCCCTCTAACAAACGATAGACCGGCATAAAGTTATCCTCGTAGGCCCTTATAAACCTTTTGAACTTCATGTTTTTAAGGATGTTCTTACCAAAGGGGTCGTTTGCCATGTCAAGCAAGACATTTATGATCTTTGACTTCACTTCAGGCTCTAAAGACTTGCTGAGACACAATACATTTGTCGGCATTGGTGGGGATTGGGCGATTATCTTTATCTCTTTGATCACAGAGGGCTCTTTGCGAATTATCTCATTTAATACCGTGTTTTTAACACAACCTATATCGGCTCTTCCGTCCACCACATCATAAAGAGATGCATCAAAGCCACCGGTGAAGTAATATTCGCTGAAGAATTTTTTGTAATCATTGACCCCATGCCGTTTTAGATAGGCAATGGGAAATAGATAGCCTGCCACACTTGCCTTGTCAACGAAGGCCATAATCTTGCCTCGCATGTCCTCGACCTTGGTTATACCAGAGTCCTTTCTAACCACTATAAAGCCATAGGATGTGCTTGAGCCATAGATAGTTATAGGAGTTACGGCTGGCTCTACTGATAACTTTTTTATGGCTATCGCTCCTGTCAGGTCCCCAAAGAAAGCACCTGCAAGCCCCCGCTGTATGAATCTGTCAATTATGTCTCCATACCTGCTAAGGATGGTAAACTTTACCTTTATGCCGGTTTTTTTGCTGAGATAACTCGCAAGGGGAAGGTAAAGCTCAAACTGTTTAAATATGTTCTGCTCTGGTATTAACCCTATAAGAAGGGGCTGTTCCTTTTCTGCATAGGCGTTCTGTATCAGCATTGATGATAAAACTATTATCAATATAAACCTCTTCATTTTATTACCTCGTCAGCATAGGATATAAGCTCAATGGGTATGTTTGTCTGTAATTTTTTTGCAAGGCCCATGTTAAATACGAGTCTCGTCTTTCTTATGGTCATAACACCACCTGTTTTTCCTTTGTTTTTAACTGTCTTTGCCAGTAACTCTGCAAGGCCATCGGCTTCGTGTTTTATGTCAGGCTCAAGGGAAAAGACAGACATATCTTCAAGGCCAGGCATGGTGGTTACAAGGGGAATCCTTTTTTTGAGAAATCCTTTGTGAAACTCAGACAGGTACTTTGCGATCAGGCCACTTTCAGCTACGAAAACCGAGTCAGCATCAACGCCTGCGGCATAGTATGTAAGTTCGTCATAGTTACTTACCCCGTGAAGGGAGCAGTCAAATCTAAACTCCATGCACTGTTTCATCAGTGCTTTTGCCTCCTCCTGCGAAGAGGGCTCTATTTCTGAAAAGAGTATGTCAACATGGCCTGGCTTTTTTAGCTTTTTCATATACCTCATAATGCTGTTGATGTTTATTTTGTAAAAGATGCCACCAAGGTTTCTTTTGCCCCTTTGGGTTAGCTCACTGGTATTAAAGGTACCCGCAAAGACCACTGGCGTATCGGAAACCTCCTGAAGTGCTGCCTTCAGGGCCCCAGAGCCGTAAACCACTATTATCTCTGAGTCGTAAACCAGTAGCTTTCTTACGGCATTAGTCCAAGCCAGGGGGTCGGGGTTTGGTTTCTGAACTAAAAACTCAATCTCTGTTCCAGGAAGTTTCTCCTTTATAACCTTAAGAAATCTCCTGTGAAGTGCCCTGTAGTAGGGGATGTCTGCGGAAAATACCACACCCACCCGGATAACCCTCTTGGGATAATCCTTTAAAGGTGTGCAAAGAATAAACCCAAAAACAACAACCAGCATCAATGTGGTCTTCAGGACTCGCAAAAAATTTCTGCCCCCTAAAGATTTTTTGTTATCTTTATCAGCCCTCTGTATAACCTGCCGTCAAGGTCGGGGTTGATTTTGTCTTTGTAAGATTCGTAAAGCAACTCAACTCCTATGGAAGTATCCTTTAACACCTTATAATTGGAGCTCAGCCTTAAAGAGCTGTCACGGTTGTCAATTTTTGAAAGCCCACCAAGCCCCGAAAGTGGCTGGGTGGATGTCCTGAAGTATCCCTTTGAGTGTGTGGTTGACAGAGATAGTGAGACATCCCACCTCTGGTTAATCTTTCTAAAGATGTCCAGCATGTATGTGATAGCCCTGTCTTTATAAGGCACAGAGTGCTCCATAAAGGGAGAGACGAATACAGGAGTGCCATCACCCTTTAGCTGTTTAAATGTCAAGGTTGAGACCTCTTTTAATCGGTAATAACCCACTGATGCCGTAATGTTTAGCGAACAAATAGGGGATGATGACGCACTCAGTAAAACAAAGTGGCGCGTGCCCTTTCTGTCTTTGCCATTGTAGAAGGTTTCAGAAAAGTGGTCATAATAGCTGGTGTTGCCCCTTTTGTCATGAGTGAATGAATATGAAAGTGTAAGCTGTAGAAGGGGTGAGGTCAGGTAAGATAGATAGAGCTTTAACCTGTCTCTGTCCTCTGGTACAAAGTTATAAAGGGGATTCTGGGTGTGAATATGGCTGTAGCCTGCTCTTATCTTAAGCCTTCTTAAAGGTGATGAAAGCATCCTGAGTTCATAGGTTTGGGAGGTTGTATTCCCGTTAGCCAAAATCCATCCATCGGTGTCAGTTCTGTCCTTTACCTTTATGCTGTAAGAGGGAATCAGGGTTAACTCCTTCAGGGGCCTTAAGCGTGCTGACAGATGAAGTCCTCTTTCCTTTACATCTATGGACTTTCTGACATCGTATCTTATCTGGTTTGAAAAACCCCTTAACACCGTGTAATCGCTGTTTGATTCCTCCAAATCCAGATAATACATCCTTAAAAAGAATGAAAAAGCGTGAAAGGGCATGTATTGAAAGGTTGCAGAGGAACGAAGGGTCTTTCTTTTAACTCCACTGTAGAGGTTTCTAATCACATTTCCCTTCAAGGAATAGGAGGCCACTATCTGGCCCGTGTATGAGGTGTGTATCTTCAGTGCATCTCCATGACCTTTAAAGTCAGGATAGATGTTGTGTGGAAAGTTGTCGGCAGGTCTTGAGATTATAGGTGGTATGTTAATTTCAGGGTAGTTATCCCGGAGGATGGTGTCCCCTGATGAGTCAAATCGCTTTTCTGTGTGGCTGTATTCGATCTCAATCGGGCCAAGATTACCGTTGGTCCCAATCACCACTTCTTTTGTATCCTTGGTCATCTTCCTCGTCTGGGATACCTTTTTCATATCTCCAAAGTAGCCTATAAGAAACCTCTGCTGCTCAGTGCCTGTTTGGTGGTAATTGAGGTAACCAAGGAACAGGTGATAGGGGTAGCCAGGCCATTTAAGCCTTAACTTCATCCTGGTCTTTCGCACCTTCTGCATGTAGTCTTCCCCTATGTTTCTGTCTTCATAAAGCTCCACCGGTGAAGGAGCTTTAAAGTTATACGGATAGTGGTCTGTGTGATGCACAAAACCCACTGAAACCACCCGGGAAAGAAGTATGTCTTTGTAGGCATAACCAGTGTCAACAAAGTAGTCTCGTTCACCGAGGAAGTGTCCAAAGAGGTGAAACCTGTGGGGCAGTGGATAGAGTGCCGTGTCTGTAAATAGGTAGATGTTGTCGCTTATATCCTCGTACTCAGATACCCTTGGGTTTCCACTAAGATGTTTAAGACTTGTCCCGATGCTTAACCTGTATGTTGGCGGGTAAGTGGGGAGTTTCAGTTCTTTTGCACTTGCAACAAATCCGAAGGAGAAGAAAATTAGAAGTGTGCTTATAACCCTCAGGGCCTTCCTCACTGTATGAACCTCCCTTTACCTGAAGGGGAGGGTGTGTCTGTTCCGTGAATTGCACTATGGCAGTCAGTGCATCGGGTAAAGAAGTACTGTTTCGTTTCAGCAGAGATGGTCTCTCCTGTGATGGTATTTACTGGATGGGTCTCGTGGCATTCAAGGCAGAGAAAGGGCTCTCTGACCTTAAGAAGGTTGTTGTTGGGTGAGCCGTGCGGCAGATGACAGGTGGTGCATTCCTCGGTCAGGTCACCGTGCTCGTAAAGATAGGGGCCCTGTTTTTCTCCATGACACTGTGTGCAGGTCTGCCTGACGGTCTCTCTTTTAAGGAGATGCTCTGTCGTAGTTCCGTGAGGATTGTGGCAGTCTGTACAGAAGACCTTTTTTTCAAGCACGGGATGGTGGTTTGGCATGTTGTAGTAAGCCTTGATGTCCTGATGACACTTAAAACACATCTCTGCAGTATCAACGGGCTTTACCTTAAGGTCGGGCCCTCCGTGTATGTTGTGGCAATCAGGACAGGAGACATCGTTAATTGCGTGTATGCCCGTGTTCCATTCGTGAAGGTTAAAGGTGGCATTTGCAGTGTGACACTTAAGACAGATAAGGCTCTTTGCAGGGGCAGGGAGGTTTTTAATGTCTATCAGGGTCTTGTAATTACAGGTTGTTTTAATTCCTCTTTTTTTGTTTTCTTCAACAAGCTCTTTTGTAATCCCCTTTATGGCAAGGCTGCCTGGGCCGTGACAGGACTCACAATCAACCATCGGCATTTGAGTGTTCCCTTTCATCTGTGCACCCATGGTGCTTGCGTCAAAGGCCCTTTTTATGTCGTCGTGGGCATGACAGGCACTAAGACATGCCCTTGTGCCAACATACTGGGCATCAAGCCTGCCTGCAATCAGACGCTCGTATTCCTTGATCTTTAAGATAGGCCGGGACTTCTTTATCTCAACGCATGAGACTAAAGACAGTGCTGCTGTGAGTAATATAAGACTGAGCAGGGTGTATTTTCTTGATTTTCCATTCATAGAAGTTTCATTAATTTTAAAATATCAGCCCTTAAATTTCAAATATAATCGGCACAATCATGGGGCGTCTGTTCATGCGTTTCTGGATGAATTTTTTTATGTTATTTCTCAGGCGGGCCTTTAAGAGGGTGCTGTCTTCCAGAACCTCTTTGTCCAATGCCTTCAGTTGTTCAAGTATTACCCCTTTTATCTCGTTGATAACATCCGGCGAGCTTTCCTCAAGCACAAACCCCTTTGATACTACATCAGGCCCTATGGCTATCTTGCCTGGCTTCTCCATACCCATGATTACAAGCACTATTCCATCGTGTGCAAGTCTGCGTCTGTCACGAAGCACCATGTCCTCTATTCCACCCTTTCCATCGATAAACACCCTGCCAGCATGAACCTGACCAGTAACAGATGCTCCCTCTTCGTTAATGGTAAGCACATCGCCGTTTTGAAGGATAAAGATGTTTTCCTGTGGAATGCCCTGTTTCCTTGCAAGCATGGCATGGTAACTGAGATGCCTGTACTCACCGTGAACAGGCACGAAGTAGCGCGGACGGATGAGATTCATCATCAGCTTTAGCTCCTCCTTTGATGCATGTCCTGATACATGCACCTCTGAGACCTTCTCGTATATCACACTGGCTCCCCTTTTGAAGAGGTGATTTATAATCCTTCCAATCGCCCTTTCGTTGCCTGGTATCATCTTTGCGGAAAGCACCACCGTGTCACTGGGTTTTATCTTTATCTCCTTGTGCTCATCCATTGCAATCCTTGAAAGCACGCTCATGGGCTCTCCCTGGCTCCCTGTGGTAATAAGAACGACCTGTTCGTCAGGCAGGGACATTATGTCCTGTAGTCTTAGCCATGTACCCTCTGGCATCCTCAGATAGCCAAGTTCAAGGGCGATCTTTGCATTTGAGACCAGGCTCTTACCACAGAGGGATATCTTTCTTCCGTGCTGAAGGCTTACATCCACGATCTGCTGGATTCGGTGGATGTTTGAGGCAAAGGTGGCAATGATTATCCTTCCCTCTGCACGACTAAATATCTCCTCCAGTGCCCTTCTTACCTCCTTTTCTGAATAGGTAAAGCCTCCCTTTTCTGCATTTGTGCTGTCTGAAAGAAGAAGCAGGGTGCCACTGTCTCCATAGTGTGAAAACCTGTTGAAGTCAAGTAACTCACCATCCACAGGCGTGGGGTCTAACTTAAAATCCCCAGTGTGGACTACATAGCCCTGGGGAGTGCCTATTGCAAGCCCCACCCCATCCACGATGCTGTGGGTTACCCTGATGAATTCAACCTCAAAGCAACCAATACTTACTCTGTCTCTTGGTCTAACGGTAATGAGTTCTGCCTTCAGGGAATGCTCAGAGAGCTTCTCCCTTAAAAGCCCAAGCGTAAGGGCGGTTCCGTAAATGGGAATCTCCCTCTGGAGCTCCTCTAAAAGAAAGGGCACAGCCCCAGTGTGGTCTTCGTGTCCGTGGGTGAGAATAAGTGCCCTGATGCGGTCTTTGTTTTCGATAAGGTAACTGAAGTCAGGCACCACGATGTCCACCCCTGGCATGTCGTCTTCAGGAAACATAAGCCCTGCGTCAACCACCAGTATGTCGTCGCCACAGTAAAATACAGTGCAGTTAAGCCCTATCTCCTCAACCCCACCAAGGGGGATTATATTAAGCGGTGGTTTCATTTAAGTATGCAGTGTGCTGTCAGGCAAGCAGCATCTCAAGCAGTGCCTTCTGTGCATGGAGACGATTCTCAGCCTGGTCATAGACCACGCTGTTTGGGCCGTCCATTACCTCGTCGGTTATCTCCTGTCCTCTGTGTGCAGGAAGACAGTGCATAACCACTACATCAGGCTTTGCACAGGAAAGCAAGGAGGAGTTTATCTGATAGCCCTCAAACCGTTTTTTCTTCTTCTCTGCCTGGGCCTCCTCACCCATGCTGACCCATACATCCGTGTATATCACATCTGCCATACCTGCTGCCTCTTTGGGATTGCGAAGAAGGATAATGTCACCTTTGCCGCTTCTTGCTGTTTCAAGCACCTCGGCATCTGGCTCGTATCCTTCGGGTGTTGCCATGGTGAGGGTAAAACCGAGCCTTCCAGATGCCTCTACAAGGGAGTTTGCCACATTGTTTCCATCTCCGATGTAGGCCACCTTGACGCCCTGAAGGTCACCCTTTTTCTCAAAGATGGTCATTACATCAGCCAGTGCCTGACAGGGATGGTGCAGGTCGCTAAGCCCGTTAATCACGGGTATAGAGGCTGCTTCAGCAAACCTGACAAGCCTGTCGTGCCCCGAGGTCCTTATCATGACCGCATCGAGGTATCTTGAAAGAACCCTTGCCGTATCTTCTATGGTTTCACCTCTTCCAAGCTGTATCTCCTCAGGTCTCATGTAGATGCTCTGGGCTCCTAACTGGTAGATTCCCACCTCAAAGGAGACCCTCGTTCGAGTGGATGGTTTTTCAAATATAAGACCTATGCTTTTGCCAATAAGCGGGCATTTACCTTTATCTGCACCCCCTTTAAGCTCAATAGCCCTTTTAACAAGGGACAGTATCTCCTCCTCTGACAGATCCCAAAGTCTTAAAAAGTCCCTTTTCATGATAGCCTCCCTAAGATTTCATCAAGTGTCTTTACCACCCTGTCTATCTCTTCCTCTGTTACAATCAGGGGTGGTGTAAACCTGAGCACCCTTTCGGCTGTGCAGTTTATGAGTATGCCCTGCTCAAAACACTCCTTTACGACCTGTGCACAGGGCACAGAAAGCTCCATGCCAATCATCAGCCCTTTACCCCTTATGTCAACGACCAGTTCGGGGTACAGTTTTTTTAACTCTGTGAGCCTCTCCATAAAGTATGCACCGAGCCTCTGGCATTCCTTTATCAGTATTCCATCTTCAAGCACTGTCTCCAGTGTGGCAAGTGCTGCCCTTGTGGCAAGGGGGTTTCCTCCGAAGGTAGATGCGTGACTTCCAGGTGTGAAAGACCTGGCAACCCTTTCAGTGGCAAGCATTGCACCTATGGGTACGCCACCACCAAGTGCCTTTGCAAGGGTCATAATGTCAGGCTTTATTCCAAAGTGCTCGTATGCAAAGAGGCGACCTGTCCTTCCTATGCCTGTCTGTACCTCATCAAGTATCAGAAGTATGCCGTTGTGGTCACAAAGTTCCCGTACCTCTTTCAGATAATCCTCCGATGGAACCCTAACACCGCCTTCACCCTGAATGGGCTCAAGAAGCACGGCACAGGTCCTTTCGTTTATTGCTTCTTTTAATGCAGATATGTCGTCAAAGGGCACATATCTAAAGCCAGGCACCAGAGGCTCAAAACCCCTGTGAAACCTCTCCTGTCCTGTGGCAGTTACTGCCCCGAAGGTTCTGCCGTGAAATGAGTTCTGAGCAGTGATTATCTCGTAGCGGTTTTCGTCGTAGTGCTCCTTTGCGTACTTCCTTGCAAGTTTAATGGCTGCCTCCACTGCCTCTGCCCCGGAGTTACAGAAAAAGACCCTGTCAGCGAAGGAGTGCTGAACGAGCATCCTTGCAAGCTTTATCTGAGGCTCTATGTGATAGAGGTTCGATATGTGAATCAGACGCTGTGCCTGCTTCTGGATGGCAACAACCACCCTTGGGTGACAGTGACCGAGGACATTTACTGCTATGCCAGCCACAAAATCAAGAAACTCCTTTCCGTCATCTGTATAAAGGCTGGTTCCCCTGCCCTTTACAAATACCACAGGGAACCTGTTGTAGGTGTTCATTATGAGTCTGTCAGACTCTTCAAGTATCCGTTTCATCAGACCTCCCTGTGTCCGTCTTCTATCTTAACCATTGCAGCAAGCAGTGGAAACATAATCTCATGATGACCTATCAGATAATAACCCTTTCCACCCGTCATGGTTGGTCTCTGAACCACATTTACCGTTGAGCGGTAGTGTTTCATAAAATCCATGGTTACCGTAGTAAAGCTCTGCACCTTGTGGCCAAGATTCCTTGCAATGGTCAGGGCCTTAAGGAACACCTCAGGGATTAATACTGCTGAACCGAGGTTGATAAAGACCCCGCCTTCAAGTTCAGACACCACCGATGTAAGTATCCTGAAGTCCCTGTAGCTTGCATCTCCCACTGCCGAGCCATCACACTCAGGATGCATGTGGATAATGTCTGTGCCAATGGCAACATGCACGGTGGCAGGTATTCCAAGTCTGAAGGCATTTCCAAAGAGGCTTAGATGGCGATTGGGAAAGTTTTTTCCCCTTTCTATCAACTCACCCACAGCAAGGCCGATACCCTTTCCTTCACGGGATGCCTTCTTTATTGCCCTGTTTAGCATTGAGCCTGTCTCCTTTGCCATTCCAAAGGAGCCATCCGTTAGACTGGAGGCCACATCCTCTGATGTATGCCCTGCAAAGGCAATCTCAAAGTCATGAACAATAGCTGCACCATTGGTTGCCACTGCAGTGATGTAGCCCTGCTCCATAAGGTCTATTATGATAGGCGAAAGCCCCACCTTTATCGGATGTGCACCCATTGCAAGCACCACAGGTCTTCTTTTGTGTTTTGCATCAACCACTGCCCTGGCTACCTCTTTAATATCCTTTGCCGCCAGCACATCGGGCAGGGAGTTGACAAACTCAGAAAGGGTTGCCCCCTTCGGGACAGGTCTGCCAAGGCATTCAGCCCTTACCTTGCTTGTTCGTTCCCTGAGGCTGTAACGCTTGAGTTTCCTGAGTGATACAGGTCCTGGTTTCTTCATAGTTATTTACTATATCACAATTTAAGGGGGGAATTAAAATAAAGAGAGGGAGCAGGGGTGTAGTGAATCGGTTGCATTTATTTTAATACCTGTAATAAAATCAAAGTTAGAAAGCAATACTTGGAGATAGTAATGGAAAAAGTTAGATTTGTATATTGGCAAGATGGAAAGTGGTGGCTTGGTTATTTAGAAGAATATCCTGATTATATGACTCAGGGAGAGTCCCTGGAAGAGCTGAAAGAAAATTTGAGAGACCTTTATAAAGACCTCTCCAGTGGTAAGATACCATCAGTAAGAAGGATAGCAGAGCTTGAGGTTGCGTGAAGCGGAGGGAATTAATAAAGAAACTCGAGGAGATGGGTTGTGTATTTATAAGGCATGGAGGCAGACACGATTGGTACCAGAATCCAAGGACCAAGGTCTGTCAGCCTGTTCCAAGACACAAAGAAATTAATGAAAATCTTGCAAAACACATCCTAAAAAAATTAAAAGATTAATTTCTAACGAGCCACTACACCTGACCTATAAATACGGTAGTGTTTTCGGTCAGGTCAACTAAGTGATGATAAGCAGGAGGCTTATACAGAAGGCAGAGGAGTTACTGAAAAGAGAAAGAGGCACAGTTTATAAAGACCCCGGTGGAAGGCTTAGTATCTGTCTGGTTTACCCCAATACCTACCATGTGGGAATGTCCAACCTTGGCTTTCTTGGAGTTTATGGCCTTCTAAATCAGAGAGCCGATGTGGTCTGTGAAAGGGCCTTTTTGCCTGAAGCTCAGGAACTCAGGGAGCACAAAAGAACAGGCTCACCCCTTTTTTCTTTAGAGTCAAAGAGACCACTGAATCGGTTTGATGTAGTTGCCTTTTCCGTCTCCTTTGAAAACGACTATCTAAGCATCCCTTTAATCCTTGAGCTTTCAGGGATACCCTTTTTTTCAAATGAGCGAGACCAGAGGTATCCTCTGTTACTGCTTGGAGGTGTCTGTGCCACGGCAAATCCCGAGCCTCTCGCAGATGTATTTGACCTCCATTACATTGGAGAGGCTGAGCCAGCACTGCTTTCCATGGTAGATGTTTTTAAGAATGCAAAAAGCAGAGAGGACTTTCTTGATGAGATATCAAAGGTAGAGGGTTTTTATGTCCCTTCGAGATACCGTGTTATTTACAAAGAAGACGGAACCATAAAGGAGAGGATTCCACTAAACGATGCCCCCCTGGTTATTAAGAAGGTAACCCTTAAATCTATTGAACAGGCAGTAAAACAGACCGTCTTCACCCCAGAGACAGAGTTTTCAGATATGTTACTAATTGAAGCCATGAGGGGTTGTGTGCACAGTTGCAGGTTCTGTCTTGCAGGACACATATACAATCCTCCAAGAAGCAGGGGCATGGATGACTTAAAAAAACAGATAGAGTATGCAAAAAAAATAGGCGTAAGGGTTGGGCTTATTGGGCCCTCTCTTTCGGATTATAAACACATAAAGGAGGCACTTTCGATTGATGGCGTAAACTTCTCTATCACCTCACTCAGGGCTAACAGGAATACCGAAGAGCTTGTATGCCTTTTTAAAGGGAAAAGGAGTATCTCCCTTGCCCCGGAGACAGGCAACCAGAGGTTAAGAGACCTGATAAACAAGAAAATAAAGGATGATGACATTCTTGGTGTTGCAGAGAGGGTATTTTCCGAGGATATCAAAAACCTCAGACTTTACTTTATGATAGGTCTTCCCACTGAGACCGATGAGGATGTAATGGACATCCTGAGACTGACAGAAAAGATAAGGAGAATCTCCAGGAAAGGAAGGATTACCCTGAGTGTGAGTACCTTTGTGCCAAAGCCCTTTACCCCCTTTCAGTGGATCAGGATGGCTGAGGAAGAAACTGTTAAAAAGAGACTGAAACTACTCAAGGACGGTGTAAAGACGATGGATGGCGTAACCCTGCTACATGATGTACCAAAGTATGCCTATCTTCAGGGAGTACTGGCAAGGGGTGACAGGAGGCTTTCTAAGTTTCTTGCAGTATGCAAAAACGCAGCTTCATGGAAAAGTGTGATGAAAGAGCAGGGGCTTGCTCCGGAGTTTTACCTTTTCAGAGATAGAAAAAAGGACGAGACCCTGCCCTGGGATTTTATAGATGCAGGCGTAAACAGGGAGTATCTCTGGCAACAATATCAGGCGATTTTGTGACCCCAATCCTTGCATTAACCCTCTCTGTTTATATATGATTAAATGGAGAGCGAGTGTATTGTGACCTTGTACAAACCTGACAGGTAATAACAGCTCAACCCTTAGGATTATCGGGGCATACCCGAGGAGATCTTAGACAAAAATTACTAAAGGAGAGTGGACTTAGAGATGATTTCCATTATAAAGAAGGTTTTTGGCACAAAGAACGAGCGAGAACTGAAAAGGCTCTGGCCAATAGTGCACAGGATAAACGAGCTTGAGCCTGAGATATCAAGGCTTTCTGACGAGGAGCTTTCTAAAAAGACCTTGCAGTTCAAAGAGCGGCTTGAAAAAGGCGAGACCCTTGACGACCTCCTCGTCGAGG
This sequence comes from Nitrospirota bacterium, assembly GCA_015484595.1. Taxonomy (GTDB): domain Bacteria; phylum Nitrospirota; class Thermodesulfovibrionia; order Thermodesulfovibrionales; family JdFR-85; genus JAADIE01. The sequence continues at coordinate 7,522 of WFMM01000152.1, read as the reverse complement.
CCTTTGCCGTTGTAAGAGAGACATCAAGGCGTGTCCTTGGCATGAGGCACTTTGATGTTCAGCTCATCGGTGGCATAGTGCTTCACGAGGGAAAGATAGCTGAGATGAAGACAGGTGAAGGTAAGACCCTTGTTGCAACCCTTCCTGTCTATCTCAATGCCCTTGAGGGGAAGGGTGTTCATGTGGTAACCGTCAACGATTACCTTGCAAAGAGGGATGCCCAGTGGATGGGGCCTATTTATCATCACCTCGGGCTTTCGGTTGGAGTGATTCAGCATGAAGAATCCTTTCTTTTTGACCCTGAATACAGGGCTGACGACCCGCGCTACAATCATCTGAGACCCTGTAGCAGAAAAGAGGCATACCAGGCTGACATCACCTATGGAACGAACAACGAGTTTGGCTTTGATTACCTGAGAGACAACATGAAGTACGACATAAACGACTACTGCCAGCGTGAACTAAATTATGCCATTGTGGACGAGGTGGACAGCATCCTGATAGACGAGGCACGAACGCCGCTTATTATCTCCGGGCCTTCCGAGGAGTCGGTTGGAAAATACTACAAGATAGACAAGATCATCCCAAAGCTACAAAAGGATGTGGACTTTACTATTGATGAAAAGGCAAGGACCGTAATCCTGACAGAAGAGGGAGCCATAAAGGCAGAAAAGCTCCTTGGCGTGGAAAACCTCTTTGATCCCGCCCACATTGACCTTGTTCATCATGTGCTACAGGGGCTCAAGGCTCACCATCTGTTTAAAAGGGATGTGGACTATGTAGTTAAGGACGGAAAGATCGTGATAGTGGATGAATTCACTGGCAGACTGATGCCCGGAAGGCGCTGGTCTGACGGGCTCCATCAGGCTATCGAGGCAAAAGAGGGAGTAAGGATTGAAAGTGAAAACCAGACCCTCGCAACCATCACATTTCAGAACTACTTCAGGATGTACAAAAAGCTCGCAGGCATGACCGGTACTGCTGACACTGAGGCTGAGGAGTTTGCCAAGATTTACAACCTCGATGTGGTGGTCATCCCCACCAACAAGCCAATGATCAGGGTTGACCATCCTGATATGATTTTCAAGACCGAAAGGGCAAAGTTCAAGGCAGTTATAAAGGAAATAGAGGAGTGTCATAAAAGAGGGCAGCCTGTTCTGGTTGGAACCATATCCATAGAAAAGTCCGAGCTTCTTAGCAGGATGCTCAAGAAAAAGGGCATAAAACACTCTGTTCTTAATGCAAAGTATCACGAAAAGGAAGCAGAGATTATTGCACAGGCAGGCCGTCCAGGAGCTGTAACCATTGCCACAAACATGGCTGGAAGAGGAACGGACATCGTGCTTGGTGGTAACCCTGAAGGGCTTGCAAAGGAGTTCCTAAAGGGCAAGGACGATCCAACCGAGGAGGAAAAGGCCGAGGCCCTTAGAAAGGCCAGGGAGATATGTGAGCGTGACAGGGAAAAGGTAGTGGCCGCAGGTGGTCTTCATATAATCGGCACCGAAAGACACGAGGCAAGGCGAATCGACAACCAGCTCCGAGGCCGTTCAGGCCGTCAGGGTGACCCTGGTTCTTCAAGGTTTTACCTCTCCCTTGAGGATGACCTTATGAGGATATTCGGCTCTGACAGGATATCAGGTCTTATGGGCAAGCTTGGAATGGATGAGGATGTACCGATAGAAAACAGAATGGTGACAAAGGCCATAGAGAACGCCCAGAAAAGGGTTGAGGCTCACAACTTTGAAATAAGAAAACACCTCCTTGAGTACGATGATGTAATGAACAAACAGAGGACAGAGATATACCGTTTCAGAAAAGAGATACTCTCCACCGAGTCTCTGAAAGACAGGCTCTTAGAGATGGTAGAGGATGTGGTCGATGCCCTTGTGTATGATTACTGTCCTGAAGACAGACACCCTGAAGAGTGGGAAATTGAGGAACTCTCAAAGAACATTTACGGTATCTTTGGTCTGAAGATAGAGGGTCTTGATGAGTTTAAGGGGCAGGAGGCACTTAAGGAAGAGATAATAAAAAGGCTTAACCACTTTTACGATGAGAAGGAAAAAGAGATAGGTCAGGACCTGATGCGTTACCTTGAGAGGATAGTGATGCTTCAGGTAGTGGATAACCAGTGGAAGGATCACCTTCTTGCTATGGACCATCTGAAAGAGGGAATTGGTTTGAGGGGTTACGGGCAGAAAGACCCCCTTGTGGAATACAAAAAAGAAGCCTTCGAGATGTTTACCGAGATGTCCGAAAGAATCAAAGAGGAGGTCCTGACCCGTCTGTTCAGGATACAGGTTCAGTCAGAAGAGGAGGCTGAAAGGATATCAAGAAAACAGGAGCAGAAGCTGGTTTTTAACCGGGGAAATGGTCAGGAGGGCCCGAAAAAACCTGTTAAAAAAGGCAGGAAGATAGGCAGAAATGAGCCCTGTCCCTGCGGAAGCGGGAAAAAGTATAAGAAGTGTTGTGGAATGAATGCCTGAGATACTTTATATAACGGGGAAAAAAGAAGACGATGCCCTTTTTGATGCCCTGTCAAACCTAAAGACAGGCAGAGTTAATGCCCTGACCCAGTTGGAAATAGAGTCCTTCAACCGCTCACCTTCACTGGTCGTAGTTAAAAGAAAAGACCTTAATAAAAGGCTTTTTAAAAAGATTCAATCGGTCTTCAAAAAACCTCCACTTCTGGTTTTACTGTCAGAGAAGAAAGAAAAGGTTCCTGCCTACCTTCAGGAAAGTGAAAATGTAGAGATTGTCTACATCTCATTTCCTGAAGAGATATGTTCAGTGGTCTCAAGGGTGCTTTTACTGAGGAATGTCCTTAATGATTACAACAGGCTTAAAGAGGAAAACAGAGAGCTTAACAGACTGATAAACATCCAGAGGGAACTTACCAAACTGATGATGATACACGATGACCTTGACTCACTGTTTAACGATATGATGAAGAGCCTAAAAACAGTGTTTAATGTAAAGAACTGGGCTGTGTTTATAAAAGACATAGAGACAGATGAATTTGTCCTTACAGGTGCATCTTTAAAGAGAAAGGAGCTTAAGGATGTGAGGCTAAAGCCTGGTGATGGTGTGGTTGGCTGGGTTTCAATAAAGAAGCGTCCCCTTGTGATTGATGACCTTGTGGGAGATGTAAGGGCAAGGTCTGAGATGAAGATACACAGGGTGTTTAAGACGAACTCAATGCTGGTTTTTCCTGTTGAAGGAAGGAACTCAGTGGTTGCTGTCGTTGAATTGATAAACAAAAGAAAAGGAGACTTTACAAAGGACGACCTACTCCTTTTAGGCAACATACTTGGGCACATCTCAGTGGCTGTGGAAAAGGTGATGCTCCAGCTCAGGCTTGAGGAGCTTGTAATTACCGATGACCTTACAAAGCTGTTTAACCTTCGCTACCTGAACAGGACACTTGACATTGAGCTTGAAAGGGCAAACCGCTACAACACCCATGTGTCTCTTATATTTATGGACATTGACCACTTTAAGGATGTAAACGACACCCATGGACACCTGGTGGGAAGCAAGCTCCTTACAGAGATTGCCCAGCTTCTTCTTAGCAGATTACGCTCCGTGGATATCGTCGCCCGTTACGGAGGTGACGAGTTCGTTATAGTTCTTCCACAGACCTCTTCCAAGTATGCAGCCATGATTGCAGAAAGGCTCAGAAAGACAGTTGAAGAGGCTGTTTTTTTGAAAAAGCAAGGGTACAACCTGAAGGTAACGGCCAGTTTCGGCGTTGCCTCCTATCCTGATGTTGCAAAGTCAAAGGAGGAGCTTCTAAATCTTGCAGACGAGGCAATGTATAAGGTAAAGTATAAGAACCGAAACGGAGTATATGTTATAATCTGAAGAGGGAGTAGCCATGGCACTTTTTAATTATGCTACTAAGGAGATAACACTGAAGATCGTCTATTATGGTCCTGGCCTAAGTGGCAAGACCACTAATCTTCAGTATCTTCACTCAGTGCTTGACCCCAAGAGGAGGGGTAAACTGCTGTCCCTTTCAACCGAGGCAGACAGGACACTGTTTTTTGACTTCCTTCCAGTAGAGCTTGGAAAGATACAGGACTTTTCCATCAGGTTTCAGCTTTACACTGTTCCTGGGCAGGTAAGATACAATGCAACAAGAAGGCTCGTCCTGAAAGGTGCAGATGCCGTGGTTTTCGTGGCTGACTCACAGAGGGACAAGCTTGAAGAAAACATCGAGAGCCTGCAAAACATGAGGGAAAACCTCATTGCAAACAACCTGAACCCTGACGACATCCCCCTTGTGATGCAATACAACAAACGGGACCTTGACAATGTGATGTCTCTTACCGAGCTTAACGGTCAGTTAAACAGCATGGGGGTGCCCTTTTTTGAGGCAGTGGCGATTGAAGGAAGAGGGGTAAGGGAGACCTTTGAGGCAATCGTTAAGCTACTGCTTAAGCATGTTTCAAAGAAACACAGGATAGATGTAAGGACCGCTGAGGAAGAAAAGGTCCAGAGTATAACTGCACCACCACAGGAACAAAAGAAGGTCCAGAAAGAGAAAGAGGCAGAGCCTCCCAAGCCTGCTTTGTCAAAAGAGGTATCCCCTCAGGTAAGCTCTGACGGTTTAAGAGAGATAATGGATGCCCTTTCAGGGCTTAGGAGCTCCATTGATCGTCTTTCAGACATCATGGAAAAGGAGGCCCTGAAGACCGACGAGATACTTGGCCTGCTTGAGGCAATTAAGGGCTCTATCGACAATGCAAAGACGAAAAAGAGGTGGTTTCTCTTTGGCTAAAGCCTCTCGAGCGTGCTGAGAAGTGCCTCTGCCTTCCTGAGGGTTTCAAAGTATTCCCGTTCAGGGTCTGAGTCTGCCACAATCCCTGCCCCTGCTTGCACATAGGCTATGGAGTCCTTTACGACAAAGGTCCTGATAATGATGTTCAGGTCCATGTTTCCGTTAAAGCCAATGTAACCAAGAGAGCCTGTATAGGGACCCCGTTTTGTGGGCTCAAGCTCGTCGATTATCTCCATACACCTTACCTTTGGCACCCCTGTGATGGTTCCGCCCGGGAATGTAGCCCGCACGAGGCTGAAGGCATCCCTTCCATCCGTAAGCTCTCCCTTTACATTTGAGACAATGTGTATGACATGGGAGTAGTCTTCTGTAATCATCAGCTCATCCACGCTTACAGAGCCATAGGCACATACCTTTCCGAGGTCGTTCCGTTCAAGGTCAATAAGCATGATGTGCTCAGCCCTTTCCTTTTCGTTAAGAAGCAGCTCAGCCCTCATCATCTCGTCCTGTGCCTTTATGCCCCTTCTTGGCCTTGTGCCAGCAATGGGGCGTGTCTCAGCCCTTCTGCCCCGAAGCCGTATAAGCCGCTCGGGTGAAGAGCCTATTATCTGGTAACTGCCAAAGTCTGCATAACATGCAAAGGGGGAGGGGTTTATGCTCCTGAGGATGCTGTATAAAGACCAGAGCTTTTCCGGGTTTATCTCTGCATGGAGCCTCTGTGAGAGGTTTGACTGAAAGATGTCACCTGCCCGTATGTACTCCTTAGCCCTTACCACCATGTCCATGTATTCTGCCATCTTCATCTCGTGCACTATCTCCACTGTCTGTTTCTTCGGGGGAACTTCACTGGTTGGCTCCTCACAGGGTGTCTGGTTTGCCAGTTTCACCATATCCTGTAGTGTCTCAACTGCCTGCTCGTAAAGCTCCAGATAATCGTTCTCTTTAAGACATAGCGTTTCAAAGGGAAGATTGAACCCAAAACTTATCATCCTTGCCCCGGGGCAGACTATGGCGTAACATCTTTTTTCTTTATGGTCAAAGGCAAAGAGCCTGTCGTAAAGAAAGAAGTGGGCTTCGGGTATCCTGAGGTCATCAGTAGCCGTAGAGGGAAGTCTCTCAAGATAATTGACAAAGTCGTAACTGAAAAAACCTGCAAATCCACCCTGAAAAGGAGGGAGTTCCCTGTGAGGGCATTGAGGATATGCCTTTAGTATCTCTCTCATTCTCGTAAGGGGTCTTCTGTTTGATACTGATTTTTTCCCTTCTCTGGTAAGCTCAATGAGTCCATCCTTCAGGGTTAGCTCTAAAAAGGGCGAGAGACAGACAAAGGAGTAACGGGCTATCTTTTCAGTGCCTTTAACGCTTTCAAGAAGGATACTGCCTCTTTGCCTGAAGGCCTCAAAGACATGGTAGGGAGACCTGTAGGGGATCTCCATGTAAAGAGGTGGCAGGGCCACCGGTTCAGTCGATTTTATGCAATCTATAAAATCCCCTTTGTCGGGTCTGACCTTTAGGCTTTCGGCGATCATGACGAGGACATTATCTCAATGGATATAAGCTCAATTGCCTTTTCAGGCTCAGGCTGCCTGAGAACAGACCTGCCCACCACAAGATAGTTGGCACCCCTGTGAACCGCCTCGCTGGGTGTCATGGTTCTTCGCTGGTCATCAGGAGGTGCCCAGGACGGCCTGATACCAGGGGTTATTATGATAAAGTTTGGATCTGTAACATTTCTTACTGCATCTATTTCGTGACCTGAGGCCACCACACCGTCAAGCCCTGCCCTGAAGGCCATAGAGGCAAGGTGTTTTACATGGGTCTTTATGCTGTGCTGAAAACCCATCTCCTTTTTAAACTCCTCCTGTGATATGCTGGTAAGCACTGTTACGGCGATTATCTTTGGTTTTTTAAGGTTATTCTTAAGGCAGTGCTCAACAACGGTCTCCTTCGTCCGCTTCATCATCTCCATTCCGCCTGATGCATGGATGTTAAACATCTCAACCTGCATATCTGCAATGACCTTCGCAGCCCCTGACACGGTGTTTGGGATGTCGTGAAGCTTGAGGTCCAAAAAGACCTTCTTTCCCCTTTCGTGAATGCCCCTTACTACCTCTGGCCCTGCAGAGACAAAGAGCTCAAGTCCAACCTTGAATGTGTTAACCCAGTCAGAGAAACGCTCAACTATTTCAAGGGCATGGACAGGGTCGTTGACATCAAGTGCAAATATGAGTTTGTCCTTTGCTGGCAACGGGCCTCCTATATCTTTGGCAGGGTTATACCCTTTTGCGCCTGATACTTGCCTGTTTTGTCTTTGTAAGAGGTCTCACAGACCTCCTCTGCGCCAAGAAACAGCAACTGGGCAATGCCCTCGTTAGCGTATATCTTTGCCGGGAGGGGTGTTGTATTGGATATCTCAATGGTCACATGCCCTTCCCATTCAGGCTCGAGGGGCGTGACATTTACCACCAGTCCGCATCGTGCATAGGTGGACTTTCCAAGACAGATGACTATCACATCACGGGGTATCCTGAAGTACTCCACAGACCGACCAAGCACAAAACTGTTTGGTGGAATTATGCAGACCTCTCCCCTGTAATCAACAAAGCTCTTCGGGTCAAATCCCTTTGGGTCAACTATGGTGGAGTTGATATTGGTAAATATCTTGAACTCATCACTGATACGCATGTCGTATCCATAGGAACTAACCCCGTAGGATACAACACCCTTGCGAACCTGTTT